>JBEKMT010000004.1:0-51819 GCA_050008355.1 Verrucomicrobiota bacterium
CAATACAGCCGTCAGCTTTACGACAAACACGAACTGGCAGAGCTACACCGGAGAATCCACGATGTCCTATCTCTCGCAGATGCTCGCACTGGTGATCCACAACTTTGGATCGGCGGCGACGGGCATCGCCATCGCCGCGGCCCTCGTGCGCGGCATCGCGCGGCACTCGACGAATGTGCTGGGCAATTTCTGGGTGGACCTGGTGCGCATCACTTATTATCTGCTCATCCCGATTTGCGTCGTTTTCGCCGTCGTCCTGGTGTCCCAGGGCATGATTCAAAACTTCAAGCCTTACACACAGGCGAAGGTTCTGGAACCTTACACCATTCAGGTGCAGGCCACCGATGCCAAGGGCAATCCGGTGACCACAAACATGGCGGTGACCGTTCAAGCGCCCGTGCTGGATGCCAAGGGCAACCCGTTAATGACCAATGGCGTGGCGGTGATGAATACTGTGCCCCAGCTCGATGCCAAAGGTCAGGTCGTCATGACCAATGTCCCGGTGATGGTGAATCAAACGGTCGACACTCAGTCCATCGTACAAGGCCCGATGGCATCACAGGTCGCCATCAAAATGCTGGGCACGAACGGTGGCGGTTATACGAACGCAAATGCAGCGCATCCGTTTGAGAATCCAACGCCGCTCTCCAACTTTCTGCAAATGCTCTCCATTTTTGCTATCGGCAGCGGCCTGACCTATTACCTGGGCCGCATGACCAAAAATCAGGCGCACGGCTGGTCTGTCTGGGGCGCCATGATGACGCTTTTTCTCGCTGGGGCGCTGCTGTGCTGGTGGGCCGAGGCTTCCGGCAATCCGATCCATCAACAGCTCGGAGTCGCTGCGGCGGACGGCAACATGGAAGGCAAGGAAGTGCGCTTTGGCATCTTCAACTCCGCCTTGTTTGCCACGATCACCACCGACGCCTCCTGCGGCGCGGTCAATGCAATGCATGACTCGTTCACGCCGCTTGGCGGGTTTGTGCCGCTGTTCAACATCCAGCTTGGTGAAATCATCATCGGCGGCGTGGGCGCGGGACTTTACGGCATGCTCGTATTCGTGGTGCTGGCGGTGTTTATCGCCGGGCTGATGGTCGGGCGCACGCCGGAATATCTGGGCAAAAAGATCCAGTCTTTTGACGTGAAAATGGCGATGCTGTCGCTGCTGATCCTGTGCCTGACCATCCTTGGCTTTTCGGCTTGGGCGGTGGTGAGCAATTGGGGTTTGGCCGGGCTCAACAATAACGGCCCGCACGGCCTGAGCGAAATTCTGTATGCGTATTCCTCCGTGGTGGGCAACAACGGCAGCGCCTTTGGCGGACTCTCCGCGAACACGCCGTGGTACAACACCACACTCGGCATCGCGATGCTGTTTGGTCGTTTCTTGATGATGATTCCCATCCTGGCGCTGGCTGGTTCGCTGGCGCAGAAGAAAATGGTGCCAGCCAGCGCGGGCACATTCCCGGTCTCCGGCGGCACCTTCATTTTCCTTTTGCTCGGCACGGTCCTGCTGGTCGGCGCGTTGAATTTTCTCCCGGCTCTCACGCTCGGCCCGATTGTCGAGCACTTCCTGATGCTGCAGGGAAAACTATTTTAACCTTTGCCCGGATATTTTATGACTCATAAAGCTCCTTCACTGTTTGATTGGAAAATTGCCGGGCCGGCGATTGGCCAGGCTTTCGTAAAGCTCGACCCGCGCCTGATGGTCAAAAACCCGGTCATGTTCGTGACCATGGTCGGCGCCGCGCTCACGACGGTCGGGATCTTCACCGGTGTGGCCGCCGACCGTAGTTTCGTCACCCAACTTGCAATCTGGTTGTGGTTCACGGTGCTGTTTGCAAACTTTGCGGAAGCCGTCGCGGAAGGTCGTGGCAAAGCCCAGGCGCAAGCCCTGCGTGGCACGCGCGTTAACACGACCGCTCGTCGTGTTGGCAGGAGCGGAAATGTCGAAGAAGTCAGCGCCAGTGATCTGCGTAAGGGCGACGTCGTGATGGTCCACGCTGGTGAGGTCATTCCCGCCGATGGCGATGTGGTTGAGGGCGCCGCCACGGTGGATGAATCCGCCATCACCGGCGAATCCGCGCCGGTCATCCGCGAAAGTGGTGGCGATCGCAGCGCCGTCACCGGCGGCACACGCGTCCTGTCAGACGAAATCAAGGTCCGCGTCTCGATCAATCCCGGCGAGGGTTTTCTGGACCGCATGATTTCACTCGTCGAAGGCGCGTCGCGCCAAAAGACCCCGAATGAGATCGCACTCACGATCTTGCTCTCGGCGCTGACGCTGATTTTCCTGCTGGTTTGCGTGACGCTGAAACCGTTCGGCATTTATTCAGCAACCCTCTTTTCTGTGCCCGTGTTGATTGCGCTGCTGGTCTGCCTGATCCCTACCACAATTGGCGGGCTCCTGAGCGCCATCGGCATCGCGGGCATGGACCGCCTCTTGCAACACAACGTCCTGGCCATGAGCGGACGCGCCGTTGAAGCCTCGGGTGACGTGGATGTGCTCCTGCTCGATAAAACGGGCACTATCACGCTCGGCAATCGCCAGGCCACGGAATTTATTCCTGCGCCGCTGGTCACGATCGAACGGCTGGCCGATGCCGCGCAATTGGCGTCGCTGGCCGACGAAACGCCGGAAGGCCGCAGCATCGCCGTGCTGGCCAAGGAAAAATTCGGCTTGCGCGGACGCGAAGTCGCCGCCCCGCAGGCACAATTCATTCCTTTTACCGCGCAGACACGCATGAGCGGAGTGGATTTTTATGATGGGGGTGCGCTCGTAACGGCTGGAGGAACCGGGTCTCACCTGGAGCGTGGCACGCCAACACGCAACGGCGCGCGCGCCCCCATTCGCTCAATCCGCAAAGGCGCCGCGGAAGCCATGCGGGTCCTGGTTGACCGCGAGGGCGGCATATTTCCGCAAACGGTTCTCGATACCGTGAATACAGTTTCGCGTTCTGGCGGCACACCGCTGGTGGTCACTGACAACAAGGAAGTGCTGGGGGTGATTCACCTCAAGGATATCGTCAAGGGCGGCATCAAGGAACGGTTTGCACAACTGCGCAAAATGGGCATCCGTACCGTGATGATCACCGGCGATAACAAGCTCACCGCCACCGCCATTGCCGCTGAGGCGGGGGTGGACGACTTTCTGGCCGAGGCGAAGCCCGAAGATAAACTCGCACTGATCCGCAAGGAACAGGCGGGAGGACGCATGGTGGCCATGATTGGCGATGGCACAAATGACGCCCCTGCCCTGGCACAAGCGGATGTCGGCGTGGCCATGAACACGGGCACGCAAGCCGCGAAAGAAGCGGGCAACATGGTGGATCTCGACTCGAATCCCACGAAGCTCATCGAGATCATTGAAATCGGCAAGCAGCTGCTGATCACGCGCGGTTCGCTGACCACGTTCAGCATCGCCAACGATGTGGCGAAGTACTTTGCCATCATCCCCGCCATGTTGATGGCCACATTTCCCGCCATCGCACCGCTCAACGTCATGCGCCTGCACAGTCCAGACAGCGCGATTTTAAGCGCGATCATATTTAACGCGCTCATCATTGTGGCGCTGATTCCGCTGGCGTTGCGTGGCGTGAAGTTCAAACCGGTTGGCGCGCTCGCCATCCTGCAACGCAACCTGCTCATTTACGGTGTCGGTGGCATCATCATTCCGTTCGTCGGCATCAAGGCCATCGATGTCGTGATCACCTCTCTCAAACTCATTTAAGCTTATGAAAAATCTGATATCAGAATTCCGCGCCGCGGTAATGGTCACGCTGGTGTTTGCCGTCGTTTGTTGCGGCATCTATCCGGTGGTGGTATTTGGCATCTCGCAAATGCTGTTTCATGACAAAGCCAACGGCAGCCTGATTGTGGCCAGGGACGGAACCGTGCTCGGCTCGCGGCTCATCGGGCAGCAGTTCAGCACCGATAAATATTTCAATTCCCGCCCCTCGGATGCGGGTGCCAACGGCATGTCCTACGATCCGACCAGTTCGGGCGGCAGCAATCTTGGCCCGACCTCGCAAAAGCTGTCCGACACGATCAAACAAAACATTACGAGCTATCGCGCCCAGAATAATCTGGATACCAACACCCCGATCCCGGCGGATGCGGTCACCGCTTCCGCGAGTGGACTCGATCCCCACATCAGCTTGCGCAACGCCGAGCTGCAGATGCCGAGAGTCGCCAAGGCGCGCGGCTTGAGCGAGGACAAAGTGCGTGAACTCATTAAAGAAAACACGGATCCCGCCAGCCTGGGTTTCCTGGGCGACCCGGGCGTAAATGTGCTCCCGCTCAACGTGGCCCTGGACGCCTTGACCACAAAATAGGCGACGCGTGGCCATGATGTTTATGAACACAAGTTATCTCCAGTTGTTGTTGGTGGTGATCTATTTGATGAGCGGAACCATTGGCGTCGTGCTTCTGGTCGGCTGGGCCTTGAAGCGGTTCGGCCCGCCAAAACAAGGCGGTTCACAACCGGCGGGCCGCGAGGAACAGAAACCGGGTTCATCCCGATAAAACGGGGCTCACAATCGCGCCACGGGTGATCCACAAGATGAAAAACGCTGACGTCATTTTTACCAATTCCACCTACCGCTTACGCGACGTCGCGGAGACGATTGAAAAGTATGACGAACACTTTTGGAGCAATGGACATTCGTTGAAAATAATGGTCTTCGACGATTCGAGCCTGGCAAATCATGAGAAGTATTTTGCGCAACTCGAACAAACGAAAACCGTCAATCATCTTTATTACGTCAGCCTGCGCGAGAAGGAGCGATTCATCGAATTTCTCAACCGCCGGTTGCGCGACAAAAAGCTGGATTCACTTGTCCGCGACCTCTTTCGGCCCAGCTATGGCGGTGATCACAATTTCACACTCAGGTACTCCTTGAGCCATTATTTGGTCAGCGCGGATGACGACATGCGCCCGCACGCATTGATCGAAACCCATCCTGAATCGCTGAATGCCGACGCGGTCAGCCGGGAAAACCGATGAAAGGCGGCAGTGACAAGTTCGTCCAAAAGTCGTTTGATCTGCTTGCTTCATTCAAAGAAGTGCTCGGACGAAAAATCAGCGAGCTTCCCGGCAAGTTCGAGAAGGGCGACTGGCTCGCGGACACGGGCATGGATCTGGAGACAAACGTCTCCAAGGATTTCGCGGGCGACAATTCATTGGTCCTCAAACGCGGCGCCGCCTCCCGGAATGCCGTGATCAAAATAGCGCAAACGTTTCGCAATGGCACAAACGACATCGACGCGCTGGCTTTCGTCCGGATGTACCTGCGGGATGAATCGCAGCACCACGCGAACCTCCATGATTTCAACGACCTTTATGTGCTGGCGAACTTCCGTCCCGTGGTGACAAAGAAGAACTGGGGCATGGATTGCGGAGTGGCCGGCTACGACAACCGCCTGGGTCTGCCGCCATTTTTTCCGACACGCCTGCGCTTTGAGGATTTCATTTACCGGCTGTGGATCGAGCAACCAGGCATCGTTTCCGCGCACGTGGACTCGGCGCGGACGCATATCAAAACCAATTACATGCGCAATCCGCTGGCGATGGATGTTTTCAACGAGGAAATCTGTACGCTGCTGAAAAAGAAGATCAAGGCCAGGGTAACCCGGCTCGAAGAGCTGACGATACGTTTCAGTTACAATGGTGAGGTCATGCTCAAAGATACGGAGGAAATTCTCGAGAAGATCACCGGTGTGCACCGCCAGGTATCGGAAGCCGCGGCCAGGACCAGGAATGCCCGGCGGCGAAAATCACTCGGGTTATTCGCCGAAAACCTGGCACGCTCGTTCTACGGCTTCGAGCCGGATATTTGTCAGCAGAACGTGACCCGCATCGTGGACGATGTCGTCAGTATGGTACAAGCGTCGCTCGAACTCTGGCCGACGCTGGTGGAAATCTGCTACCATCACCAAGACAAAAAAGGCTTCCCGCAACTGCGCGTCAAAAACAAGAAACTTAATATTCGCGACAACCGAGCCGTGGCCTTTTAAGCTGAATTTCACCATGGATTCATTAAGCTGAATATGTGATCGAGCAAGACCGCCCCAATCCCGATTCTTTGCTGGCCGCGATCCAGAATGAGGTCGCGCGGAAGCAACGCGGTCGCCTGAAGGTGTTTCTCGGCATGTGTCCCGGCGTGGGCAAAACTTTTGCGATGCTCGAAGCGGCGCAGCGGGAATTCAAAAGCGGACGCGACCTGGTCATTGGCTACGTGGAAACGCACGGGCGCAAGGAAACCGATGCGCTCGTCGCCGGCCTGCCGTTGATACCGCGAAAGGATATCACCCACCGCGACATCGAATTGACGGAAATGGATTTGGACGCGGTGCTCACGCGACGTCCGCAACTTGTGCTGGTGGATGAACTCGCGCACACAAACGCGCCCGGTTCACGCCATCCCAAACGCTGGCAGGATGTCAACGAACTCCTGGACGCGGGCATTGATGTCTTCACGACCCTGAATGTGCAACATATCGAAAGCCGCGCCGACACCGTCCGCCAGATCACCGGCTCTGAAATCCGCGAGACCGTTCCCGACAGCATTCTGGATGATGCGGAACTCGAATTGATCGACCTTCCCCCGGCTGAACTCGTGGTGCGTTTGCAGCAGGGAAAAGTGTATGTCCCCGACCGCGCCGCCCTGGCGGTGAAAAACTTTTTCCGCGAATCCAATCTCACCGCTTTACGCGAACTGTCACTGCGGCTGGTCGCTGATCATGTCAGCGTGGACACGCAGGAGTACCACCGCGCGCAGGTGAACGCTGGCGCCTGGAAGACCGGACATCGCCTGCTCGTGGCAGTCAGCGCCAGTCCGCTTTCCGAGTCGCTCATCCGCTGGACGCGCCGGATGGCGGATAGTTTAAAATGCCCATGGCTCGCGGTGCACGTGGAAAATTCGCGTCCGCTGGACGACAGCTCTCAGTCGCGGCTGGAAAAGAATCTTGCGCTGGCCCGCGCGCTCGGCGCGGAGGTGATTGACACGACCGACGAAAATCTTGCGCGCGGCCTGCTGCGGATTGCGCAACAAAACAACGTCTCCCAGATCATCGTGGGCAAACCCGTCGCAGCCAACTGGTTGGAATGGTTTCGCGCCGGCAGATTGCTGCGCCAATTGACGCGGGAGAGCGGTAACATTGACCTGCAGGTCGTGCGGGCGGAAAAATCCGGAGCCGCGCTGCTACGTCCCCGCTGGCGCTGGCGTCCGGCCTCAAACTGGAAACAGTATGCCATTGCTGGAGGCGTCTTGGCGGCGGTCAGTCTGTTGAACGTGTTGCTAATGCAGTTCACCGGCCCGCGCGTGCCGGGCTTTATCTATTTGCTCGCGGTGGTCCTGCTGGCGCTGTTTATCGGGCGCGGGCCGGTTTTGTTTGCCGGTGCGGCCAGTGCGCTGCTGTGGGATTATTTTTTCCTGCCGCCGCGTTTTACATTCATCATCCAGAGCACGGAGGATGGCATTCTGTTCGGATTGTATTTTGTTATCGCCATCGTGCTCGGCCAGCTGGTTGCCCGGATCCGCACGCAGGAACTGGCGGAACGCCAGCGTGAGGAACGCGCCATAGCGTTGTACCAACTGACGCGCGAACTCGCGCAGGCGGGCACGCGCGATGAAGTCGTCTGGCAGGTCATTGGCGAGGTCAACCGTGTTTTTTTGGCCACTGCCGCGGTAGTGCTGCCGGGAAAGAACGTGCTCGCCGCGCATCCCGACAGTTCCCTGACCTTGAGCGACAAGGAATTGCACGTCGCCGAATGGGCGTTTCTCAACCGTCAGGCGGCGGGAAAATTCACCGACAACCTGCCGGGCGCGGAGAATTTGCATTTACCACTGGCCACGGAGCGCGCGGTGGTGGGTGTGCTCTCGGTTCAGCTGCCGGACAAGACTTTGACGCTTGCGCGACGTGACTTGCTCGAAGCCAGTGCGCGGCAGGCGGCGCTGGTTTTGGACCGGGTCGCCCTGCGGGCCGCCGGGGAGCAAAGCAAACTGGTCGCCGAGTCAGAGCGGCTGAGCAATGCACTGCTCAATTCCATTTCCCACGAACTGCGGACGCCGCTCGCCGCCATCTCGAGCGCAACCAGCGCGCTGGCTGAATCAAAAGGCCCGAATAGCGGTTTCGACCGCAAAATGATATCGGAAATCCAGGAGGCCTCGGCACGATTGAACCGGCTGGTCAGCAACTTGCTCGATGTGACCCGATTGGATTCCGGCCATGTTCGGCCCAAATTGGACTGGTGCGATGTCGGTGATCTAGTGCAGACGACGGTGCGTTCCTTGCAACGTGAATTATCCGGGCGCGAGGTCAAGGTCGAGGTCGCGGAGAAAATCCCGCTCGCCCGGCTGGATTTCACGTTGATGCAGCAGGCCCTGACGAATTTACTGTTGAACGTGGTCGTCCATACTCCAACGGGCACGCCGGTTTTGCTCCAGGTGCGGCATGAAAAAGGGCAGTTAATTTTGAGCGTGGCGGACACCGGGCCGGGGTTGCCGCCGGACTTATTGCCGCGCATTTTCGATAAATTTTTTCGTGCGCCGAACGCTCCCGCCGGCGGTAGCGGTCTGGGACTCGCCATCGTCAAAGGATTTGTAGAGGCTCAGGGCGGCCAGATTTCCGTCGCGAACCGCCCCGGAGGCGGAGCATTGTTTACCATCCGCATTCCCCAGACTGAATCGCCGCCCGCGGAAACGTTGGCATGACACCAACAGCCCCCAAGCCAGCCAGGGTTGCTCTCGTGATTGACGACGAGCCGCAGATCCGTCGCCTCCTGCGCGTGACGTTGGAAGCGAACGGCTACACGGTTTTTGACGCAGTCACCGGAAATGAAGGTATCGTACAGGCGGCGCAATGTCGTCCCGACATCATCCTGCTCGACCTTGGTTTACCGGACCTGGACGGGGTGGAGGTCTTAAAGCGCATCCGGGAATGGAGTCGGGTGCCGGTGATCGTTTTGAGTGTACGCGACCGGGAGGACGACAAGATCGCCGCCCTGGACGCCGGGGCGGATGATTTTGTGACCAAACCGTTCAGCAGTGGCGAATTGCTGGCGAGATTGCGAACCACCCTGCGACGCAGCCAGCCGCAGTCGGCGGATGCAGTCTTTCGCTCGGGTCCGTTTGAAGTGGACATGGCGGCGCGGGTCGTCCGTAAAAACGGATCGGAAGTAAAACTGACGCCGACGGAATATTCCCTGCTGCGCCTGCTCGTCGTGCACGCGGGAAAAGTAATTACGCACCGGCAGTTGCTGACAGAAGTTTGGGGGCCCAATGCCGTGGGGCAAACGCATTATTTGCGAGTCCATATCGCGCACTTGCGGGACAAGCTGGAGGACGACGCGTCACAGCCAAAATTCATTGTCACAGAACCGGCAGTGGGTTACCGGGCGATAGAACAAGAGTGATGTTTGAAGCCCTAAATTCCAAGCTCCAACACGCATGGAGCCGGCTGCACTGGACGGTTTATGGAGAAAATTGCCAGCTATTTGCCGCGAGGTACTGAAGAATGTGTGGGCCTCATGAAGAAACAGTTCGTCATATTGGCTTTAACGACGGGTCTGATGGAGCGTTGCGCCACGCCTGAGATCAAATGGGACTCCCGCCTCGGGACCTACAGGTTCGACCAGGCAGTCAAAGAATATCAGCTGCCTGCTAAGATGCACCGGCTGACTGATGGTCGAAAAGCCTTGGAATGGTACTTGGGTTCAGGTCAAAGGGTCGCCCCCGTTAAGTGCGCCGGTCCGGGTTACGAATCAGGTATCGGCGTCTCTCAAACCGGCCAGCAGTATTACGAAATCAAGTTGCACCTCACTTTCACCTCAAACGATATTCTTTCGACCTGGTCAAAAGATCAAATCGGTTTGCATGTGCGGCGTCCGAGCAACGATGGAAACTTAATCATGTTGTCAGGAACAACTGTTTGCGCTTTAGGGCTGAATGGTTAGATTTTGATAATGAAAATGAGACTGGTTTTGTTGGCCGTAGTGGCAGCCGTGTTTGCCGGCTGTGCGACGCATCGGGTCAATTGGGATGCCCGCATTGGGACTTATACCTTTGACCAGGCGGTCATTGAATATGGACCGCCGGACAAACAGGCGAAATTGAGTGATGGCCGGAGAGTAGCCGAGTGGGTCTCGCGCTACAGCAACGGGGGCAGCACCGCCATTGTTTCGGGAGGTTGGGGTTATCCCGGCAGTGTTGGATTTGTGCAAACCACCGGGCCGCAATATTACGAAGATAAATTGCGACTGACGTTCGCAACGAATAATGTGCTTACAGCGTGGTCCAGAAATTAGACTAATTTTGGGTGAGCGGATATCCTCGATTGTATTCATTTTCGTCCGATCATAAAAGAGGCGGCTTTGGAAGCTCCTCAAACGTTTTGCAGAGTCGAAAACCTTGAACTATTGGCTCGAGAATTTCCTTCAAACCAACAATAAAGTGTCCATACCCAATTATTGGGGTCGTCTCCGTATGGATTTTGAAGTTTTGGCCAAGAGGACAAATGTGATTAAATCGCGAATGGATCAATTGGCAAGACATTTGATCTCAAAGTTGAGCTTGCTTCCATTTGTAAAGTGACTTCCGAAGACACAGCCATTCATTTGAGAAAAGGCATTGGAGGCTTTTCCGAAATGCAATTTCTTGGCGATTTCTCCAGTCATGATACGGGTTAAGAGAATATCCCAAGAATACGCCGGACTGCGGTTTAAATCTCTCCGCCTTGGCGGCTGCGGGAAGAACTATTACCCGAATACGCTGGCTAATTCAGCGCGATACCTCTGCGGATAAAAGTCGGGACATCCAGATCCTCGCCGCGATGCAGCGTGGGTTCACTCTTGTCGAAACGGCCTTTGGAGACGATGGTAAAGGGCAGTTGGGTCTGGACCGGCTTTTTGATCATGGTGCGTTTGCGAGCGGCAGCCTCGGTAGAGGGTCCGCGACGAGAGGATGACGAGGCAGTGCCGGCGCCATTTTCCGAACGCATCGGCGCACTGGCCGCCGGAGCATTCTGTTTGGCTGCGATCACAGTGACACACAACCGATTCTTGAAATCCGCGTCCATTGCCGCACCCATGATGATCTGAGCGCGGCCGCATTGGCGCTTGATCTGCTCCATCACTCGATTGACTTCTGCCATCGTGAGATCCTTGCCCGCCGTCAAACTCACGAGCACGGCGTCGGATTCCGCCAGCGCGCGGCCTTCATCCAACAGCGGATGGGCCAGGATCTTTTCCACGGCTTCACGGGAACGACCCGGTCCGGCGGTCTCGACGAAGGCGAAAACGCTTTCCGCATGGCGGTCGCGGATAAGCGCGCACAAATCGGAATAATGAACCTGAATCAAACCAGGGCGCGCTATCAATTGCCATACCCCGCGAACGCCCTCGATAAGAAAGCCGCTGGTGACACGGAAGGTGTCGAGCACGCTGGTATTTTCGTCAATAAGCTTGAAGATTTTCTGGTTGGGCAGACAGATGACGCCATCCGCGGCGGACTTTAGTTGCTCCAAGGCCTGATCGGCTTGCTGCTCGCGACGGTTGCCCTCGCATTCGAACGGCAGCGACACGAACGCCAGCACCAGTGCGCCAGCTTCGCGTGCCGCGCGGGCGAGCACAGGGCTGATGCCACTGCCGGCGCCGCCACCGAGTCCGGCGACGATGAAAACCACGTCCGCACCAACGCAGGCGGACTTGAGCGTGGAAAACTGTTCCTCAGCCAAGGCTCGTCCACGTTCGGGATCGCCGCCAGAACCGAGTCCCCGCAACAATTTATTTTCAAGATGAAATTTGACGGGTGCCGGCGAAGCGGCGAGGGAGGCAGAGTCGGTATTGATGACGGCGAATTCTGCCTCGGCGAATTCTGGAGTCGCGAGCATCCCCAGCAAGGCGATGCCGGCGTTGCCGACGCCGAAGATTCTCACGGCCGGCGGGCCGGCCGGCCGTGAGGTTTCCGAAATTGAATTTAGGTTTTCAGTTTCCATATCCGGCCTTTCAGGTTTCAGGAGCGCTGCAGAAATTTGCCCATGACACCCTTGAGCATGTCCGTATTAATTGAAAAAGCGGAGCGTTTGACCCGCTGTCGTTTTTTGAGCGACCCGTATTTCACAAGCCCGATGGCGGTGGCGAATTCCGGCTGGTCGAGCGCGGTGGTCAAACCGCTGATGGCGCTGGCTTTGCCGGGGGTGACATTCATCTGAAAAACATTTTCGGCGAGCGGCACGATGCCGGGTACTCGCGAACCGCCTCCGCACAGGAAAACACCGGCGCGCAAATAATCGGTCAGTCCGGCGCGTTCCATTTCATCGGCAATGAGTTGAAAAATCTCCTCGAGCCGCAGCGACATGATGCGTTGCAAGTGGCCGGCATTGATGGACTTGAGGGCGAGGCCAAGCTCGTTAGTGATCGTGATAGTCTGGTTCCTGGCGGCTTCAAGGACGGTGGCGGAACCGTGCTCAAGCTTCAATTTTTCCGCCCGGCTCAGGGGAACTTTCAGGCCGTAAGCAAGGTCGTTCGAAACATGGTCGCCCGCGACGGCCAGCACGCCCGTGTGGCGGATGGCACCGTCCGAATAAACGACGAATTCCGTGGTACCCCCTCCGATATCAATCACAAGCGCGCCGAGTTCCTTTTGATCCCCGGAGAGCAAAGCGAGCGATGAGGCGATGCCGTTGAAAACAATTTCGTCAACCTCCAGCTGGGTGCCGCGCACGAGGCGGATGGCGTTCTGCATCCGGTTGGCGTGGCCGTGAATGACATGCATGTCCACTTCCAACCGCTGACCGAGCATGCCGGCGGGATTGGTGACACCGTCCTGGCCATCCACAAAAAAATGCTGACGCACGGCATGAATGACCGTGTTTTCAGAGGGCAAATTGATGGCCTTGGCATTTTTAATGACGTCCTGGACATCGTCCTCGGTAATTTCGCGATCGGCGGAGACCACGGTATGGACACCGCGATTATTGAAGCCGCGGACATGTCCACCGCTCACACCGAGGTAGACGCTGCGAATTTCCACATCCGCCATTTGTTCGGCCTCGGACATGGCGGCGCGCAAGTCTTCCTCAACTTGTTCGGGATTGACAATCTCGCCCTTGCGCACACCGCGTGAACGCGATTGTCCAATGCCGATGATATTCGGCACTCCGTCCGAGCCCTGTTCGCCGACCACGACGCAGATTTTTGAAGTGCCGATTTCTAGTCCAGCAATGATGTTGGCATCGTCAAACATTTTTCCTCCGGGTTTTAACAGGTTTCACTGAATTGGGCGCCGTGTCGGGTGCGGTATTCGCCATGACCCAGTTCACCGGCACATTATTGGCCACCGCCAGATCGAGCGTAGCGATGGTCTTTCCCTGGCGGAATCCCAAATCGTAAATCTGCCGCCAGCGGCGCAATTGCTGATCCAAATTGGCCAAACCGAAAGTGATTTCGCTGCCTTGCCCCGTGCTGACGATGACGACTCCCGGCGCAGAGACGTCAATTTGCCGGAGGTCTACCAGCCCGAACATGGGCGAGTGTCCGAACGCGGCCAGCAATTGCAACGCCCCCTGGACCTGGGGCGACTCGAGGCGATGACCGGGCTGCAGTTGAAAATAATTCAGCCCGAGAATCAAAGGCAGCTGCGTGTTGATCTGCATCAAGGGCACCGTGCACTGGCGCGGATCAATCGGCAGCATCACCTGGCCGGTGTTGTCCAATTGAAATACCGAGACCGCAATGCCGCCCGAGGAATCCGTGCGCGGCACGTTGACCTGCGCGACCGGGGTGCGTTCCGTGACGCGAATTTTCAGCGTCTGTGGCAACACACGTTCGACGGAAACAGAGTCAATGGCGGACACGAGTTCCAAATTGCGTTTCACGGCGGCCAAATCGAGGGCGATCAGGTTTGCACCGGTGCTCACGCCTGACCAGCGTCGCAGTTGTTCCGGCGCAATCACGCCGTCAGTCTGCACTTCCACGTTTTGGATGGCGAAGTCGGGATTTTCATAAACGAACTTGTCCAGCAGCATTTCGCCGGTGCGCCATATCAAATACAAGCCGAATACCGTGCCAAAAACGATCGCACTGGCGATGGTGGTAAGCCGGATGCGGGCCGCCCGGATCTGGTCGGAGCGGAGCTTCACATCCAGCACGTGACCGCGGCCAACTCGCCGGTTTCGATTCTGATTGTCGCGCTTAAACCACATCGTTTAATTCCTTCGCACAGCCAGGTCAATCATGCGCTGGCACAGTTCCGCGTAATTCATGCCCGCCGCAGCCGCCGCCTTTGGCAATAAGCTGGTTTCAGTCATGCCGGGAAGCGTGTTCACCTCGAGGACAACGGGCGAACCGTCCGCACGCACCATTACATCGACGCGAGCGTAGTCGCGGCCCCCAACAGCCTTGAAGGCGTTGAAAGCCGCCACCTGAATTCTTTTGGTGGTGGCGGCGTCAAAGTCCGCCGGGCAGAAATATTCAGTAGCGCCGGCTGTATATTTATTCTGGTAATCAAGGTGGCCAATTTTCGGCCGGACCTCGACCAGCGGCAGGACTTCGCCGTCCAAAATTCCCACGGTGGTTTCGCGGCCGAGAATTCTTTCCTCGACCAGAACTTCTGAATCAAATTTGAACGATTCCGCCAGGGCGGCTGGCCAATCCTCGACTCTTTCGACGAATTGCAAGCCGACGCTGGAGCCCTGCCGGATGGGTTTGGCAACGAGCGGCGGCAAAAAATCCTTGGGAAACGGTGTGTGCGAGGATGTGACGGTCAGGAACTTGGCCGTCGGTACACCCGCCTTAATACAAGCCTGTTTCGTCAACACCTTGTCGAAGGCAATCCGGCTTGCCTCGGCATCGCATCCCGTGTAAACGACACCCAGTTGATCGAGCTGTTTTTGCACAGTGCCATCCTCGCCGTAAGTACCGTGCAAGGCCAAAAAGACGACGTCAGTTCGCGGCGCCAAAACCCAATGCATGTCCTGCGGGTCGAGTTCATGCACCTGATGACCGAGCGAACGCAATGCCCGGGCAACCGCCGCGCCGGTGCGCAGGGAAACTTCGCGCTCGGCGCTGGGACCGCCTAGCATGACTGTGATATTCAATTTGCCGCTCATTTTTTCTTGGCGAATTTTTCCAATGAAACCGCCGTCTTCGGAAACGCCTTCAAAATCTGTTTGTCGGTCGTGACCAGCGGTGTGCCCAAATCCACCGCCAGCGCGACATATTCGCAGCCGTAAGCCGCGCAACCGGAACCTTTCACGAGTTCCAAAATGTTTTCCGAGGAGACATGATAGGTTCGCCCGCCGATAACTTCCTCGGCTGACCGCAAGGACAACAATGCCGATTCCACCGACATGCCCCGTTCTTGAATATACTTCGCCAGCGTGTTACGGTACTCGGACAACCAAACCAGCGGCACAGCCCAAGCGGCGTCCACCGCGTACACCGCCTCGGTCAGCGGCGAAAACTCACTACGAATGGTTAAATGGGCGATGAGATTGGCATCGGCCACAATCATGCCCGGCCTTCGCGTTTGAACCGGCTGATCTCGGCATCGGTCGCGACAAATTTCATGGTGGAGCGTGCCGCCCGTGCCCGGCGCAAAATCCCCTCCATATCCATCGGCGTACTACGGACACTGGATTCCAAGACGGCAATGGCCTCTGTATTCAGGCTACGACCATGCGTCGCCGCCCGTTTTTTCAAGGCAACGTGCGCCTCTTTGGACAGGCCTTTGATCGTGATCGTGATCATGCCACAACCATAACGCAACCAATTTGGAAGTCAACGCATTAACCACCAACGATCTCAACTTCCGTGTGCAACTCAATGCCGCGCGCCGCCTTCGCTTTTGCCTGCAGGAGCGCGATCAGATCCAGGACATCCTGTGCGGTCGCCCGGCCGTCGTTGATGATGAAATTTCCGTGTTCCTGCGACACCACCGCACCGCCAACGCGCGCGCCTTTCAAGCCCAGTTCATCAATCAGCTTGCCCGCGGGAATCGTGGGGGGATTCTTGAAAGCGCAACCGGCGCTCGGGGCGGCGGGCTGCGAAGCCCAGCGTTTCTGGTTATACAGATTCATCCGCTGGGCAATGGATTCCAATGAATCCGGCCGGCCGCGCAGCACGGCGCCCAAGGCGATGTGACTTTTCAAAGTATTGCAGCTGCGATAGGCGACCGTCATTTTGTCCGGCGTGAGTTCGCACACCTCACCGGCGAAATTCATCAGGCGCACCGATTCGACCACCTCAAAGGTTGCCGAGGTCATCGCGCCGGCATTCATTCGTAACGCACCGCCAATGCTGCCGGGAATGCCCTCGAGAAATTCCAAACCGCTCAGGCCGCTCCGTCGCGCTTCGACCGCGACCTGTTTCAACCGGGCGCCCGCGCCGCAGCGTATTTTTTCACCGGTGATCTCGATCCGACTAAAGGCCGGTTGCGCAAGGCAAATCACCACGCCGCGAAAACCGGCGTCACGGACAAGTAAATTCGAACCCCGGCCGATGACGAAAAACGGCACCACCTGCTCACGGCAACATTTTAGGATGGCGGCGAGGTCGTCTTCGGTCGCTGGCTCAATATAAACGTCCGACGGGCCGCCCACGCGGAGCGTCGTATGCTTCGCCATCGGCTCGTCACGCCTTATGATTGCCCCATCCGACACACGGGCGGTAAGTTCGTTAGCGAGGTTTACTGGCATCGCCTTTTCCAAAAAATCAGCGGCCGTTGTCATTGTTCAAAAGACAGCTTTGGCGGGGCCATGCGCACCGCAGCCGCAATTGTTTTTGTGTGCCCGCGGCGTCGCTTTCGCCCGCCGACCCGCAATCGACTGCAAAATATTTTCCGCAATCTGTTCGGCGGCCTTGGGCGCGTGCCATTGCGCCAGTGCCGCCGTTATTTTCCCGCGCGCGGCTTCTCCTTCGACCAGATCGGTCAAAATCGCGGCGAGCTTTTCCGGGGTAGCACATTTCTGTTCCAGCATTTGGGCAGCGCCGTTTTTTTCAAATGCGGCGGCATTGAAAAACTGATGATTGTCCGCTGCCGCAGGATAGGGTACGAGCAGCGAGGGCAACCGCATGGCGGCAATCTCGGCAAGAGACGACGCCCCGGAACGGCTTACGCACGCGGTGGCCGCACCGAGAGCCAGGTTCATTTCGGTCAGGAATGGTTTCACCACCGCCTTGATTCGCATTGCTGCATAAGCAGCCTTCACTTGTTCACATTCATTGGCTCCGGTAAGATGCAGCCACTGCCAATTCTTGGCGGCCAACAATGGCAGCGCCGACAAAATCATCTTGTTCAAACCGCTGGCGCCCTGGCTGCCGCCAACCACGAGCACGGTCGCGCGATCCGGGTCGAGACCAAGAGCCACGCGACAAGACGTGGATTTCGAACAGGTGTCTGCTAGATTCTCCGGCGCGGAAAATTGCGGGCGGACAGGCGTCCCAGTTGTGGTGGTCCTGCGCGATTTCAATCTCGCCGCCGCCCCGGGAAAACCGACAAAGGCCTCGTCCACAAACCTTGATAGAAAACGATTGGCGCGGCCCGGAATGGTGTTGGATTCGTGCAGAAAAGTCCTCGCGGCGTAGGACCGGGCGGCGAGGACCGGCGGGGCGCTGGTGAAACCGCCCATGGCGAGCACGGCCTGCGGCGGATGATTTTTGAAAATTCCACGGGTGAGGCGGAGGGATTTCCAAAAACTGAGAGCAAAAGAAAAGTAATTCCGGTTTTGCAGGCCGATGGCTGGCAGCGTAAAGATTTCCACTCCCTGGACGTCTTTCACGGCTTGCTGATCCACGTCCTTGGAGGAGATGAGCAGTGATACGGCGCAGCCGCGCTGTTGCAATTGCTCCGCGACGGCGAGTCCCGGAAAGAGATGACCGCCTGTACCGCCACAAGCGATGGCGATTAATGGTTTTTTTTCTTTGAATGAATTCATGCTGCCCGGGCGGCGAAAGGGTTGGGATTATCGTCGCCGACAAAATCGGTGGCAGCAATGTTCGCCGGATTTGCCCGTCGCGCGACGCTCAGCAAAATACCGACGCAGGTCAGCATGGCCAGAAGATTTGAACCCCCATAGCTTATGAACGGTAGTGGAAGACCTTTGTTCGGCAGCGCACTGGTGACAACGCCAATGTTAATGGCGGCTTGCAGGCCGATTAAGAGGGTGACACCAGTCGCGAGCAGGGTGCCGAAAGTTTCACGGGCGTGCAGCGCGATGTAGATTCCACACATGACGACCACCACAAATGCCACCACAACCAACAACGTAGCGACCAGGCCCAATTCCTCGCCGATGATGGAGAAAATAAAATCAGTGTGATGTTCCGGAACAAAACCGAGTTTTTGACGGCCATTACCGAGTCCGAGACCTGTCCAGCCGCCGGAACCAAGCGCAATCATCGCTTCATAAGCCTGATAGCCAACGCCATCCTTGTGCTCTTCCAAATCCCACCAACTGAAAATGCGACGCATGCGCATCGGGTCGTGCAAGATGGAAACGACGAGTCCGGCGACGGCGAGAACGACCGGCGGGATGATGAATTTCCAACGCACTCCAGCAAGCAACAACACAGCGCCACTGACGGCGGCGAGCAAAATGGTCGTCCCGCGATCAGGTTCGCGAAAAATCAGTGCGAGCATCATGGCAATGATGGCCATCGGCTGCAACACGCCCCAGCGCAACGTGTGCATGTGGCGTTGGAAACGGTCGCAATACCATGCCAGCAGGATAACCAGCGCGATTTTGCCGAGCTCGGAAGGTTGCAAACGCATTCCCGGGAGGATGAACCAGCGGTGCGCGCCATTAATTTTTTTGGTGAGGCCGTGCGGCAGGGGTAACAACACCAGCACAAGCAGGACGAGCGTAAAGAAGAACATCGGCCAGGCGATTTTCTTAAGAACTACATAATCGATTGAGGTCGCCGTCACACAGAGGACGAAACCGAGGAAACACCATACCAATTGTGATTTCAGGTATTGCGCACCGACTTGGGTCATACTCGAGCTGTAGAGCATCACCAGTCCCAGCGCGAGCAGGGAGGCAACGCAAAAAGCCAAAGTTGTGACGGCGACTTTCATCGCGATTCTTAAAAAAGCCAACCGCTAATGATTTTCAGGTACCGCTGGGACCAGCGGGCGGAGGCGCCGTCGATGTCGGCGGTGCCGGCGTTGCCGGCAACGTGGGCACGGGCGCAACTGGTGCCAAGGTGGCCGCCGGAGCGGCTGATTCAGCTTTAGCCGGGATCTTTAATTTCTGGCCCACCTTAATTTTGGTCGTGGACAGATTGTTTTCCGACTCAATAGCTTTCACACTCGTGCCGAATTTTTTGGCGATCCGATGCAACGTATCACCAGACTTGACGGTGTAGGTCGTTTCGCTGGTAGTGTCAGCCGCCGAGTTGTCGGCGGGAGCCAACGGGGTCACACCACCTGATGACGTAGCGCCAGCCGGTATGACCAGTTTTTGCTTAACTTTCAAGTGCTTCGGATTGACGTCGGGATTCGCCGATTCGAGCGCCTTCAAACTCACGCCATTTTTCTTCGCAATTTTGCCGAGAGTATCGCCAGCCACCACGATGTACTCAGTACCAGCGGGAGCTTCATTCTGGGTCACTGCAGGAACTTCAGTCGTTGGAGTAGGCAGCGGAGCCACCGGAGGCACATTCGTATCTACCGGGGGAGCCGAGACGGGCGCGGTCGCCATCGGGGTGTTCGTATCGGCGATTGGCGGATTGGTATCCTGTTGAACCGGCGGCGGAGTGTTGTTGTCCGTTGAGGAACCGCTGTCGTTGCTCGTATCTCGCTTGCACCCCTGAATCAGCATGGCCACGAGGCCAACGATGCCCACTGCCAAAATGCAGGACACGGCGATTTTAAGGTGCGAGCGGCGTTTGGATTGCTGCTCCAACAGGGAGCCTTTGGGAACAAACGGATTGGGGTTACTCATGGATTTTGGCGCGGTTGCGTCCTTTCTTCGAGGTGGTTGTGGTGTTTTGGTTTTTGATTGTTTCGCCACGAAACTTTCCCTCGAAAAATTTCGTGACGTGTTAAATTGTTTTTGCTCATCGTCATTGGAGTGAAGCTGTCGCGGAAATAACCGCCGGTAGAATAATTGAATTCCCAGAACCGCCCGCTCGCTATTGCGCGCCGCGCCGCATCCATCCATAAAGTTAACAACCATGCAGGATGCGTGCAAGCAGCAAAGCACGTGTTTTCGATGTTTTTTTGACGTTTCATATGTCTATCTACCGCAGCTTCAGGGTGGCCAGCGCGACCACCGCGCAGAGGACACATAATATATAAAACCGCATGACGACCTGGGATTCATACCAACCCTTCTTCTCAAAGTGGTGGTGGAGCGGAGCCATCAAAAAGATCCGCTGTCCGGTGCCGGTTTTGAGCCGGGTCAGTTTGAACCAACTTTTTTGTAGAATCACTGAAAGTGCCTCTATTACAAAGACTCCCCCAGCAATCACTAGCACAAATGGTTGATGGATGAGCACTGCCACGATTCCGAAAGCCCCGCCGAGTGCTAGCGACCCGGTATCGCCCATGAAAACTTGGGCCGGATGGCAATTGAACCACAAAAACCCCAAACCGGCACCCAAAAGACTCGCGCAAAACACTGTTAATTCGCCCGCCCCGGGCACATATGGAATCTGGAGATATTCGGCCGCCTTCACGTTGCCCGCCAGATAAGTAAAGAACAAAAAAACAAATCCGACGATCAGTGTACACCCAATCGCCAGACCATCCAGGCCGTCGGTCAAATTCACGGCATTGGAGCTGCCGACAATGGCCAACAGCACGACCAAAACTCCGAGGATGACGCCGACGTGAATCGGATATTTATAACAGGGCACCATGAGATCAGAAACTAGGTTGCTCGATAAAACCTGCTTACTGCCGGCCAGTCGCAATTCGCTTTTTGCCGGCAGGTTCCACAGGTAAATACCAACGAACGATGCCAGCACGAATTGTACGATCAATTTAACGCGGGGAGGAGTTCCACCCCCGCTTTGCTGCACGATTTTGGCATAATCATCATAAAAACCGAGACCGGAGAGGACCAAAACCGAAAGCATAGTCAATTCGACTTGGGCATTCCACTGTGCCCAGAGCATGGTCGAAATGAGCAGAGCCAAGACGATCAAAAGGCCGCCCATGGTGGGCGTTCCCCTTTTGCTCAAGACTCGCGATGACAATCCGCCGGCTGCTTCGGCTTTATCGGAATATTCCTGTCCGAACTTTAATTGCTTGAGCCAGCGAATGATCTTAGGCCCAAGCCACCAACTTAAGACCAGTGCGGTGAGAGCAGCCCCTGCGCTGCGGACGGTAATATAGCGGAACAGGCGCAGGAACGACAACCGGGACTCCCACTCGGTGCCGTGCGCCCAATCCAGAACCCATTGGCTCAACAAATAGAGCATTTCAATTTTTCTCCGTCTTCAGTGTTTCCGCAATACGTTCCAGCCGTGCCACACGCGACGCCTTCAACAAGACGACGTCGCCTGTCTTCAAGAATTTCTTCACCGCGACCATGGCTGAGTCAACATCGGCAAATTCGATCACCCGAGTAAGGCCGGCTTCGCGCGCCGACTGTGCGGTTACTTTCGCCATCCTGCCGATGGCGAACAACTGACCAATTCCCAACCTGGCCACGTGCCGCCCGACTTCCGCGTGAGCCGATTCACTATGTGTACCCAGCTCACCCATATCTCCCAGTATCGCCACGCGCCGGCCTTGCAGGGGCAAATCGCATAGGGTCTCCAAGGCGGCGATCATTGAATCCGCGTTAGCATTGTACGCGTCATCCAACACCCTTACGCCATTGGCTTCCCAGAACTGCATCCGCATTTTTGCCGGCTGACATTCGGCCAAACCACGTTGAATATCAGCATGTTTCACACCAATCTCGGCACCCACTGCAATTGCAAAGAGCGCATTGCCAACCTGGTGCCGACCCAGCAAATTAACGCGATATTCTCCGTTAAATGCTTTGTATGGAGCCACAAGCTGAAAGGTTGCTCCGCCCTTATCCAGCCGGACTTTGACCGCCCGCCAGTCATTTTTTTCACCAAAACCCACGTGAACGACGTTCGCTTTGGTGCGGGCGGCGATATGGTCAGTCCATTCATTGTCACCGCCCAAAAAAAGCTTTCCGTCCAACGGAATCAATTCGCCCAGCCAGCCTTCTTCCTGAGCGACCCCGGCGACGTCGCCAAAAAATTCCAAATGTTCGCGCCCTATCGAGGTGATGACCCCATACCTCGGTGCGATCATTTTCACTAGTGGGGCGAGCTCGCCCGGATGATTCGTGCCGACTTCCAATACCGCCGCCTCCTGTGATTTCTCGAGGCGCAGGAGTGTCAACGGGACACCGATATCGTTGTTAAAACTTGCCTCGCTCCAGAGCGTTGAAAATTTCTGCCGCAAAACGGAGGAGAGCAATTCCTTGGTGGTCGTCTTGCCGTTCGAACCGCCGACAGCGATGACCGGCAAATCAAATCCGCGACGATAGGCGGCTGCGAGTTTTCCAAAGGCCGACCGCACATCGTCCACTGCCAGCACGCCGCAGCCGGGTAAAGCTGTAGGCACTTTTTTGCCTTCCAGTACCACGGCTGCGACATTTTTTGCCACGACTTCCTGCAGAAAATCGTGCCCGTCAAACTTCTCACCTTTGATGGCGAAAAAGAGATCGCCCGCTTTTGCCTGTCGTGAATCTGTGCAGACATTTTTCACCTCGGCCTCCCCGTCGCCGGACTTGATTTCGGCGTCGCAGGCCTCAGCGACAAATTTCAAAGAGCGTGCTTCCACAAAATTACTTCAACAAAAATGTTGCCGTCACGACGGCGGTGATGGTCTTGTCCAGTGAACTGGTATCGTTCTCGCCATCGCCGCTGGTGTCGGTCTCATGCAGTGGCGTGATCTGGAAAACTCCCATTTCAGCGTCATGCAAATTGGCGATCGAGCGGTTGCCCTGCTCTGCGATCTGTTCGGCGCGGGCGCGGGCATCTTTCGTTGCATCGGCCAGCATCTCAATTTTTTCCTCCGCCACCTTGGTGTACAGGAATTGCGGCGGTTCGGTGGTGAACAGAACGTCCTGTTCGACCAGCGGCGTGGTGTCCAATTGGGCCATGCGCGCGACGTCGGCGGACTCGACCCGCACTTTTTGGGTCAGCCGATAGCCAACCGTGCGCTGCCGGGTGATCGTTTCGCCGTTGCTTTCATTCGAAACGTTCGCCTGGACTTCTTCGATGGCAATCGGCGTGAAAACCAGGTTGGTCACGCCGGCGGTTTGTAGAAAGAAAGCCACTTTTGTTGCATCGGTTTTGAGCTTGTGCTGAGCTTCAAGTAATGTCGTCGCCTCGGTCGTGAACGAACCTTTCCAGACGACGAGATCCGATATCACATTTTTACGGGTGGAACCTTTCGACATGATGAACTGGGAATTCTTGATCTTCACCCAGGCAGCGGTGCCGAGCATCGAAGACAAAACCAGGCCAACGGCCAGAAAAAGGCCGGCGAGCATGCCAAAGAGTTGAGGTCGCGGTTGGTTCATGGCGTCTGGCTCCGGCGTACGCTGGTTTCAGCCACCAAGGGCGACTGGTTGGTCATTAGGTCCGGGTCGGGTGGAATATTTAAATAACTGGCGCAGCGGTCGGCTACGTCCTTGAACACCGGGCCACAAACTTTACCGCCGTAATAGCCTTCCCTGGGTTCGTCCATGACGACAGAAATGCAGAGTTGTGGATGGTCGGCCGGAAAGAAGCCGATGAAGGACGAGATGTATTTGCCCGGAACGTAAGCACCGTTTTCAGCCTTCTGAGCCGTGCCGGTTTTGCCTGCGACGACGTAATCCTTCATCGCCGCGCCCTCCGCAGTCCCATCCTTGGTCACGACAGTTTTGAGGGCTTCAATCATCAGGCGGCAGGTATTCTCACTGACCACCTGGCGCACCCGTTGAGGTGCGTATTGCTGAACCAGACTGCCGTCGTGGTTTTGCAAACGGCTGACAATCATCGGACGCATGAGCCAGCCATTGTTTGCAATGGCGGCCATGGCCATCGCCATTTGCAGGCGGGTGACGGCGACGCCGTGACCCATGGGAATTTGCGCGATAGAGACTTTGCTCCAATCTTTTACCGGATATAAAAATCCCCGGGCCTCGCCCGGCAGTGGAATGCCGGTGCGCTGGCCGAAGCCATAATCCCAGGCGTAGTCATAGAGGCTTTGTTCCCCGAGTTTGATGCCAATTTTCGCCGCCCCGATGTTGGATGATTTCGTGATGATGCCCTCCGTGGTTAAAATCCCGAACGGTTCGTGGTCGTGCAACACCCGTCCCGCGTAGGCAAAATGTCCGTGCTCACAATCAAATTGATCGGTCAATTTCACGGTCCCGTTGTTGAGCGCGCCGGAAACCACGACAATTTTGAAGGTTGAGCCCGGTTCCATGATGTCGGTGATGACACGATTACGGGTTTCCGGTGAAATGGTGTCGGGCTGGTTGGGGTCAAAATTGGGGAGCGTCGCCATTGCTAGAATCTCACCGGTGCCGGGACGAATAACGATTCCGGTGATGCTTCGAGGCGTGTGTTTCTGCATGGCATCTGCCAGCGCCGTTTCGACGATGTGTTGTACCACGGAATCAATCGTGAGCACCACGTCCATACCATCGCGCGCAGGAACATCCTCGTCACGCAACCCGACCAATTCATGTTGGGCATGGTCGGTTTCCGTCACCCGCCAGCCGGCAACGCCGTCCAGGTTGGTGTTCATCGCCTCTTCGATGCCGTCACGTCCGACGACCTGCGAAGCAATGTGGCCATCCATCGCGATTTCTTCTATGCCTGAGAAGCCAATTACCTGGCTCGCGAGGGCGCCGTTGGGATAATTTCGTTTCTGGTCGGATTCGGCAAAAACCGAGCTCTGCCGTAAACTGCGGAAAAAGTTTCGTTGAGGCTGCGGCAAGTTTTTTTCGTCCACGCCGAAATCCAAATTGGTCATCGCCGAACGGATGTTCAGCCAGGTGTCATCGGAAATATCTTTGGCGAGCCGGACGTAATGTAGATCGTTGGTGGTTAACAGGCCCTGCGCATCTTTGGAGATGATTTTGCGTGGAGTTAATCTTTCTTCGAGCACTTCCTCGCTGGTCTGCAACCACGGCGCAAGCACGCGGGCGACGGCAGCGGATTGGTCACCGATCAACGTCGGGTCGGCGCAGATGGTTTTCACTTCGACACTCGTGGCCAGCACATTGCCGTTGACGTCCAGAATATCGCCGCGCCGGGGAGACTGCCAGTAATCGCGACGAGTGTTTTCATCGGCCAGCTTCGACAATTCATCGTGCCGTAAAACCTGCAAATCCACGAGCCGGTAAGCCAGCCCGGTGAACGCCGCGCCTATAAAGAATAGCAGCAGCAGTGCACGCTTGATTTGCATTTTATTGTTCATCAGTAAAACGGCCAACCGCCCGTGGCGGTCGGTTCCTCACCCGACAGCGTCACGAGCGGCGGCCAAATCATTCTATCCCTACTGGACCAAATCCGACGCCGGCCGCCCGGCTAATTGTTGCGATGTTTCTTTTGCATCCGGTGGCAGCTCGTGCAGATACACCACCTGCCCCGGTTGCTCGGGGACGAGGCCGAGGTTTAACTGCTTCGTGCGCTCATCGATCATCACTGGTGAATGCAAAATCGCCACCTGGCTACCCAGCCGGTCATTATCGTCCTGCAATTGGGCGAGTTTTTTTTCGCGTTCCGAAATCTGGCGACCCAGCCGGATGATCTCATTTTTTTGCCAGACGTAACCAACCGCCGAACCGCAAAACAGAGAGCAGACCAGCACCACTTTGATGACCGGCCCAAAGTGGATTGACGCCGACTGACTCTTTCGGTTCTTAGCCATTTCAAATTTTTTCCAGCACCCGCAACTGCGCGCTGCGCGCGCGTGGGTTTTCACGCAACTCGACTTCGTCGGGCAAAATTGCCTTGCGCGAAACCCATTTTAATTCCGGCACGACCGGTGTCCGCAGTTCCGGCACATCGACCTCGCCGCTGAACATGTAATCCCGCGTCCGTTCACGTCCGAATTCCTTAACTACACGATCCTCCAGCGAATGGAACGTGATCACCGCCAGGCGCCCCCCCGGTTTCAAGATTTTCACTGCGCCCGACAACCCGCGCTTCAAGAAACCGATCTCGTCGTTCACAGCAATCCGGAGCGCCTGAAAAACCTTCGTCGCCGGATGCGCTTTTTTTCCACCGCGCGGAGCAATCCGTTCGATCAACTCCGCCAGCTGCCTTGTCGTCATAAATTTTCGCCGCACGCGGTCATGGACCATCGCCCGCGCAAACCGACGCGACTCGCGTTCGCCGCCATATTTCCAAAAAATGTCCGCCAAGATTTCCGCGCTTTCCCCATTCACCAAATCCGCAGCCGTCAACGTCTGACGGTCGTCCATTCGCATATCCAACGGGCCGTCGTTTTGAAAACTGAACCCGCGACCCGCCTCGTCCAGCTGGGGTGAGCTCACCCCCAGATCCAAAAGCACGCCGTCACACCCCGCAGCCGGAACCCAATCCACCAGTTCTGCGAAATTTCCCCGGCGGATTTCAAACCGCCCGGCAAACTTCTCGGCCAGTCGCGTTTGCGCGGCTTCAACTGCGGCGCCATCTCGATCGCACCCATACAGCCGTCCAGTCGGCGAACTCGCGGCCAGCATTTGCTCCGCGTGACCAGCTCCACCGAGGGTCCCGTCGGCGTACCGCCCGTTCGACCGTGGGTTCAGTGCGGCCAGGACTTCCGCCACCATCACTGGTTTGTGAATGAATTCTGGCACTGCGCATCTTTAAATTGAATCAGGCGGTTTCCAATTGGCGTTCACCGAAAAATTCCAGTGACCCGCGGGTCGGCAATAAGCGCGGCGATTCGACAGGCGCATTGTTCCGCGATTTGGCCGGGACAACCTCCACGTCAGCATCTGACAGGTCGTTGTGCAACACTTTCACTGCATTGAGCGAAAGCTCGGTCTGCACGGGTAGCGTCACCATCTGCGCCGCCGGTGCGGGCGCCGGCGCGCGGAAAGGATTCAACCGCTCCGCCCAACTGGCCGTCGCGAGCGGCTTTTGGGCTGCGAATACGGGGGCCTGGCGCTTCTTCGCTGCGACCGGCGCCACCGCAGGCACTACAGCAGGAACCACCGTCTTTGGGGGCACGGGCGCGACGGCTGATTTTTTCTCTTCTGCCTTCGCCTCAAAGGGGTTTCTTACCGATTTAAATTTAGGCAAATAGACGTTTTTATTCTCTCGGTACGCCAGCGAATTACGTCCGCCCAAAAATCCCTTTCCGGCCGCCAATAATTTTCCTAAGTTCATAAAATCACTCCATCATTTCAAATGCCTTCGGCGAAAGAACCGCGTCCATCGCCTCGACTTGTTCGTAACGGGCGGGATTCCAGATCTCAAACCGGTCGATCAAACCAACCAGCACCGCCTCATCTTTGATCCCCGCCGCACTCGCCATTTCGTCCGGCACACAAATCCGGCCAGCCTTGTCGAGCGCCACCTGCATTGATTTACTGCCGACGAACCGCTTCAAGACCACTTTGGTCGGGTCGCTGTTGGGCATCGCATCGATATCAGCCGCCAACTTCGCCATTTTTTCAGGCGGCAACACCCGTAAACAGGTTCCCGCCTGATGTTTTGGCCAGACAATCATTGTCAATTGAACGCCCTCTTGTTCCGGCCGCCATTTGGCCGGGACTTGTAAACGCCGCTTCTCATCCACCCCATGTTTGAAGGTAGAATTGAAGTAAGTCGGCGCCCCACTCATTTATTAACAGCCAATCAAAAAATGGGGTTTCTCCCCACAACAACCCCTTTTTACCCTCTTTAACCCACCATAGTCAACAAAAAACTCCCGAAATAATCGGGGTTTATTCAAAAGTTATTCACAATTGGTGTCTGCAATCGTGAATTGTCAATCTGTACCGTCTACCATTACGCTGGCGCCGTGCGAACCGCTGATTTTCGATTTGAGCTGCCGCCAGAATTGATTGCACAATCGCCTGCTCCGCAGCGCGACCGATCTCGGCTACTGGTCTTGCATCGGGCTGAGCATCGCACCGAGCACCGGGGGTTTCAAGATATTCTGGATTACTTCCAGGCGGGCGACGTGCTGGTGTTGAACAACTCGCGCGTGATCCCGGCGAGGTTGCAGGGTCGCAATTCCAAGACAGGAGGAAAGTTCGAAATACTGCTGCTTGAAGAGCATTCCATAAACGACTGGTGGGTGATGCTGCGCCCCGGCAAGCGCGCGGCGATCGGGACGGAAATCCGAATAGCCAAGCCGGCAGACCTGCCGTCGAAAATCATGGCAACCGTGATCAACGTGAACGATGAGGGCCACCGGCGGTTGCAATTTTCCGGCACGAACAACATTTTCAACGAACTCGACCAGCTCGGTGAAATTCCGCTTCCGCCTTATATTGAGCGTCACGGTGAATTCGCGGAGGACAAGCAACGTTATCAGACAGTCTATGCGCAACCTGCCGGTTCGGTGGCGGCACCGACGGCGGGCCTGCACTTTACGCCGAAATTACTTGAAGAAATCCAGGCCCTTGGCGTGACCATTTGCTTCGTCACCCTGCACGTAGGTGCCGGCACATTTCTGCCCGTGAAAGTTGAAAACGCGGCCGAACACAAGATGCATGCGGAAAAGTTTGAGATCGGCGAAGCGACCGTCCTGGCCGTGAATGCGGCAAAAGAATCTGGCCGTCGCGTCTTCGCCGCAGGCACAACCACCACACGAGCACTGGAGACCTCCGCGCAACAAAACGCAGGAAAACTCAATGTTTACAATGGAAAAACAGACATCTTCATCTTCCCCCCGGCGCAATTCCGGATCGTGGACGGGTTGCTGACCAATTTTCACCTTCCAGAATCCACCCTGCTCATGCTCGTCAGCGCGTTCGCGGCGCCAGGGGAGAAATCGCGCGGGCGCAAGGTGATTTTATCCGCATATGCCGAGGCCATTCGCGAGCGTTATCGTTTTTTCAGTTATGGCGATGCCATGCTTATAATATGAATCTCAAACCCACGAATCGAAGCCCCACGCTGCCATTTGTATTGATCAACATGGCAATGACGGCCGACGGTAAAATTGCGACGGCCAACCGGGCGGTGCATTCTTTCGGCAGCATTCGCGATTTACGGCATCTTTATGAATTACGCGCCACGGCGGACGCAGTGATGTGCGGCGCGCGGACCGTTGAGATTTCCCGAAGTACTTTAGACAACGGCGGCGAACCGTTCCGCCGGAGGCGGCTACGAAACGGTCTGGCGGAACATAATCTCCGCGTACTCGTCAGCGGAAGCGGCTCGCTCAACCCGGAGGCGGAAATCTTCCAGAAAACATTCTCGCCGATTGTGCTTTTGACCACAGCACGAATTTCGAAGGGCCAGCGGCAAAGACTCGAAGCGGCTGGCGCGGAGGTGAAAATATGCGGCCGGGAGCAGATCAACTTCCGGGGGGCATTGCGCTGGCTGAGGACGAAGTGGAACGTGCGGTGTTTATTGTGCGAAGGCGGTGGTGAATTGAACCAGGCAATGTTCCGTGCTGACCTGGTGGACGAAATTCATTTGACCATCTGCCCCAAAATCTTTGGTGGACGCACGGCGCCGACGATCGCGGACGGGCCTGGTCTTCCAAAGCTGAAATATGCAAAAAAGTTTGACTTGAAGTCAATATACGCATATGAGGCCGAGTTATTCACAACCTTTTCCCGATCGATTTCGGGACGACGATGTCATGTTTCATGACAAATCAGCGACAAAAAACGGGCGGATTTCCTTGGAAATCCGCCCGTTGCGATAAACACAAGACTGGGCCAAGCCACAACCTTACGGTTGACGCAAAATATAGAATTGCGTGCCGTTTGTTGCCGGATTCGGGTCGGTGAATTGGTATTGTCCCGAGCCTGGCGGGTTTTCCAGCGCCAGACCGATGACCGGCCAGGTGGCAATCGGCGCGGTCAAGTTATTGGTGGAAAGGACCGAGAAGCTCAAACCTGAGGTGTTGGTGAAGCTGAACTGGAATGAAGCAGACGCGCCAGAACCAACAATTTGGCTCGAACCAGGGAGGATCGTGATCGGCAAGCTTGGTGAAACTGTAGTTACCAGATTAGTGGCGCTAAAGTTCAAATTATCAATGGCGTAACCGTTACCGGAGCCAGAGCCATAATAATTAATGGACCAGATCAACCACAGGGACGTACCCGGTAGCCAGGGACTGGACAGGGCCAAATCATTGGTAACCAGGTCCACTTGATTAGACGATTGAGTGCCGTCCACAGTCGTCACGGATTTGGCGGTCGGGAAGCTGAACGCAAGGCCCGGCACCAACGTGGTGTTGGATATGGTCTCTGCAGTCAGCACAAGGGTGTTTGCCGCATCAACCGTGTAACCGAAAGACATGGTTCTGGCAGTGGTGCCGTTGTGCCACAACTCGCCAATAAAACTGAGGCTGATGGCATTCAGCGTATTGGTGGAGTTATTGACCAACTTCAATCCGAAGGTGGTGGATCCTGTGGAACCCGTTGAGAGGAGACCCAAAGCGCGGTTGGTGCCGGCAATGCCACTTTCAACGTCGTTGGGGCCGAAATCAATCACGCCACCAGTGGTCTGATCGCCGTCCTGGGCGCCGAAGCGGGTGATGCCCCCGACTCCGGGGTACAGCGTGTCAGCCGCGCCATACCAACCGTCCAAGTTAGTGGAGCCTTTCGACAAGCCCAAACCTCCGATGTAGCTGTTGTTGATGACCGGGTATGCAAAGTCAAACGGATTGGCCAGCGAGTACGCCAGACCGTTCAGTTGCCCGGGATCCAAGGGATTGTTGAAACTGTTAACAGAACTTCCGTTGCCTTTGGCAGTACCGTTCTTGTTCAAACCAGCTGATCCGGGGTCAGGAAGGCCGTCAAAATTCTGAACGTAAACTTGATTGCTGTACGAAACGAATGAATGGTTGGGCGGAGTGATAACCGACACCGTGGCAACGGAGCTGGTGACACTGCCGCCGAGGTTGCTGACGACGACGTAATAATTCGTGCCGCTGTCCGCAGTCGTGGTTGCGGCAATACCCAAGGTGGGAGTGGCCGAGCCGCTGAAATCTCCGGCATCACTCAAAATGGTGGCGCCCCGGTACCATTGGAAAGTCACCGGCGGCGTGGCCCCGCTTTCATTGGCTGTGATGGAAGTGGGCGTCCCCACAAAGGTGGTGACCGATTGCGGCTCGCCGGCGTTGATGATTGCGGTGTGATAATTCACCGTCAGCACATCCGCGAGATTGGTGGCGGAACCGGCGCCATTACTCACGACGACATAATAATTGCCGCTATTTGTGGTGGTAAGATTCGAAACTGTCAAAGAGGAGGTGGCAGACCCATAGTAGGTAACGCCGTCATCCGCCAGTTCGTTGGTGCCAAAATACCACTGGTAAGTAAATGGTTCGGTGCCGGTCGCGGTGACACCGGCAAAAGTTATATAGGCATCCACATACCCGATGACGTCATTCGTGCTGCTGGTAATAACGGGCAGCGTGGGGTTGAGCGTTACGGTCAACAGCGCAGGCGTGCTCGTGACGGAGCCGTACTGGTCGGATACAATGCACTGGTAATCAAATCCATCGGAGGCAGTAGTGAGGTTCGTGAGCGCCAAAACAGAATTGGTGGCGTCGACGATTTCGTTGGAATTCTCCAGCCATTGATAAGTCACGGCGAATGCAGCGCTGACCCCCACATCAAACGTGGCCGATCCACCGTTGGTGGTGTCATAATCCGCAGGATTGCTGGTGATCAGCGGGCTGAGGTCGGGGGTAAAGTCGATCCCGCCGAAAAACTCGTTGGTGGTGGCCGCTACCGCCAGAGTCACCGCGACCACGTTGGTGCCGGGGTCGATCCCGGTATCCACAATACTGATCAGACGGTTTTGGTTCTGGTGTCCAGCGGCGGTGTTGACGAAGGGATAACCATTTTCCATGGTTGAGGCGTAAATGACCGGGTTGGTACCGCTGAAATCAACACAGATCCCGAAACATCCCTGGTTGGCGGGAGCCTGGGCCGTGGTACCAAGATTGGTGGCATTGAAAAAATAGGGGGCCTGAACCCAGGTCCCTGCGTTATTGGTGAACTTTACGATCCCGTAGGCCTCGTCTGCCCCGTACGCGACGGTACCAGCCGGATTCATGTCGAAATTAGCGATATTGGCAAACTGGCTGCCCCAACTGAGAAATAGGTTGGTAAATGCAGGAGATTGATACGGATTGGGAACATTTGGATCGTAAGGCAGCGGCACCACATTTCCAGTGGCAGGATTGATAAAATTAAAAATGCCGCTTCCGGGTACGGCGACGTAAAGAGTTCCGCCGATCACGCGCGCTTCGGCGGCCGCTTGAATGTAATTTTGAATTTCAAAAGGCGCGCCCTCAACCAACGGGCTGAAAAAGAGAGTCCCATCCAATTCGGCGCTAGTTCCCGAAAAATTACCGGTGCCCCAGAAATTAGTTCCGTCGGCGGAGGCAATACCTGTGGGATTATCCTGGGTGGACGAGGGCGCCCCTACGGGAATGCCGAACCAGCTGTTCAGACTGGAATAAACGCTGGTTGCATTGGTGAAGGCATCCAGCGTCACAATACCGCGAGTAACGGTGGGGTCGGTGGATGGCTTGGCCGACGTCGGCGTCAGGATGTCACCGGTGTAGCCTTCCAAAGCCAAATATCGACGGTCAGCCGAGCGGGAAAGACCACCGCCCTCGGAACCAGCGTGGTGATTGATCCAGACAGAGCCTGGCACAGCCGAGTTGGTGGACATGGCCACGGAGAGCAGCGGAGCGGTTTGATTGCTGATGGCCGGATCAAACACCTGCACGAAGCAAGGGGCACATCGGGCAGTAACCATAGGCCAGACACCGTCGCTGGTTCCTGCCTTGAACACAGCGATCTTTCCTGGAGGAATGACGGGTTGGGTAACCTGCGCCTGGGCAGTAATGCATAACATCGCCGCCACGCCTAACAATCCAAATGTTTTCTTCATAGTTTAGTTATTGGTTGGGAAACAATTCCACCGACAAATCAATTAAATGGGAGGCGACCCTAAAAGAGGCAGGTTACAATGAAAAGGCTTCTCCGTGACGATTCCGTGACATCACTTAGATTACAAAGCATTCATCTGTTTGTGACGGAATCGTCACATTAAAAACATGATCCTGTAACTTTAATTAACCATCCTTTTCCGCGTGGAATTCAGGGCATTTTTTCGCTAAGAAACTGCGCCAAAATTTAAGACAAATGAATTAGAAATTTAGAAACATGCAGTTTAAAAAATCATTCGCGCGCCGGGGATTCACGTTGATTGAATTACTGGTAGTTATTGCCATCATCGCCATTTTGGCCGCCCTGTTGTTGCCGGCACTGGCCAAGGCAAAGGAAAAGGCCAAGAAAACTATCTGTCTGAGCAATCTGAAACAATGGGGATTGGCCCAAACGATGTATACGGATGACAACAACCAAACGTATCCGCTGACCAAAATACCGGATGGTACCCCGGGGGCTGCAGGAGGCTATAACGAAGACAATCCTAACTGGGTCGATTTGTTCGATTTTTATTACCAGAACCCCAAGCAAGGCATGGATGCATGGTTCAATGCGTTGCCGCCTTACATTTCAAGTCCCCCACTTTATCAATACGCAATCCAAAACGGCACCGCCGGTATAAATGCGTACAATACCGGCCATAACGTGTTTCAGTGCCCTAGCGCCATCATCGACCCCCTCATCAATGTCAGTACCCGCGTCGTCTTCCAATATGGGATGAACTCCCAAGGAATAAGTGACTTGCCACCAAATGTCACCAACCTTAAGGCGAACATGGTGAGAAACCCTTCTGCGTTTGTCATGTTCTCCGAGGGCAGAACACTCACCACTGAAGTCCCTTTCTACGGAAGCACCTCGAAAGAGACGGACATTTGCAAGCCGCAAGTTTATACCACTGCTTTCAGCTCGCGGCATACCCAAGGCGCCAGCATCACGTTCTCTGACGGCCATTCGGCGTGGTACAGATATGACTACGTGTGTTCCAACAATGTGGTCGAGGCCAAGGCTTCCGACCCAGGACGTCCCGACATCCAATGGGCAGCGGATGGAACTGTGGTGCCGTAAATAGAATTTGGGCGCGGGGGGGGGTCAAATACTCAATTCTCAATATCCCGAACGGGATTATCATTGATTTTCAGTCTCAAACTCGGCGATAACCGGCCGGTGATCGGAGCCGATGCCCCAGTTCGGAATAGTGGGAATATAGGTTCCACCAGCCAGCCAGTCACGTTTCATGGCCGGACTCAACAGAATGTAATCGATTCGGGAGTACGAATCCTCGACCCCGTAATAGTGCGTCCAGGTTACCTTCCGCGGCTCCATTCGAGGTTCCGGGTTTGATGCGTTGTCACCGTTGCGTTCGGCCGGTCGCGTGTCGAAGAGCCTGAATCTTCCTCGCCCGATGACAGCCCTGGTTGAAGCCGCATTTTGCACGTCGTTGAAATCGCCGAGCACGACCATTTTTACGTCCGGGTCCGCCCGGAAATGTTCGTCGATGATGCGGCGCAAAACCATGGCTTCCTGCAACCGCAGTTCTGCCTCGTCCGCTTCCGGGACGGGGCGGCGCGATTTCAAATGCACTGCGATGAGCGTGAAGGTGTAATTTGTCGCTGCCTGGATTTCCAATTCAGCGAACCCGCGGCTGACGCGGAAACGGCGGCCATCCAGAAGAAAATCATCGCTGGTATGCGGGTGGCGGGCGATAATGGGGAACCGGCTCAACACAGCGACATGTATGTTGGTGTCGAATCCGTGGACGTGTTCCCAATACGGAAAATTAAACCCATCAGCCTTCAGTGACGCACGCAGTTCGAGCAACGCGTTCGTGCTTCCCATTTCTTCGAGGGCCAGCACATCGGGCTTCATCGCCTCAATGCTTTCGCGCACCTTGGCTTTGGATTCGTCCGACTTGGCGTGGTGACGGGATTCGGTTGGCTGATCGAGATAGGTCTCCACGTTATATGCAGCGATGCTAAAAGTCGCGGCGAAGGAAGAAGTCGAACAGGTTAACGAAAGCCATAGGAAACAAAACCATCGGCATTTCCGCATCCGCCAGAGACCAGCTGGAAATCCGACAGCGTATCCGGTGCAATTCATGATCTTAAATGAAGTTATTCAGCCGCCGCAACAAGGAGACGCGGAGCAGGCATCGACAGATCCTTCAACAAGCGGATCTTGATAATCGATTTTGAAAACAACCGAAACTCTGCAATGCTGAGCAGGCGTAAGCCTCTACGCCATAGGGCATCAGCTGTTAGAATGATGGCCATATCGTAAATTCCAAATTGAATCTGCAGCGGCGCATGAAGGCTGGATTTTTACAGTCGCAAATCGAGAGTTCAACCAAATTTAGCCAATGCCCATTAATAGAATTTTTTGCCAAATCGCGCAAAGCTGCTACTTTTTGCATCATGTCTCGCATCAGCCCAAAAAAACCGCTGGCCAAATTGGATGACAAGCAAAGTGAACGCGACACACGTGAGCTACGCATAGACAAAGTGGGCGTCCGCGGCTTGCGGTTCCCGATCCAGGTACGCGACAAGACGCGCAGCGTACAAAACACGGTGGCCACGATCGGCATGTTTGTGGATTTGCCGAAAGAATTCAAAGGCACCCATATGAGCCGGTTTGTGGAAGTTTTAAACGCGCACGGCCGGGTAATTCACGTCGAAAATATCTCGGAGATCTTGCAATCGTTGCAGAAGAAACTGCACGCGGCGACTTCCCACCTGGAAATCGAGTTTCCATATTTCATGTCCAAGACCTCGCCGGTGTCGCGGCAGGAAAGTTTGATGGATTATGTCGCGCGATTCGACGCGGCGGCGTGCGGCACGGAAATTGATTTCATTCTGACGGTCAAGGCCAATGTGACCACCCTATGCCCCTGCTCCAAGGCCATCGCCAAATACGGGGCGCACAATCAACGCGGTGAAGTGACCGTGGCGATCCGCTCAAAGAAGTCAGTATGGATCGAGGACTTGATTGAAGTAATCGAAAGCTCGGCCAGTTCGGAGCTGTATGCGTTGCTCAAGCGGCAGGATGAAAAGGCGGTAACGGAACGCGCCTATGAAAATCCGGTATTCGTCGAGGATTTGGTCCGCAATGTGGCGTTGCGCCTGAACGCGGACAGCCGCATAAACTGGTATAAAGTCGAGGCGGAAAACTTCGAGAGTATCCACAACCACAACGCATACGCGTGCATTGAAAAGGGTTGAGAGTCCGGTTGGCCGGGCGGATGAGAACGGCTCGCCTTGCCAGGTTGCGCCATGTTCAGCGCGAGAGGCCAAACCCATGGCTGGTGCCGTGGCCGGACTGGCCGGGACGGGGGTACTGTCCAGGCAAAAATTTCCAAAAATTTTAGTGGCTTATTTTATTTTGTCTGCTAGATTCCCGCGCTCTTGATAAAACGGAATAAAAGCCGGAAACCATTTACAATCCTGTGACAGCCAAGAAAAACGAAGTGAAAAAAGCGGTGGCACGCGGCAAAACGCCGGGGTCGGCCACCTCGGCAGCCATTTTGGGCCGGCCGGTCTCGAAGGCCAGCCTGTCCGTCATCGACGCCAAGAAAATCAAGCCAGAATGGCAGGGTTTTTATCAGAATTTGCTCGATTTGCGTGATCAATTGCTCAATCAGATGAGTGGTCTGGCGAAGGAATCGGCCCAGGAATTGCCTGGATACAGCCTGCACATGGCAGACTCCGGCACGGATAATTTCGATCGGGATTTCGCTTTAAGCCTGCTCTCGGCTGACCAAGACTCGGTTTATGAAATCGAAGAAGCGCTGAAGCGGATTGAGAGAAAGACCTACGGCATTTGCGAATTGACGGGCAAGCCGATACCCAAGACGCGGCTGGAAGCGATTCCATGGACGCGTTTCACTGTCGAAGCACAGGCGCAACTGGAAAAAGACGGCGCGCTGAAATCCCGCCGGCTGGGCGCGCTCGGTTCGGTTGATTCCGTTGGCATTACGGACGTTGATGCGGATGAGGAAGAACAACCGGAAGAACAAAAAGCGGTCAAAGAGAAAGAATAATTTATGGCACGGGAAACCATCACAATCGAATGCACGGAAGCGCGCAAGGAAGGCAAGTCGCCCTCCCGCTACACCACCAGCCGCAACAAAAAATTGCAGACGGAAAAACTCGAAGTCAAAAAGTATAATCCGGGGCTCCGCCGCCATACCTTGCATAAGGAGATCAAGTAATTATGCCACGCAAGACGAATACCGAAAAAGACAAGCGCGGCAAGCGCCGCCCAACAGAAAACCGTACGCCCCGCCCGAAGCCGAAGATTGACTTTACCGAGGACGCTCTGGATTTCAAGAATACGAATTTGCTGCGACAGTATGTCACCGATCAAGGCCGCATTCTGCCGCGCAAATACACCGGAATGCCTGCGCATTATCAACGCCGCCTGACGAAGGCGATCAAGCGCGCGCGCCAGATGCTGTTGATGAAGTGATTTCAGTTCCGGCCGTGCCTTGACCCTCGTCAGAGCACGGCTTTTTTGTTGGCGTTGATTGCAAACAATTTGCAATTGACGGCTTGCTTCCGGCCAATTCCGGTATAGTTTTTCGCGATCAGATGAAACCCCGCGCGAACAAACATGTTCATGAAAAACCGGCAATGCCCGAATTGACCGAGCGACTGCGTCGACAGTCGCGGAAAATAACCGGCCCACGAGCGGCCATCCTGGAAATCCTCCGCAATCACCCGCATCCCCAGACGAACCGGGAAATTTTCACCAAATTATCAGGCGGCCAATGCGATCTGGCGACGATTTACCGATCCATGCACCTGCTCGAAAAGATGGGAATGGTGAAACGGTTTAATTTTGGGGATGGGGCAGCCCGGTTTGAATTGATGCATGAGGGTGATAATGGACACCACCACCATTTGGTTTGCACGAAATGCTCGGAAGTGGTGGAAATTGAGGAGTGTATTCCTGAGAAAACTGAGGAAAGAATTGCTGTTAAGAACGGATTCAAATCCGTGACTCACAAGCTGGAATTCTTTGGTATCTGCCCTGATTGCCAACGGTGAGTTTTCCTGCCCGAACCAGCAGCGCCTTAGCGCGGGTGGCTCTTTATGGACACTTTGTCAAAAATTGTTCCAAAAGGTCGACTAGGCCATTTCCTCGGCCAACCAATCGCCTAAATGGAGATATTCTTTTATTTTGCGGCGCTCGTAACGGTTTTTGAGCGATTTCTTGGGCTGATGCTCCGTTTTACGGAACGGATGTTTTGGATTGCGAACTGCCTCACTGATGACTTCCATTGTCTTCATCATAGCTTTTGTCCTTTCACAAAACTGTCGTGAGCAAACGAAGCGTAAACAATGCCAACCGTTGCCAGATTGTTTCACAATATTCACAGACAGCCAGAAATGAGACTTCCCAGCACCGCCGGTTGTTCAAACTTTTTTTGGATGAAGTAAAACAATTTCCGTCAATTTTCAACCTGACTGGCGCAGACGGAACGAGCCTGAGCGCCACTCCTTGTCTACATGGCAACGAACCAATCCCCAACGCAGATCTTCGAACGCTTTCTGCACGTCTGAGAATTCAGATCTCAAAATGCCGGCGAGGACAAGGGTGCCGTCGCGATGCAACTGCGCCACAATCTTCTTCCGCTCGGCCACCAGAAGAGTGGAAATCAGATTTGCACAGACCAGATCAAATGTGCGCCCTGGCTTTAGTGCGAGCTTGGTCACATCGCCGCGCTTGATTTTTATTTCGCCGGACACGTCGTTCACCCGCGCATTATCGCAGGAAACTCGGACTGACTCGGGATCAAAATCGAAAGCGTGGACCGGCTGGTAACCCAGCCGGACGGCGGCAATCGCGAGAATCCCCGAACCAGTGCCGATGTCCAAGAAAGATTGCGGGGTGCCGATTTTACGGCGGCGGACAAGTTCCGAGAGACAAAATGCCGTGGTGGGGTGTTGGCCGGTGCCGAAACTTAAACCCGGGTCGATGATCACTACCGGCTGATTTTTGCGGGGGCGCTTCTTGCTCCAGCTCGGCTTGACGAGAAGCGAACCGCGGACCACGAACGGCTGGAAGTGTTTCTTCCATGATTCGGCCCAGTCCTCGCGCTTCACTTTGGTGACCACGACTTTGCCCGCGCCGATTGGCAGTCCGCAGTTTCTAATTCGGCTGAGTCCGGCCGAAATTTCTGCAATGAGGGAGGCAGGAACTCTTTTTTCAGTATAAACGCTGACGCGACTTACACGGGTTTCCAGTTTGAAATAAGCGGTGGCGGGGCTGCCGAGCATTGAACCAAGCAATTCCGTGACCGCGTCCTCGGCTTCGAGTGAAGTGGCTATCGAGATGCGCCAAAGCGGTTTGGCCGGTTTCATAATCACCCTACGAGATCGCGCCAGGGAGTGAAATTCAGAAGTTCGATTTCGGTCATGTGCGGATGCAAGGCGACCTGGGTGATGCTGGCGTATTCGATATCGAAATGGTTGGTTTTGGGCAGTGGCAATTCGAGCAAAATGGCGAGGATCATGCGGATAACGCCGCCGTGACAAAAAACTGCCACGTTCTGTCCGGAATGATTCTGAATGATTTTGCGCAGGCAGGGCTCTACCCGGGCGCGAAAACCCTCGCTGCTCTCGCCGTTGGGAATGCCGCGAAGATGAATTTCATCAAGCCATTCGTGTGCGGCGAAACCGAACTTCCTTTGGACCCCTTCCCAGCCGAGGCCGCTCCAGTCGCCGAAATTAATTTCCCGCAAACCTTCGAGGATCTGTTGCTTGTGCTGACTGGCTTTGAGAGTGGGCGCGAGTGTTTGCTGAACGCGCTTCATCGGGCTGGCGTAAATCGCATCAATGGTCTTGCTGCGAAGATATCCGGCCAGGATCTTCCCCTGGCGTTTGCCATTCGGCGAAAGATTCATGTCAATCCAGCCGCCGAATTTTTTATGGTAATCGGCCTCAACTTCGCCGTGGCGGATGAGCAGCAGGCGGGTGGCGGTTGGCGTTGGCAATACCCGGCGCGATTTCGCCCGGCGCGATTTTTTGGAGGTGGCCATGTCAATTTCAGCCCAGCGCTATGGCGTTGAGTTGCGCGGCGAGAAGGTCGCAGATGCCGGCCTTGCCCAGCGTCAGGAGTTCGGCTAGTTGGGCTTCGGTAAACGTGGCTTCCTCCCCGCTGCCCTGCAATTCGATGAACTCGCCGGCGGAATTCATGACCAGATTCAAATCCACGGTGGCAGCGGCGTCTTCGGTGTAACACAAGTCCAGGAACGACTGGCCTTTAACCACGCCAACGCTGACAGCAGAAACTGGTTTCAAAATCGGGCTATCGGCGATTTTTTTCTCAGCGATGAGTTTCTTGACGGCGAGCGAAAGGGCGACGAATGAGCCGGTGATGGCGGCGGTACGGGTGCCGCCATCGGCTTGCAAAACGTCGCAGTCCACGCAAATGGTACGGGCACCGATTTTTTCCAGGTCAACGGCCGCGCGAATGGAGCGACCGATCAGCCGCTGAATTTCTGAGGAACGCCCGTCCAGCTTGCCCTTAGAAATATCACGCGGTTTGCGGTCCAAGGTGGAGTAAGGGAGCATTGAGTATTCTGCGGTTAGCCAGCCGCCGGTGACCTTTTGTTCCTTCATCCAGCGCGGAACATTTTCCTCAACCGTTACACCGCAAATGACGCGGGTGTTGCCCCATTCAATGAGTGTGGAACCCGTGGCGTAAGGGGCAATGTGATTTTGGAAACGCAGCTGGCGAAGCTGGTTGGGGAGTCGTCCGTCGGCGCGAATTGATGAATCAGACATAGAATGGTGGTAATGATAAACCTCAATCTTTTTGAGGGAAAGCAAAACAACCGCTTGCGCCGCGAACTTGAAGACTGGAACGGGTCCAAGCCCACCCGAAACAAGGCAACCGGTTAATATCTTGACCTGAACGTAACGCGGCGCCGCTTTCCTTTTCGGCGACATTTTGATTGAATTCGCTGTATGATTAACGGCGCTTGCGGTTTTACCAGGGTCGTAATCACCACCTTGATGACAACCGGAACCGCTCTGGGTTCCGACTTAAATGTCACCTCTTTTGCCGCCTATTCCGGCCAAACAAACATACATTTGCAAGCCGACGGCAATGTCACGTTCAGCGGCGGCTCGATGAGCCTCCCGCCCTTGCCGCCGGGGTATTCGCAGGGGAAACTCGTGGTTCAAGCGGGAGCAAATATCGTGGTGGCTACGGGGACGGAGATTCATGCCGGGACGAATTGGAATGTGAGCTTCGCTGCGAGTAATAGTGTGATTGTAAATCAATCTTCGGGCGTTTCTACAATCGGCGGCGATATCACCATTATCGGCGCAAACATTCAGCAGGGCGGAATGTTGCAGGCTGATTCAGTACAAGGCACGAATTACCTAATCGAACGAATCGCCAGCGACGGCATCGGTCTGGGCGCCAACTCCGGCATTGCAGCGCGAGGCGATCCGATTTCCGCCGGTGGCAGCCCCGGGGGATTCGTCATCCTTGATGCCGGCCCCAATGGCACGTATGTGGATGCTGCCGGTTCCACCATCTCTGTCACCGGCCAATCCGGCAGCCAGAGCGGAGGTCTTTCGTTCGAAGTGCCTGCCGGCGCCGGCTCTGGCGACAGCTACTTCCGGATCATTTCGGAGTGACCGGGCATGAAAAATCGGGTCGCCGCCTCCCGGAGACTTGACGCAGACTCATTCGCAATTAAATGGACGGCGGACGATAAATGGAATAAATGTGCGGCACGTCGCTCCTACGTATGGACGAATTGTCATTTGAGAACGTGGTGAACGCGCATTACGAACCGTTGTATCGTTTTGCGTTGAGCCTTTCGCACAGCGAGGCCGACGCGGGCGACCTCGTGCAGCAGACGTTTTATCGCTGGGCGACCAAGGGCGGGCAGTTGCGAGACCGGTCAAAGGTTAAGTCATGGCTGTTCACGACCTTGCACCGGGAATTCCTCGGCCAGCGCCGGCATGAAGACAAGTTTCCCAAGGTGGAGATCTCGACCGAGGACGGGCAGGAGCTCGCGGCGAATTTGCCTTCCCCGGACAAACAACTGGACGGTGCCGGAGCGATGTCTGCCCTGCATCAGCTGGACGAGACGTACCGGGCGCCACTGGCATTGTTTTATCTGGAAGAACACTCTTACCGTGACATCGCGGAGATTTTGGATATTCCGATCGGTACAGTGATGTCCCGGATTTCACGAGGCAAAGAACTGCTCCGCAAAGTCGTATTGGAGAAGGACGCGAAATGAACCGCGAGGAAGCCAAGTTAGTACTGCAGGCCTACCGTCCCGGCGGTCAGGACGCCGGTGACCCGTATTTTGCCGAGGCGCTGGCGCTGGCGAAACAGGACGCCGATCTGACGGCGTGGTTCGCGGAACAGCAAGAATTTGATTCGCAGTTCAGCGTTAGTTTGCAACATGTACGCGCACCTTCGCGCCTAAAGGCGGAGATCCTGGCCGACGGGGAAAAACGGGAATCCGCCATGGCAGCCTGGTGGCGGAATTTATTTTCCTGGCAATCGCCAGTGGCGTGGGCGGCGGCAGTGGTGGTAGTGGTGCTGGCAAGCCTGGCCCTGTTTCGCACCAAACCGGAAGGGGCAGCCGGATTTGCGGATTATTCGGCGCAGATGGTGAACACCTCGGTGACCGACCAACATCACGTGGACATTGGTGCCAACGACATGAAGCAGGCCATGGCCTGGTTCTCTGCGCATCAGGGCGAAAGCAATCTGAACCTGCCCACGGACTTGAACGGCAACAAGGATCTGATGGGCTGTCGCGTTCTGGACTGGCACGGCCAGAAGGTCTCCATGCTTTGTTACGCGCTCAAAGGTACGATGCACGTGGACGTATTTGTGACCGAGGCGGGCTTTTTTCCCGATGCGCCGCCGCAGGATCAGCCGCAATTCGCGAACCGCGATGGTTTGCCGACCGCCAGTTGGACGCACGGAGGCAAGGCCTATTTGGCGGTCAGCCACGGCAACGCGGCCATCCTGGAGAATATTCTTTCGCCGGAGAAATTCACGCTGGCGAAATGGCGAGGGGACCGGGGACTGCGGGCGGACTGATTGGGGGCAGCAAAGCTGGACGCAGGCCGCCATTCCACCGAAGCTCCATCTTACCTTGTGCAACACCCATATCCCCCTAACCCCGAATAGCAAAGGTTTGAGAGGAGTCCGGGTTTCCGCGTCGGTTAAATAAAACCAGCTTTTTGCCGAAATGATGCTACCTTTCAACCGGTGCGGTTCATAAGAATCATTTAACCTGAAAAGCGCTTTTCGCGTCTTAAAAGTCAATGCCAATGGCTGGCCGTAATAAACTTCCGATCTGGATCATGCCGCTCTTTATCGCGGTTTTGGTGGCATTGCTGGGTTGGTGGGGGAACAACCGCGTACGGGACGCGATCGAAACTGATCTTAAAGCGGATCTGACCACCACTCTCAACGCCAACGTGACCGCGCTCGAGATCTGGGCAACGAACCAGATGCGCATGGCGACGGAACTGGCGGCGGAACCGGTGGTCCACAAGCTTGCCGGGCAGATATTGAGCGAACCGCTGGCGCACGGGGATACGCCGCCGACACAGGAGTCGATTGATTTAGGCAATTACCTCCGTCCGCGCCTAAGCCTGATGGGTTATGAAATTGCCCAGGTGGTAAACACCAATTATTTCGTGGCCGCGACGTCAGTCCGTAGCGAGTTCGGGGTCGGTATGCCCGTATCAGAAGCGCACATGGACAAGTATGGGGAGCTCTTCGCCGCGGCTAAACCCATCATCATCACGCCGTTCAAAGTGGATGCAGTGCTGGAGCGGCGCGCGATGCCGGGTGAAGGCAACCGTCGGCGTTTGCGTCCCATTTTTGCGCGACGCCGAGGGGATGTGATGCTGATGCAAGTGGCGGCGCCGATTCGTGAAAACGGGATCGTCCACGGCGCGCTGGCGTTGATCATCAATCCGACGAATGAGTTCTCAAAAGTCCTGTCGGTGGCGCACCGCGGCGAAACCGGCGAGACGTTTGCGTTTGACCAAACCGGGTTGTTGATTTCCGAGAGCCGTTTCGATTTGCAACTGCGCGCCTTGCGATTGCTGGGCTCCACAAACCTGAGTTCCGCCTTGAACGTCCGGCTGCGCGATCCGGGCGTCAACTTGACGAAAGGCATAAAACCGACCCTGGCCAACCGGGCGGATGATTCGCTGACGCACATCGTCGCCAGCGCCGTGGCCGGCGGCAGCGGCGTGGATGTAGTGCCATCGCGCGATTATAGGGGGGTACCGGTGGTCGGAGCCTGGTGCTGGCTGCCGCAATTCGGCATCGGCGTTGCCACGGAAATGGAGGCGGGTGAGGCCTTCTGGCTGCTACAGATTTCGCAATTCGTTTTCATTACGCTATTTCTGCTGCTAGTATTGTGCGCCACCATCCTGTTTATTTTCTCCTACGCCAATTTCACCTCGCGACGCCGACTTGATGAAGCGGAGTTGAAATTGAAACAGCTCGGCCAGTATTCGCTGGAGGAGAAAATCGGGGAAGGCAGCATGGGGGTGGTGTACCGGGCCCGGCATGCGTTGATGCGGCGAGATACCGCGGTGAAATTGCTGCTGCCGGAGCTGGCGACCAGGACTGCCATTGCGCGGTTTCAACGCGAGGTTCACCTGACCTGCCAGCTGACGCATCCGAACACGATCCAGATTTACGACTACGGCCACACGCCCGAGGGCGTATTTTATTACGCGATGGAGTTTTTGAACGGTTTGAACCTGCGTCAGCTGGTGGAGGAATTTGGTCCGCAACCCGAGGGCCGGGTGATCAACATCCTGACGCAAATTTGCAATTCGCTCGCCGAAGCACACGCGCGCAACCTTGTGCATCGTGACATCAAGCCGTCGAATGTCTTCATCAGCGACCGCGGCGGCGTGCCGGATTACGTCAAGGTGCTCGACTTCGGACTGGTACGCGAATATGTCGGCCAGATCGAAAAGAAGGACGACCATGAAATGGTAGGGACACCCTGGTTCATGTCCCCTGAATCCATCCAAAATCCCGCCGCGAGCGACCCCCGAAGCGACATTTATTCGGTAGGGGGCCTGGCTTATTATCTACTGACGAGCTACCACGTTTTTGAGCATGAATCAGCCGACGAAGTCTACCAACGGCAGATTGCCGCGATGCCGGTGCCACCCTCCCAAATCACCGGCAATCCAATCAGTGCCGAGATGGATGCGATCGTCTTGCGTTGTTTGGAAAAGAATCCTGAAGACCGCCCGCAATCGGCACTGGAGCTGGTTGCGCTGCTGATGACGAGCCCGCATGCGGAGGATTCCACACCGGAAAGCCGCGCTGCCTGGTGGCAAGATTTTTACGCCCGGAAAAACGCGATGTCGGTGTCCACGACGGGCGAAGACACGACCACCCTGCCGGATGTAAAAATTGATTTCGACAGCCGGATGCAATCATGAGAAACTGCTGCGTCTGAATTTTGGATTTAATCAAACCATGAACTTATGAACGCTGAAATTTCTCAACTACTTGGCTCCGACGCCAAAAACCTTTTGGAACATCAAAGCAAAACCGTGGCCAAGGAACGGCTGCACCTGCCCGGGCCGGATTTTGTGGACCGGATTTTCATTCCCTCAGACCGCAATTCACAGACCCTGCGAGGCTTGAATGCAATATTCAACCACGGACGGCTTGCCGGCACTGGTTATGTTTCAATTTTGCCGGTGGACCAGGGTGTGGAACATTCCGCGGGCGCCAGCTTCGCGAAGAACCCGGATTATTTCGACCCAGAAAACATCGTCAAGCTGGCCATCGAAGGCGGGTGCAACGCCGTGGCCTCGACGCTGGGCGTGCTGGGGGCGGTCTCACGCAAATACGCGCATAAAATACCGTTCCTGGTTAAATTGAACCATAACGAACTCCTCACTTATCCGAATAAGTTCGACCAGATCTATTTCGCGCAAGTGGAACAGGCCTGGAATATGGGTGCCACCGCCGTGGGCTCGACGATTTACTTCGGGTCGCAGGAATCCGGCCGGCAAATCGTTGAAACGAGCCACGCCTTCAAGCGCGCGCACGAACTCGGACTGGCCACAGTATTGTGGTGCTATCTACGCAACGACGCGTTTAAGACGAAAGAAAAGGATTATCACGTGAGCGCGGACCTCACGAGCCAGGCGAATCACCTCGGCGTGACGATTGAAGCGGATATCATCAAGCAGAAACTGCCGGAGAACAACGGCGGCTACAAGGCCCTGAACACCGGCAGCTCCAGCTACGGCAAACTGGATGAACGTATTTACACCGAATTGTGCAGTGACCATCCGATTGATCTTTGCCGTTACCAGGTGCTGAATTGCTATGCCGGTCGGGCGGGCTTGATCAATTCCGGCGGCGAATCGAAGGGGGCGGGCGATCAGGCAGCAGCGGTAAAAACCGCGGTCATCAACAAACGCGCCGGCGGCACGGGCTTGATTTCCGGACGCAAAGCGTTCCAACGTCCCCTGAAGGACGGCATCAAATTACTAAACCTGATCCAGGATGTTTATCTGGATAAGGACATCACGATAGCGTGATCAACATAAATGGAGCGACGGTCAGTGCTGCCGGCTGTCGCTCCATGCTCCTTCCCCCGGTGGCGGAAAATACAAGCGCACCGTTGATCTGCCTACAATTCCTCCCTTTTGGATTTTGCAGGGAATCCTCCCGGCTCGAACAGAGAACTCCGGGCTTTCGCGGCAAATTCTTTCCCAAAGAGCGCTTGCATCAAAGCGAACTTTAGCCAATAACAAGGCGTGCATTGGCTCGACACATTTTCCCGATTCTGGCCGCACATTGCCGCCGGTTTCGATTTTTTGGCCGCGCTGTTTGCCTCCATCCACGCCCTGCTCAGCAAGCGTGACACTCGCGCGGCGACGATCTGGGTCGGGGTGGTTTGGATGGTGCCGCTTTTCGGTCCGATCCTTTATCTCGTCCTGGGCGTAAATCGCATCCGCCGGCGCGCCATCAAGCTTGCGGTTCACAAGTCATTGAGCCGGGCGATCCCGGAAAACCTCGGTGAACCGGAGCATGACGGGGCGGAACACCTCAAATTACTGGCGCGGGTGGTCAGCCGGATCATTCCGCAGCCACTGACCACGGGAAACAAGATCACGCCGCTGGTCAATGGCGACGAGGCGTTTCCCGCCATGCTGGCGGCGATTGATTCGGCCCAGAAATCCATTTCCCTATGTTCGTACATCTTCGACAACGACGCGAGCGGGCAACAATTCGTCGCGGCGTTGCATCGTGCGGTTGAGCGTAAGGTGCAGGTTCGCGTTCTGGTGGATGCCGCCGGCACGCGGTACTCTTGGCCGCCCATCACGAGGAAGTTGCAACAGGCAAAAATCCCGCATGCAAGTTTTTTACCTGCGTCCGTGTTCACGCCGTGGAGGGTGGCAACGATCAACCTGCGCAACCATCGCAAGACCCTGATCGTGGACGGGCAAATTGCCTTCACCGGCGGCATGAACATCCGTCACGGCAATGTATTGGCCGCCAAACCCAAGAGTCCGGTTCAGGATTTGCATTTCCGCGTCGAAGGGCCGACCGCCACGCAATTGCAGGAAGCCTTCGCCAACGACTGGGCGTTTGCGACCGACGAAATTCTTGACGGATACCTGTGGTTTCCGGAAGTGAAGGAAGAGGGCAGCGTGATCGCACGCGCGATCACCGACGGACCGGACGCGGATTTCGACAATCTCCGTCAGACGCTGCTCGCGGCATTGGCCGAGGCACAAACCTCCGTAAAAATAGTGACGCCGTATTTCCTGCCCGATATCGTGCTGATTTCCGCGTTGAACCTGGCCTCGCTGCGCGGGGTGCGCGTGGACATTATTTTACCCTTTGAAAACAACCTGCCATACGTGCAATGGGCCTCGCGTGCCTTGTGGTGGCAGGTCCTCGAGCGCGGTTGCCACGTCTGGCTCACACCGCCGCCCTTCGACCATTCCAAGTTGATGGTGGTGGACAGCCACTGGGTGCTCCTGGGTTCCGCCAACTGGGACGCGCGCAGCCTGCGCCTGAATTTTGAATTGAACGTGGAATGTTACGGCCGCCCTTTTGCGCAGGAAATGGAGGAAAAAATCATCACGAGGAAACTCGCTGGCGCCCATGAGGTGACTTTGTCGGAAATAGATGCGCGCCCTTTCCCGGCCAAACTGCGCGACGCCATCGCCCGCTTATTTTCCCCTTATCTTTAGCTTTGAACCCGGTCGAAAGTTGAAAGTGAAACAAGTCGACTCTCGAGAAACTCATCACTCATCACAGACCGCTTCATGAATTAGTTCTTCCAGTCCAACGCTTTTTTCTTCAGCGCGTACAAATAACCGGCGAACAGGATGATGAGAAAAGAGACCATCGAGGTGAAAATCAAATTGCGGGTCGCGTGATCGGCGAGCATGTCCTTGTACACAACGGCCCAGGGATAAAGGAAGACCACCTCAATATCGAACAGGATGAACAGCATCGCCACCAGGTGAAATTTCACGGAGAACCGCGCGCCACTTTCGCCGATTGGGTCTTTGCCGCATTCGTAAGGGGAATCCTTCGCCTTGCTGCGCTTGGCGAATTTGCCGAGCAAAACGGACAAAGTCAGCACGCCTACCGCGAAACCGACGGCGGCGAGCAGAAGGATCAGAACCGGTAGGTATTGCGCCAACTGCGATGTCTGTGAACTATCCATGGCAGAACTCTACGATCTGGAACGGAAAACTTCAATAACGAAAAAGCCCGGTCATTTTCGCAATAACCACATCAGCAAGGTAAGAACCAGGCTCAACAGCAGACAGGTCACGATGGGAAAATGGAAACTGAAATTGGGCCGGGTGTAATTGATATCGCCGGGCAGCCGTCCGAGCCAGCCCCGGCCAAAGCCGGACCACAGCAGCGCCCCGACGGCGGTGATGAGCACACCGGCCACCACCAGAAATTTTCCCAGGTCATTCATCGGACATTCGCATCCAGGAACTTTACCATCGCCTCGCCGAACGGCGCAAGGTCCCGGGGTGTGCGGCTGGAGATCAAATTGCCGTCAACGACCACGGGTTCGTTCACCCAAATGCCGCCGGCATTCTCCAAATCGTCCTTGATCCCCAGCGAACCGGTCACCCGCTTTCCCCTGATTATTTTGGCCGAGACTGGAATCCAGCCCCCATGACAAATGAACGCCACCAATTTGCCGGCGTCATTAAACTCCCGGGTCAGCGACAACACCTTCGCCTCGCGGCGCAACTTGTCCGGCATGAAACCGCCGGGAACGAGTAAGGCACAAAAATCCTCGCTTCGGGCATCTTTCAGGAGCAAATCAGAAGCGGCGGGGTAGCCATGTTTGCCAGTGTATGTCTTGATATCCGGCGCGGCGCATTTGAGCGCAAAGCCAGCGGCCTCGAGGCGCAATTTCGGATACCACAATTCCAAGTCTTCATAAACGTCATCTAAAAACGCGAGCACAGTTTTTTTCTTTTCCATGACACAATGTTCTTCGGATGGTTTAATTGGACAAGTCAATTCAAGCAGAAGGAATGCAACCAATTAAGCCATCAAACTTTACACCCGGCTGGACTTATTCCTTTTTGTGGCTGGCATTGTCGGTGGTGTGTTTTCAAGCGGCTTACTTTGCTTTCATTCAATATCCTGCAGCGGGCCTGCTCATTTTTGGCTACGCCTTCGGACTGATCAAACTAGCCAATCAGCCATCAGTCAGGCGCGCATTTTATCTCGGTCTCACTGCCGGATTTCTGTGTGCCGCGCCGCAATTGTTTTTCTTTTGGAAAATATTCAGCCTATCGTCGGTGGTGCTGTGGATTGTGTTCGCGTTTTGGATCGGGTTGTTCGCAGCCATCGTCTGCGGTTGCATCCATCGCTGGGGAAACGTAGCAGCGATGTGGCTGACTCCCTTCATTTGGACGGGATTGGAGTATTTTCGCAGTGAACTTTATTATTTAAAGTTCTCGTGGCTGAACATTGGATATGTTCTTCCGAATTTCCGCATCGCGCCTTACTTGTGTTTTGGAATGTATGGTGTCGGTTTTCTGGTTTTTGCGGTGGCCACCGCAGGTTCGGGTAGGAGACCGTTCAAGCGGCCATTGCTTGACTGGTGTGTTGGGTGCCTGCTACTCCTCACCGTCGCGGCATTTTTCCTTCAATTTGTGACCGGTGCCAGGTTCGAACGGCACAATTCCCCGCTCTTCATTGCCGGCATCCAAATGGAGTTTCCCCCGGCCGGTATTTTACCCAAAGCGCTGGACAAGACGTTGAAGAAAAATCCCGATGCCCGGATCTTCGTCTTAAGTGAATACACCCTTGATGGCGCCGTGCCTGATTCGTTAACAAAATGGTGCCGCGACCATTCGCGCTTTCTGATCGTTGGCGGGAAGGACTTCGTCACGAACGATGTTTATTATAACACTGCTTTTGTCATTGGCACGAACGGGGAAGTCGTTTTTAAGCAGGCGAAATGCGTGCCAATCCAATATTTTCACGACGGCCTGCCGGCGCCGACGCAGAATTTGTGGGGATCGCCTTGGGGCAAAATCGGCATCTGCATCTGCTACGATCTGAGTTACACACGTGTGACCGATGCCCTGGTAAAGCAAGGTGCACAAATGCTAGTTGTTCCCACGATGGATGTGGAGGAATGGGGCCGGCATGAGCACGAACTGCACTCGCGCATCGCCCCCGTGCGCGCGGCGGAATACGGCATCCCGATATTTCGATTGGCGAGTTCCGGCATCTCCCAGGCGGTTAACGGTTATGGTCATGTCATCGCGCAAACCAGCTTTCCGGGTAACGCGGATATTTTGGCGGCTGAATTTTGCATGCCATCCGGCGGTCGACTCCCGTTGGATCGCTGGTTGGCACCGGGATGCGTCGGCCTAACGGGTTTTGTGACCGCCATTTTATTATTACTCACTTGGAGGGACACTCGGCGCATCCAGCGCCTTTCCTTAGTGCAGGATCGGTCCGACTCAGTCGAGGCTAGGCAGCCTATCTAGCGCAGAAACCAAAAAACTGTAGCCGTCCATTACCAGTTAGTTTTTACGACCGCCCTCACCCTGACTTTCACCCCCGCAGCGAGGGGACAACGATTGCTCATTTGTCGTCATTCTGACGCGTACAGTGCGTCGGCAGCCGAGAGTTGTTCGGCTCAATTTTGAACCGCCCAATGATCGGGACCAAGCTTTTCCTCAGCGTGTTCGCGGATGTGGGTTGTGCGATTCCAGTGGTGGGTCTTGGGGGCGCCCTTTCAAGGCTTTGGATTTTGTGGTTTGGAGACCCAGGGCGTTTTCCCTAGGCTGGAGCCAGGTCGCGCCGTTGGCGCTGGGATATCCGATTTCGACAGAGGGGCACCTCTGCCCTACCAGTTAAGGGTTTTCCGGGTGGTATGTTTTACGAAATGTTGGCGGGTTATGCTTTTTTGCTTGGTGTACGGGGGACCTAACGGACGCCAAGTAATCCGTCTGGAAGTTGATAGAAGTCGGGCACGCATCCGTTTTTCTTGCCGGGTTAGAGGTTTGGGTTCGTTTTTTCGTTGGCAGCACGGGGAGTGTAGCCACAGATGCGTTGTTCTCCGTCGGGAAGGGTTTCGAAGACAGGGTCGAAGTCGTCTGCCGCATTGGGTGGCGAATTTGGGTT
>JBEKMT010000040.1:0-29758 GCA_050008355.1 Verrucomicrobiota bacterium
CCGATGGTTCGTGCGAACCCAATTGTTTTTGAAAGCTCCGCCCAGCAGACGGAATTGCTGGAGCTTTACACTTCGGAAGGCTGCAGCAGTTGTCCACCGGCTGAGGCATGGCTGAGCAAGTTGAAAAATGAGCCAGGTCTGTGGCACAAGTTTGTACCAGTCGCATTCCATGTCGCGTATTGGAACAATCTTGGCTGGCGCGACCGGTTATCTGACGAAAGCTTCGCCGATCGCCAGAAGAATTACGCGCGGCTTTGGTCGGAGGAAGACATTTACACGCCGGAATTTGTCCTGAATGGCAAGGAATGGCATGACTGGTATGGATTTCGTGCAGCTCCAGCCGCATCCGCACTGAAGACTGGCGTTCTGGGGGTAATCTCCGAAGACGGCAAGCACTGGCTGGCGAATTTCATGCCGGCAGAGAGTGGATCCAAGGATTACGAAGTAACGGCGGCAGTCCTGGTCAGCGACTTGAGTTCTGATGTGGAAACCGGCGAGAATGCCGGCCGTCACTTAAACCACGACTTTGCCATCCTCTCGCTGATTACTCGTCCGCTCGTCAGCCATACAAACGGGTATCAGGGCACATTCATCCTGGACACGGAGCCAAAGGGAATTAGTGGACGACTTGCGGTCGCCACCTGGGTTACACGCGCCGGACAGCTTGAGGCGCTGCAGGCGACCGGCGGCTGGCTGCCGGCGCCGGCGAAAAAGTGATCGGTCACGCGACCCACTCGTCGGCCAGCATTGGCAACGGAAGACGGCAGCAATAACTAGCGCCCCAAGACCAGTTGGGAATCCACACAATGGTACCAAATCCACGCAAGCATTTAAAATGCCCTGGCCACATAGCCTTACGAGAAAATAGCGAGAACGATGTTTTACTCCGGCGCCGCCAACTGAAATAATCTCCCGAAAATGCTGCCAGCAAACTTTGATGCAAACATCGAGCAGGCGGCTCGCGTGATACGCGACGCTGAAGCGCTGCTGGTTACCGCCGGTGCGGGCATGGGGGTGGATTCGGGGTTGCCAGACTTCCGGGGGACGGAAGGATTTTGGCGTGCCTATCCCGCCATCGCAAAACTTGGCCTGCGCTTTGAGGAAATGGCCAACCCAAGCTGGTTCGAACGGTCGCCGGAACTGGCTTGGGCGTTCTACGGTCATCGGCTGGCGTTATACCGGAAAACCAAACCGCACGCAGGCTTCCAACGCCTGCTCGATTGCGGCAAACAGAAACGTCACGGATATTTTGTCTTCACGTCGAATGTGGATGGGCAATTTCAAAAGGCCGGATTCGCACCGGAACGCATCGCCGAGGTTCACGGTTCACTGCATCATTTCCAATGTTGCCAGCCTTGCCACGAACACATTTGGGATGCGGTGCAAGAATCAATCTTGATAGACGAGTCAAAGTTTTTGGCACTAGCGCCGTTACCGAAATGCCCGCATTGCCGGGGAATTGCCCGGCCCAACGTGCTCATGTTTGGCGACTACTCGTGGATCGGAAATCGCTCGGAAGCGCAGGATATACGGCTAAGAGATTGGTTGCTCTCGCTGACGTCGGGAAAAAGAACAATAAAGAGAAAGCTCGCCATTATTGAGATGGGTGCGGGAACCACGATCTCATCGGTTCGAAATCTTTCGGAGCGGGTAGCCGATGAATGCGATGCCACACTAATACGCATCAATCCTCGCGAGCCGGATGTCCCGGAGGGTCAGATCAAACTTTCTTTTGGCGCGAAAGAGGGGTTGCGCAGGATCTTTGAGTTGATTGAAACCTAATCCGGCTTATTTGCAAAACGTCCAAAGCGCAGCGCAAGCGTCGGCAGGACAAGCAGATTCAAAGCAGTGGAAGTCACGAGTCCTCCCAGGATCACGATAGCCATGGGGCCTTCGATCTCTCGTCCGGCTTCGCCGCTGCCGAGCACAAGGGGGAAAAGTCCCAAGGCGGTGACCAGGGCGGTCATTAAAATCGGGACCATTCGTTCGCCTGCCCCACGCAAGGCACTTTCAAGTCCCCAAGCTAAACCTTCCACGTTCACCAGGTGTTCAAAGTGTGAAATCATCATGATGGAATTGCGCATGGTGATGCCGAAGAGGGTCACGAAGCCCACCAGAGTTCCCAGTGAAATTGACGCGTGGCCATCGGCGCTGAAAATACCCGTGAGAAAAATTGCCAGCACGCCTCCCACCATGGCAAACGGCAAATTGGCCAACACGAGTAGCAGATGAGCCGCATTGCGGAAAACGACGGCCAGCAGCAGGATGATTCCAATCGTCGCCATAAGGGAGTGCAACAATAATTGGCGCTGGGCGGCCGCTCGTTCTTGTGCCGCGCCGCTGAATTCAACATAAACGCCCGGAGGAAATTGGATCTGGGCTGCGATTTCCTTTCGGGCATCGGTGACAAACGACGCAACATCCCGACCGGCGGGATCGCAAGTGACAGTCTGCCGCCGCCGCGCGCCATCGTGCAGGATCGCGTAACGCCCGGTTGTCAGAAAGACATCCGCCAGCTCGTGCAGTGGCATTTGGAGTCCTTGGGAATTACTGACGAGGAGGCGGCCGATGTCTTCTGGAATTTGCCGCGCAGATGGCTCCAAAATCACGTTAACATCAAAGACTTTGTTGCCTTCATAAGTTTGCGCCACCACTTCCCCCTGAAAAGCCGTTTGAACAGCTCCGAGTACTTCGAGCGGACGAAAGCCGAATTGGGTGAGACGGTCGGAACGCAATTGCACCACCATTCGCGGAGCGCCCGGCGGCGCCGAGATTTCAACGTCCGCCGCGCCGGGAATTCTATTTAATAGCCCCGACACTTCATTGGCTTTTTCATCGAGGACATCGAGGTCTTCGCCAAAAATATTGATTACCACTTGCCCGGTCTCGCCAGACATAGTCTCACCGATTCGGTCTCCCAGAAAGGTGAGCACCTCGGTTTGCACGCCGGGAAAATGTGCGAGCGTCGCACGGATTTCATCCTGAACTTTCGCCTGATCCTGGCCAGCCACGGGCTTGAGTTCGATGTGCATCTCGCCTCGATGCGATCCCCAAGTATCCTCACCGCCTTGAGCGCGCCCGATTTGCTCCTCCACACTTTGGACTGAGGGGATAGTCAACAGCTCGTTGGAAATCCTCTGGCCAAGCCGCCGCATCTCGGCAAGTGAGGTTCCGGGCGCCATTGTGATGCCGACAACAAAATGGCCTTCTCGGAAGTCCGGCAGAAACTCGCCGCCAAAGAAAGGCAAAGCCGCCAAGGAAGCAAGAAAAAGAAGCAGGGTGGCAGCCATGATGGTTTTGGGCCAAGCACTGATCTTAAGTAAAACGTATCGATGCAATATTTTCAGCCGGCGGAGATAGCCCGGTTCCTCGTGCGGTTTGGCACGCGAGAGCAGGGTGTAACACAAGGCCGGCGTCACCGTCAAAGCCACAATGAGGGAGGCGAGATTCGCTAGAATGAACGTCGTGCCGAGTGGCGTGAAGAAGCGGCCCTGCAACCCGGACAGAGTGAGTACTGGCAAGAAAACCAGCGCCACCACGAAGGTGGCATATACCACCGCGCTACGCACTTCGAGTGTGGCTTCCAAGACAACGTCGAATAGCAAACGTGGTGGTGTGCGCGTCTGGTTTTCGCGCAACCGGCGCAAGATATTCTCCACCGTGATGATGGCGTCGTCAACCACCACACCGATGACGGCAGCCAGACCACCGAGTGTCATGGTGTTCAAGGTCGCCCCGAAATGATTGATCACAATGACGGCCGTGAGTAAGGAGAGGGGAATGGCGGTGAAACAAATCAGAGCGGTCCGCCAATCTAATAGAAAGATGAACAGAACCACACCCACTAGAACCGCACCCAGCAGCAGCGAATTTTTGATGTTATGAAGCGCGATCTCAATGAATGTTGCCGGGCGGTGTAAATGTGGGATGTATTGGATGCCTTCCGCCGCAAAGACCGGCTTCATCTCGGCCAAAGCCTTTTCTACGGCGATGGTCGCATCCATGGTGTTTGCGCCATATTGGCTGGCGGTGGTTATCAATATTCCCGGTTTCCCGTTAATGAGAGCGTCGCCAAAAGGTGGTTCCGCCGCCGTGACGACGTTCGCTATATCCTTGAGGCGGATGCTGCGGCCGCCATGAGAATCTACGACGACATTGCCGAGCGCCTCCGGGGTAATGGATTGGCCTTCGGTTTGAATCACCAGTCTTTGCGCTGCGGTTTCGATAAAACCGGCGCCACGCACACCAGTCGCTGCCCTGGCGGCGCCCAATACCTCCTGCATTGAAATACCAAACTCGATAAGCCGGTCTGGTTTGACCTGGATTTGCAACTGGCGGACTTCACCGCCGAAAACTTTCACCGCGGCCACGCCGGGAACGGAAAGCAAACGTGGACGCACGGTCCAGTCGGCGAACGTCCGCAATTCCATCGGCGTCAACTTATCCGAGAGCAGCCCGAACTTGAGCAGATCCATGGTAGACGAGGTAAGCGGCTCCATCGTTGGGGTTTGGACTCCGGCCGGGAGTTCGCCGGCGGCTTGGGCGAGCCGTTCGGCAATCATTTGCCGCGCCTGGTAAATCTCCGTCCCATCCTTGAAGACGGCCGTGACCACCGACAGGCCCTGGATGGATTCGGAGCGAATCGAATCCAGATTACCGGCACCATTCAACTCGCTCTCCACCGGCCGTGTAACCAGGGCCTCCACTTGTTCGGGCGCCAAGCCGGGTGCCTCGGTCTGAACCGTCACCTGCGGTTGCACGAAATCAGGGAAAACATCCAACTTCGCATTTTGCACGACATAATATCCGTAAGCAATCAAGCCAACCGCCAGCGTGATGACGACCCCGCGCGACCGTAAGGAAATTTCGACAAGACTTCGGAGCATTTTAGTCGCGTTCGCCGGTGTTGAACGATCCTCCGCTTAATTCAGCGGACAAGACGGTTTGAGCGCCAGTCACGATGATTCCATTTGTGATGGGTGGGTTCTCGGGTACAAACCAGCCATTGTCCGTTCGGTAATCGAGTGGTATGGCCAGACGCAAAAACTGGTTGGTTTGGGTTTGGACATAAATCCAGCCTTTACCTTCATAGCGCAGAACGGCAGCAGCCGGAACCGTCACGCCGTCAAACGGTTGGCCCGAAATTCTTAAAAAGCCGGTGACGGCCGCGTTTGGCGGCAACGTTTGCTCTTTGGCCAGAAAGAATATTGACTGTCCCTGCGTCTGCGGATTAACTCCGGCCACCGCACCGAAATATGCGGCATCGACTTCATGGGTTTCATCGGTCGCCACAAATAACCGGGCGGAGACCGGTGCTGAGGTCAAGTATTCACCGGCCGGGAAATCCAGCCTTACCAGCGCGGACTGGTTGCTGGTGAGGAGCGGGAGAATCTCGCCGGCTTTGGCTGCCAATGCCGGGCCCCAGTCTGATTTGAATTTATCGAGTTCCGACGTCAGGGCCAGGTCATCGTGCTGCGCGGCAGCCTGAGCGGTCTCAACGGCTCGGGCGGATGAATTGTTCTGTGAAGCCAGTTTTTTTTGCCTTCCGTACTCCTGGTCCGAAAGGTTCGCCGCCACGCGGGCGGATTCGAGCTCAGCGAAAGCTGAAGACAGCGCCGCCGGATCGATTACCACCCCGAACGCTTTGGCCTCCGGTTGCCAATGTGTGGTGACGGGTGTTGCGATTTCCAGTCCAAGGCGCGTTTGTGTGGCTGAATCCATGGTCACGCTGGCAGACTCTGGCGATTCCGATTTTGCCGACAAGACACTTGCATTGTCGTCGGGTTCTCCGGACTTCGAACAGCCCGCGAATACGACGAGGGATAGACCCAACGCCAGCCTGCGTAACAATGCTTTTACGGATTTCATTGGTGGGCTTCTTTTCCGACTTGATCTTCAGCGGCAATGTTTGCGATGGCAACCGCGAGAGAATCGGTTGGGCGCTGCAGCGCATTCTCCAGCACGCCGATTGCCGATTGCAGTTTTGCTTCGTTGTTGAGTTGGGTCAGCTGCGCAGCGTCAGTTTCCAGTTGAGCGTCCAAAACGTCCAGGTTTTCCGCCGCCCCCGCAGCAAGCTGCGCTTGTATCAGTTTTTCCTGCTGACGTTCAGCCACAATTAATTCATTACCGTTTTTCAATTGCTCGCGCGCGGCACGAAGACCGGCGATGGCCCGGTCGATTTCCGCGATAACTTGCGATTGCAACTCCACAAATTTTGCCGCCGCTAATTTCCGCCGCGCCATGGCCACGGCGATAGGTCCCTGGTTTTGATTCAGGATCGGCAGTTCCAGAGTTGCGCTCAGCGACCACTGATTGTCGCCTGCACTGCCGTTGTTCCACGCGTAGCCGGGACCGAGATGAAGGTCGGGATATTGTCGGGCAATTTCCAGACGCAAATCATCCTCAGCCGCAGCGTAATCCGCGAGCGCTGCCAGGATATCAGCGCGCGAACGCAAGGCGACCTCACGCACCTGGGCCGAGGTCAGTTCCTCGATGCCAGATGTGGAAAAATTATATTTAAGATTCTGGTCGTTCAATGCCGATTCGGTCAGGCCAATGGCTTCGGCCAAATGCGCGTGCGCGGCAGCTTTCGCTGATTCCGCGTCACTCATTTCAAGCAGGGTTTTGTTTAAGGCGATCCGTGAGGCGGCCAGTTCAGTCCGTGGGATTTCGCCAGCATCAAAACGCTGTTGCAAGACTCTCGCGATTTGTTTCTGGGTAGAGAATTGCTTTTCCAGCAAATCCGCCCTTTGTCCGGCTATTTTGAGATCCAGGAGTCCCATCCGAACCCCACTGCGGATCTGCCAAGCCGCGGAAATGAAATTCCAACGCGCCGATTCGGCAGCCTCTTCCGCTTCGGCAATGCGTTTGCCACGTTTTCCGGCAGTTTCGATCGGCACATCGAAAGTTAAGAACTCAAGCCAAGGGCTGTAACTGCCAGGAATTTGCGACTCATAAGCAGGGTTTACCGACACTGATGGGTTGGGCCTCGCACCTGCCGTTTTGACGTCGGCCGCGGCCACGAGCCATTGGGCTCGTGCCACGTCGAGGCTGGGATGAAAATATAATGCAGCCAGCGTAAGCGTGTTAAGATCCCAATGCTCTACCGGCCAGCTATTGAGTGGATGGCCAAGATTCTGTTCAAGGAATCTCTGCAACCCCGGGTAGTCTAGTCGGCGCGATTCGAAGGACGCGGCGGTTTGGTCCGGCATAAACGGTTGCGGCTGATAGTGGACGCAAGCAACAACCAGGAGAATTGCAAAAATGAACGGCCAGAATCTCATCATTGAGGTATTAATCAATGCCGTAAACGAGAATTTTGAATGTACCAGCGATGATTTTTCCGCGCCGCTGGCCAGGTTCTGGCGCTTCCATTTTGGCAGTGGCGAGATAGATTTTGTGCGTCGTCGGATCGAGCGCCATCGTGCGGGCACCGCGTTCAGTCTTCAAGGTCTGTACGAGGGTGAGCGCATCACCTTCTTCGCGGGCGATGGTGGTTGCGCCGTCGCCACAGGAGGCAAAGGCCAATTTCGTCTTGGGGTCGAAGGCCGTGGCGTCCACGCCATCTCCGATTGGCACAGTCGCCAGCACTTTTCCACTCGTGGTGTCCATCATCACCATCAATTGGTTATCGCATCCGAGAAACAATCGATGGTTTTTGCGGTCGATCGCCATGCCGGAGGCACTCTTTCCCGGCGCAATCGGCCAGTTGGTAACGACCTGATGTGACTCGGCGTCAATTACAGCGACTTCACTTTGATCCTCAAGATTGTCGAAGACGCGATCGGCTTTCGGTTCGGCTTGGGCGAATTCCGGTTTGCCTGCCAGCGGGATGGTGGCAACCACTTGCCCTGAATCCGTTGCGATGACAGTTGCCGTGTGATCGCGACCATTGAATGCGTATACTTCCTTCTGTTTAGGCCCGACCAAAATACAATCAGGATTATTACCGGCGGTGACGGTTGAAATGGTTTGCAGTGTGTCCAGATCGGCAATGGTGACTTGATTCGCGCGTCCGTCGCTCGCATAGGCGCGATTTAGTTTGGTTGAGACCGCAATGCCATGAACACCAATAGTATTGGTGATTTCACCGACGACCTGTTCCGTGTTCAAGTCAACCACAACCACTTTGGTGTCATGCGAAACAAACAGTCGTTCCGCAGACGGATCCACGGCAAGATAGTCCCAACCACCTTCGCCGCCGATGGTGATTTCCTTGACAAAGTGATAAGGTTCATCCGCACGTCCGACGGTCGCGCCCACTAGACAAAGGCTGGTGGCCAGAAGTAGTGTTTTCATAATGCCTGATGGTCTATAATTTAATTACCGGCGACAGGAGGCGAGACAATTCGTGAAAATGACAAAAAATTCATCTAAAATTGATTGTTTTAGTGGGGTTTTTCCTCGTCTGCTTCTTGGTTTTGGGGTTTGATTAAACCCGTGCGTGTTCTCGTTGTGGAAGACCAAAAGAAAACCGCGACGTTCATCCGTAAGGCTCTGGACGCCGAAGGTTTTGCCGTGGACGTCTGTCACAACGGCGAGGATGCCCTGGCGACAGCGACCACGACCGCGTTTGACGGCATTGTGCTCGACATCATGTTGCCTGGCAGCGACGGCTTGAGCGTGCTGCGCAAGTTGCGGGAATTGAAAGACCGGACGCCGGTGCTGCTACTCTCCGCCCGCGGCGCGGTCAATGAACGAATTGAAGGCCTCGATGCGGGTGCCGAAGACTACCTGCCAAAACCCTTTGCGATCGCGGAACTGGTGGCGCGGGTCCGTGCACTTAGCCGGCGCGGCGGAGACACTAAATCACCCACGTTGCGAATCGGAGACCTCACACTCGACACCATTCTGCACCAGGCTCAACGTGGCGGAAGAACGTTCGACTTGACCGCAAGGGAATTCCGGCTCCTGGAATTTTTGATGCGCTCAGCCGGGCGCATCTGCGGACGCATGAGCATCCTGGAAAAGGTCTGGGATTATGATTTCGATCCCGGCACGAATATTGTAGATGTTTACATGAAAAGGCTGCGCGAAAAAATTGATGGTGGATTTGAAACCAAGTTCCTCCACACCGTCCGCGGCGCGGGTTATGTGCTAAGGGAATGAAAATTCGCACGCGATTGACGGTGTGGTACGCTGGGATACTTACCATTTCGCTATTGGTCATGGGCCTCGGCCTGTACCGGGAAATCTTCGAGCAATCAATCAAAGATCATCGCCATCATCCCCTGAAACATGCATTGAAGGAGGTAGGAGAAATGTTGTTTCAAGTCGGTTTGCCAGCGGTGGTCTTGGGGTTGCTTGGGGGATGGTGGATCACCCGGAAGGCACTCGCACCAGTGACCGCGCTCACCGAGGCGGTCGAAAAAATCCACGAACGCAATTTGAATTCGCAGTTGTCTCACGCGGGTAACGGCGATGAATTGGATCGCCTGACGGATGTTTTTAATGCCATGACTGCGCGCCTGGACGGTTCATTTAATCGCATCCGCGAATTCACCTTGCACGCCTCCCATGAGCTAAAAACCCCGCTAACCGTTTTGCGGGGAGAATTAGAAACGGCTTTACGCGAGCAAACTTTGACGGCTGTCCAGAGGGAACGTTTATCGAGCCAAATGGATGAGATTGAACGGCTCGCCAGGATCGTGGATGGCTTGACACTCCTGACCAAGGCGGATGCAGGACTGGTCAAGCTGCAATTCGAACCACTACGCCTGGACGATCTGGTGAGGGAAGCTTTTGCCGACGCAAGAATTCTTGCCCAATCGCAAAACATTCACGTCAACCTCGAAGAGTGCGAAAAGATCTCCGCCCAGGGCGACCGCCACCGTCTCCGACAGTTGCTGTTGAACTTGACGGATAATGCCATCAAATATAACCACCCGGGCGGCACGGTGAAAATTGGTCTTCGCCGGGTCGAAAAATCCGCCGAACTGAAGATTGAAAACACCGGCACAGGTATCGCGCCCGAACTATTGCCGCGCATTTTTGATCGCTTTTGTCGCGGCGACGCCAGCCATAGCCAGACCGTCGAAGGTTGTGGCCTTGGCTTAAGTATCGTACAATGGATTGTCGCAGCCCACAACGGGCGCATTCAAATCACTTCGGAGCCAGGTGAGACCACAATTGCCACCATGTATCTGACGTGTGATTGATGCTTGCGCTTTGGGCCGAGGAACACCGGAGACCATTGTCAAACCTATTCAACAGGGCCAGTGGGATAATCAGAACTCTGACTGTGGAATCTTACTCGTCGGTTTGAAGTTCCACGTGGAACTTTCGTTTTGCGGGAATTGTGCGATGGTTCGATATATGAAGAACATTTTTTTAAAAGTCTTTGCGTTCTCCGCAAGCATCTTCTTGTCTGGTTGTGTCACCGACAAAACCAATTTTACAACTGCCACGGTCGGGCCGGTCCCGACGGATTCCAAGCCGACGGGTGCTGGCGACGGCGTACTGGTAGTTTATTCCGCTTATAAAAGAAATGCCGATTTTAATAGCAGCGACCCTAATCGTCCGGAGCATTCCGACTATAAGATTTTGGATGCCGACGGCAGCCTGCTCCGCCGGGTTCACAACATATCCAAGACTGTCTTTGAAGATGCGGTACCCATCGCGCTGGTACCGGGAAAATATGAAGTGGTTGCGCGCGCAAATGAATATGGTTATCTCACGATCCCTGTAAGGATTGAACCACAGCAAACGACGATTCTGCATCTAGAGGGTGGAAATTTTTGGTCTAACGTCGCGCAATTCAATGAAACCAATGCTGTGCGCCTCCCAGATGGTCAGATCATTGGCTGGAAGAGTACCTCAGATTAGTCTAGACCGACGCGAGGGCATGTTGCTTTTTCGAGCCACGGGTGAGACAAGGATTTCTCGTGTTCACGAATGAGCAGGCCCGAGCATTGCTTAAACCATCTTGGGGAATATGTTAACACTGTTTACAAAATTGGAGCCATTTGTCACAATATGGCGCGCGCAATGAGTACAGAGTTTACACCAGAGCGGCAGCGTCTGGGTTTCCACGTTTCAGCCAGATTAGAAGGATGCCGATATCGGCTGGTGAAACGCCGGAAATGCGAGCGGCTTGACCGACGGTTCTGGGGCGGATATTGGTCAGTTTCTGGCGTGCTTCGAGCCGAAGACTAGGCACGGTCGTGTAATCAAAAGTGGGCGGAATATTCTTATCCTCCAAGGTCTTCATACGCTCCACTTCGATTTCCTGCCGTGAGACGTAGCCGGCGTATTTAATGGCTATCTCAACTTGCTGGATGACTTCCTCGGAAAGGCTCTTTTCAAACTGAGGTAATTCGAAGTAATTCATCTCCGGTCGTGAAAGTATTTTAGCCAGTGAATCGCTGGCATGAAAAGTTTTGTGAAGACGGCTGATCTCATTTTTAATGGCGGCTTCTTTGGCTTGAAACTTTCTTAAGTTCCGCGCTGGAAGCAACCCAATATCCGAACCAATCTGGCTTAGGCGCAAATCGGCGTTGTCCTGACGCAAAAGCAGCCGGTATTCGGCGCGTGAAGTAAACATGCGATAAGGTTCAGAAGTTCCCTTCGTAACAAGGTCGTCAATGAGCACCCCGATGTAAGCCTGATCCCGGCGCAAGACAATGGGCTCGAGATTTTGGATTTTTTTGACGGCGTTGATGCCAGCCATTAAGCCCTGGGCGGCAGCTTCTTCGTAACCAGAAGTGCCGTTAATCTGGCCGGCGAGGAAAAGATTGCTGCAGACTTTGGTTTCCAGCGAAGGATGAAGTTGGGTCGGGAAAGCAAAGTCATATTCGACGGCGTATGCAGGGCGCAAAATCTCGGCGTTCTCACAACCGATGATGGTACGAACCATGTCGACCTGTACTTCGAATGGGAGACTGGTAGAGCAACCGTTGAGGTAAAACTCGTCTGTACCGATGCCCTCGGGTTCGAGGAAAATCTGGTGACGCTCCTTTTCGGCGAACTTGACGATTTTATCCTCGATAGATGGGCAGTAACGCGGACCGACACCTTCGATTTGTCCGGAATACATCGGAGACTTGTGGAGGTTCGTACGGATAATATCCGCCGTCTTCTTGGTAGTGAAAGTGACATGACAGGGCAACTGGCCATTGATCCGGTCCAGAACGGAGCCAGGGGGATATTTGCCGTTAGAGGAGCTCGGGATGGGATGCGGAACATGAGTTTGTTCCATGTGGAACAAATCGTCCTTCCAAAAGGTGAAATAGGGCACCGGCTCATCCCCGTACTGGGGTTCCATTTTGGCAAAGTCTATTGACCGGCGCAGCAGTCTTGGAGGTGTTCCAGTTTTTAATCTGCCAAGTTCGAGGCCAATTTCCTTGAGTGAGCCGGAAAGGCTCATGGCTGCTGAATCGCCGGCGCGGCCGCCGGATTGCTGATTGGTTCCGATGTGCATTAAGCCGCGCAAGAATGTTCCCGTGGTAATGACAACCGTCTTGCCTAGATATTGAACCTCGAGCGTAGTCTCCACCCCAGTAGCGACTCCATCCTTGTGGAGAATTCGGGCCGATTGGCCTTGTTTGACGTCCAGATTGGGCTCTGACTCGCAGACCCACTTCAACCGGAACTGATATGCTTTCTTGTCGCATTGAGCCCGGGGAGCCCAAACGGCGGGACCCTTTTTCGTGTTAAGCATTCGAAACTGAAGACCAGTCATGTCGGTCGCTTTCCCGATCTCGCCTCCGAGCGCGTCAATTTCCCGAGCGAGATGACCCTTCGCCAAACCACCAATTGCCGGGTTGCAGGACATCTGACCGATCGAATCAGCGTTGATTGTTAACAGGAGAGTTTGGCAGCCCATGCGGGCTGCAGCCAAAGCAGCCTCGACGCCAGCATGTCCGGCACCGACTACAATCACATCATAAGTCTTAGGATAGATAAACATTAAACGTTCAACATATTAGCAGACGAATTAAGAATCACCAGTACTTAATTGCGATCGAGACGGATAATTTGAGCAAATAAGCCAAAGTTAACGATACCGCACGTCGGCTTGAACAAATTCTGTCAATGGTACCCCGGAAATTCAGCGGGTTCGCAAAAGATATACCAAGAATGCAGGAAGGTATCGAGCCAATCATGGCGCAGGCTTCAAATCTTCCCAGTGCACAGTCCACGAACCATCTTTGGGGAAACCAGGCGCGTGCTGTTTCGGACCGCCATCCCAGCCTGCAGCCATCATGGCCACGGCATACAATAAACCGCCGTTGCCGGGCAAGTACGGCCCGGGGCCACCGGTACAAATACCACGTTCGTCATAATAATTCTTAGGAGACGGATTCAACAGAGCCTCGACCGCCAGTTTTGGATCTCCGATGCGCGCCGCAGCCATGGCCATCCATGGAAAATCCCAGCCCCAAGTCGCATCCCAATTCCATCTCCGGCCCACTTCCTCCAACGTGCGCCGGGCCGTTTCCAGATCCAAACCTTGGAACGGTGGCAGCATGCCGTCAATCCCGATGATGTCTACATGGTCGAAGGTGCGGGTGGTGAAAGTGTCCGGCCGATCATCGCTGAAGATATAGAGACCATCTTTTTCCGGCAGCGGTGCGAGGTGGCGGGCCACATCATCCCAATGCGGCTCACGGGAGAGGCCGAGGCGCTGCCGCCATTGTTGAGCGAGATTCAATCCGAAGTGCCAATAAGCGAGTTCGAAGATGGTGTTTCGTCGGAGCGGACTCACTTTGCCTTCACTCGCAGGCCAGACAGGATCGAGGCTGTATTGGCCGGTGCTCGGGTTACGCGTCGGGTAATCAGCCATGAACTCGGCGGTCCCGAAGACGATGTCCTTCCACTTAGCCAAAGTTTCCGGCGTGGGATGGAGCCGGTAATCGAGCTCGGCGAAAAAAATCGGATGCGGTTCCTTCCAGAGCAAAGCCATCTCGGGAGGAAACCCGTCATTATAGCCGTTGGGGCCGGTCGATTTGGGCCACATCAGCCCCCGATAGCCGAAATTGGCGGCAATCGACCTAGCGACAAGAGCTACGCGAGGATAAATCGTGAGCGCCTTTTCGGCCATCGGCCATCGATCCCATAGGGCATAATGAGCAAGGTGCCACCAAATCATCTCAAAGTGCCACTTTGCCAGCCAAGGATCCGTTCCGGTCAGCCCAACTTCGGCAGGTGGATTGTCCCCCGCCGATTGCACCGCCAGTTCGTATTGAGAAAGCACGATCCTGCGTTCTAACTCATTCCAGCGCTGATCTTTGCTTTTGGATAGATCAATGGCACCGCCGCTGTTCCAGAAAGCTGGCCAACTGGTAGCGCACGCTCTTTTTACATCTGCGAATTCTATCGGAGCGCCGCTCGCAGCGTGGGTCCCAAAATGGCAGGTTAGATCGATTGCGTCGATTCCGGACTCGGGAACAATTGTGAATCGGTGTGGTGATGGTGGGCCACTGATGCTCCAACTTTCATTCTCAGATAGTTTGCTGGTGTGTTCATGTTCATTGACGCGATATTTGAGTTCGAGCTGTTTGGTGAAGCCAACTGCAGGGTCACCAAACAAGGCTTTGTTAGCGATTACAGCGCCGTGATCACGAATCAAGCCAGCTACCTGAGCGGTAACATTGGTCCAACCTCTTCCGTCGACGCCAAAGCGGGCGCTTTCAATTTCTGGTTGCATGGCAATTGGCGGACGGACGGTAAAGCCCCGACCAGTGAGCACAACTTCGTACTGCGCATCGTCAATCGTGCGTTTTATTTTAAGCCAATCATGAGTGTGTTGAACAACCATCGTTTGGTGTCCGGCGATCTCTGAGAAATCACCCACCCAAGCTCCAACATTTTGAGCGGGAGCGGGAAAATCGAGCATCAATTGCAACTGGCCGTCACGAAATAATGTCGATTCGACATGTACCGCCACCGTATCGGACCTGGGGTCAACACAGGTCTGCACCGTCACCGATTTGCCTAGATACGTGAAATGGCTCGTTAAATGGCCAGTCCATAGCTCGAGATGCCTTGAATCCACCTGTACATCCGTGCTGTTTAACCTTTCCCCATCCTGGCTGACAAAACCAAGCCGCCCGAGGTTTAGCGGCTGGGGATTAACCCGTTGCCAATCAGCAAGAGGTTTAGGATCGGGTGTGGTGTCTCCAGTAATGTGTCCGTGATCCAGTGTTGCCCAAGGCTTGAGGTCGCTTTTTGTAAAACCCGAAGGGAGCGGAAAATTGTGCCAACACCAGTGACACATTGTATTGCCGCCGACGGTTTCCAAGCCGGTGCCATCAGCATTGAATGCGAAATTGCCATTACCCAAGGGAATTTGGCCGTTCAGGCTGCGCCAATCGATATCATGTCTAGAGACTAAGGCATGCCGGTCGATAGGGGTCTGTGGTTCGGCTTTGACTCCAAAGTCGCTTCCCAGAAACCCGATCAGCATTATTGCAAACAAGCGCATTTCTCTTGATAGAGTTTTAAGGTGGTACTTGCAAGTCCGGCATGACGGACCCGGGAGCTTCGCGCCAGAGCGTGTTGCATGGCCGGCTTGAGCCTATCAAGGTTCAATTTCTGTTAAAGCGATCGTGCACATGCTCGCCGGTAAAGCTGTTCATAGCGAGGCACGATGAGGTTTGCTGAAAAGAATTCACCAGCCCTGATTTTTGCGGCGCGGCCCAAATTCGTCCTCAGCGCTGGATCTTGAATCAAGCTCTCGACGGAGCGGGCCATAACCTCAGTTTCGCCGAAGGGCACTAGCAACCCGGTCACGTTATCCAGAATGACTTCGGGGATGCCACCAACGCGCGTGGCCACACTGGGACAGCCAAAAAACATTGCTTCGAGAATGCTTAAACAGAAACTTTCGTTTTCGGAAGTGAACAAACCTAGATCAGCGGCTTGGAGGTAATCTTCTATGTCCGAAATATTTTCGCGTACGATGATCCGGTCTTCCAATCCTAACCTGCACACATCACCGGCAAAAGCGGCAAACTTCCCGCCGGATAGAATGACCAATTTGAAGGAGTCACGGGGACGAACTTTGGCTACGGTTTCCAGCAATAGATCAATGCGTTTTGGTGGACGCAGATTCGACAGGTGGAGCAACATTACCTCATCCCTCATGCCAAGTTCACGCCGTATTTCTTCTCGCGAGCGACGGGGTGTGCGTGGCGCGAAAAAATTGTGGATGACATCCATCGGGCCATCAAATCCGAGCACTCGCTGTGTTTCCAGCTTTAGATACTCCGACACGGTGGTCACGGCGTCGGAGTGAGTCAACGCGTGATGAATAGCCGGACCATAGCCGGGATCGGCCCCCAACAAGGTCGTATCCGTGCCGTGCAAGGTGGTAACAATGCGGGGCTTCTGCTCCATAGGCAACATGGAGCGCGCGAGAATCGCCGCCGTCGCATGCGGCACAGCGTAATGCACATGTAGAATATCCAACTGATGGTCGCGGCTCACTTCGGCCATTTTTACTGACAGGGGCAAGGTATAATCGGGATATTTGAACAAGCCATAATCATTAATGACCACCGGATGAAAATGAATCCGCGGCACACCAAGCGGCAGGCGGAACGGGCGTTCATAGCTGATGAAATGAATTTCGTGACCGCGCCGAGCAAGTCCTTCGCCCAACATTGATGCGACCACGCCGCTTCCGCCCACGGAAGGATAGCAAGTGACACCAATCTTTAATGGACGGTTCGAATCCATTTCAGAACTGACGGGCCGCCCGACAAGCCTGGGCGAGTGATTCAAATACGAGCGGATCGTTGGGGAAAAGCGCGCTGGCAAATGCAATACCAGCACGGGCGCCGAGCAACCGGGCACGCGTCAATTGCAACTCAACATAATCGCGAGTGGAAGTCTGCGAGGTGTGCGCTCTCATGGCGGCGGTCCAAGTCGAAATAATTTGCGGCGACGAAATATCAATCAGCACTGGTGAGATATCGTGCGGTTCAGCTTCGGGAGTCACGGCGTAAAAGAATAATTGATCGATGGCATGAGGTGCCTGAGCACGCAAGTCTTTCAATCCGCCATAACGAGCAAGCCGCGCGGCATCACGCACGAGTTGACCCAAACGCGCGTGATCGGGATGTTGATTGCCCGCCAAACTCGGCGCAAGCACCTCGCCAGGGCGGACTCGGCGAATTATCTTTGCCAATTTAAGCGCGTGGGCGGTGCGAATTTCCAAATGCGCATCGCCATTGAGTTCGAGAAATTCCATGGCTGCGCCCAGCAAGGAAGCAGCCTTCTTCGCCTCGGCCGTCCGTTGCTTCGGAGTGCCATGTGTTCCGGCTTCACCGCGTGAACAAACGACAAAATGCACCTTGCGTCCGGCGGAAGTTTCGCCGGCGATTACCCCGCCGCAACCGAATTCGATGTCGTCGGGGTGCGCGCCAAACGCCAGCAATGGCGCAAGTTCAGTTGAATTCAGTGCAGGCTTCATCGGGTCGGTCAATGCTGTCACGCGTCACAAAATTAACTTCGGGCGTATCCTCCTTCCGAAGGTAGGCTTGTTCGCCCGCACCGGCAATGTAATGTGTGCAGTGCAAAACGGATTGCATCCACAGCAACCGTGAATCGCGGCTGGGACTAATTTGTTCCTTGCTAAAAGTGGCTGGAGGCAGGGTCACGAACTTTTCGCCGCCTCCGTGCAATTCCAACGTGCCGCCCAAACAACGCGCGCGAACGATCTCACCTTCGTAGGGAACATCCACAAAATAATCAGGAATGTCACGGGCCGCACGGCGGAGCGCGACATCGCTTGAGCGCACCACCCGAACGCCATCGAGCAATCCCAACTCTTGATACATGGAGAGGCAAAAGTCCGCGACACTGCCGGCGGAAATCTTCGAGAACATCTCGATCAGAGGACGCACCAGATAATTGGGCAATTGCAGGGTGGTTTTCTCCTGCCAGCCAGCAGGGATGGTTTTTAAATAGAGGGGAGAAAACTTGCGTTGAATTTTGTTTTTGAAAGCGAAGTTGAGCGTCGCCGGTTCATTGGTTCGGCGATGGCGCAACACGGTTTTAGTTTCGCGCGGATCGTGATCGCTGTCGTGGTAAAAGAAAACAATTTCGCCGCCGATCTCGCTTTGCAGGCGTCTCGCAGTTTGGATCTTGGCAAACAAAAACCGTTTCGGGAAAAACCCGCAAGGCTGCTGGCCAAAACAAATGACCGGAGAGATCATGATGCGCTCAGTGTGAAATGGGGTTTATCGTTACCCAGGGCAGTTTGTAAAATGAGGCTGAATGCCACGCAAGCCACGCAACCGATGAGGGGATACCACAGGTAGGAAATCGTGAGCTTGTCATAGAGGATGAAGATGAGCGTCTGCGCCGCGAGGGCTGCCCAAAAAACGGCTGTACCGCCGACGTGCCGGATAAAGAATGCAACGACAAAAAGGCCGAGCATCACGCCATAAAAAATGGAACCCAAAATGTTCACGGCTTGTATCAAATTCTCGACGAGATGTGCATAAAGTGCGAAAGCAATCGCGACGATCCCCCAAAAAGCTGTGAAACATTTTGAAGCAAGGACGCCGCCCGCATCCGCTGGATCACGTTTGAAAAGATGGTGATAAATGTCAATCGTGGTAGTGGAACCAAGCGCATTAAGCTCGGCCGCTTTTGAAGAAAGGGCCGCCGCAAAAAATGCAGCGACCAGCAGACCGATGACTCCGTGAGGCAATTGTTGGAGGATAAAGGTGATGAAGACATAATCGGCGTCGTTTGCCTTGGTGCCGGAATCTTGCAAAGACAGTGCCTCACCCGCAGCAACGCGAATTGCTTCGCCATGTTGTTGCGCGGCTGCCGCCGCCGTGAAAGCAGTAGCCGCGGCCGCTTGTTTTCCATCGCGTCTGGCTTGCAACCAGCTCTCGAGCTGTTGGCGTGCTTGAGCATGGGCGGATTGAAAGTCATCTTCGTAAGCGCGCAGCTTCGGGTCGGCGGAGTGGTCAGCGATATAAGCCGCGGACGCTGAATTAAAAAACAATGGCGACGGCTCAAATTGATAAAAGACGAACATGAGGACTCCGAGCAGCAGAATGCAAAACTGCATCGGTATTTTGCACACGGCATTGAACATGAGGCCAAGCCTGCTTTCGCGCAAGGACGCGCCCGAAATATAGCGTTGCACCTGCGACTGGTCGGTGCCGAAATAAGAAAGCATCAGAAAGGTCCCGCCGAGTAGACCCGACCAGAAAGTGTAGCGCTCGTGAACATTGGTTGAAAAATTCACCGCGTTTAGCTTTTGAAATCCGCTTGCGAGGGTAAAAACGTCAGCAAAACTTAGTCCGGCCGGGAGCTTATTCACCAACAGGCAAAATGCCGTCATCATGCCCGCGAATATGATTCCGAACTGGTATTTCTGGGTGACAGTCACGGCGTCGCTGCCGCCCAGGACAGTGTAAATGATGACGAGCAACCCGCTGCAAATAATTGTCAGGTTGAGTGGCCAGCCAAAGACCGTGGTGAGCACGATGGCGGGCGCGTAAATCGTTAATCCGGCGCCGAGCCCTCGTTGCAACAGGAATAATCCCGCGGCGAGCAAGCGGGTCTTGCCGTCGAACCGTTTTCCGAGAAATTGATAGGCTGTGTAAACGTTCAACTTTCGAAAGACCGGTAGAAAAAACATGGCGATGAGTATCAGCGCCACCGGCACGCCAAAATAAATTTGCACGAAACCGAGTCCGCCGAGATAACCCTGTCCCGGAGTGGAGAGAAAAGTAATTGCGCTTGCCTGTGTGGCCATGACGGAAAGGCCGATGGCGAACCACGGTGTCCGGCCGTCACCTCGCAAATAAGTGTGCAGGGTGCGACGACCGCGCGTGCGCCAGATACCATAGCCCGCGATACCGAGCATGGAGCCGATGAGGACGACAAAATCCAGCGGGTTCATGCAAAGAAATCCGTCAAGGCAACCAGCAACACGAGCCAGAGAATAAAACTGCCGAGGACGAAAAGATAAACTCCCGGCCACGTTCGCGGCCACGGCAGGCCGGTGGTTTCAGATTCACGCGCGGATGGTTCCGTAGCGTTGGGAGGTTTCATTTTCCGAGTGAAATCATATTGGCGAACAAACGATAAGCGCCGGGCACACCGGCGGGCAGCTCCCGGAAAAACACCAGCCCGGTATAAACGTAATAACCCTTCCCGTAGTGCGCTACGAGCAGGGATCCCTGTAGCGGTGATTCACCAGGATCATGGCACGCGAGGATCGGCGTAAAATGAGAATCCCACTGGTCCGGGAAATAGATCCCACGCTCCTGAATCCAGCCGTCAAAATCCGCGCTTGTGATTTTATTGGGTGTGTTCAGCACGGGATGTTCCGGTGCCAGAAAGGTGACTGCCGCAGTTTCGTCCGTTACGCGACCGCCGGCAAGATGCAAATCATAGGGAGCAATCTGATTCACCTTCAATCCATCGGGCCGGTTGTACTGTGCTATCACTGTTCCGCCGTTTTCGACGTAAGCAAACAATGCCGGCATATGGGCTGCAAGATTTTTCCGGACATTGAACGCACGAACGCCGATCACGACAGCATTCAAATCTCGCAATTCATCGGGTGTGAGGTTTGCGTCGTCCAAGATCTTAACTGTGTACCCCATTTGTCGCAAGTTTTCGGCCAGACTGTCCCCTGCGCCCGGAAGATATCCGACCGTGTGCCCCCGGGTTGCCAGTTCAAGGCAGACCGCCTTCAAGCTGGCGAGCGGCTGAAGCAATTGCGGCGGAATATGCGGATAATTGATTTCTTCGTGCTCATTGCGATAACTTACGCCGTCGATTTCCGCGCTGGCCACGATTCTTGCGGCGCCGTATTGCGGTGGTGCGATAATGGTAAACGTGAACTGCGCTCGTTGCCCTATAGACGTTAGACGGAAGGCCTGTCCGGCGGGAAAAATGCTCCAGCCGGCGGGAGCTTCCAATCGTAATGTCCCGGCGGAACCCGCACGTGACGCCTCTATTTCCACTGTGACCGCCTTCGAGGTTCCCGGGTTGAACAGTGCGATGTCCGAGACAAACTGCAGCGATACCGGCGGAATCACTTCCAACCGGCGACGGATTTCGTGTCCCAAAGAATTAGTCGTGATTTGCACCGGCTCATCCGGTATCACGAGGGTCTGGCCATCAACTTCAAAAACTTGTTTGATAGGAAATGCCGGGGGATTCTCCGGCGTCCCAATCAAGGTCTTATCGTCGACCCGGAACATCCCGGGTGTGCCTTGCTCGCGCAACCAGTAGGGCTGTGTCAAGGGAGTTGCGGCGGGCAAGGTTTGAACGTCATCAAGCGAGTTGGTTCTTTCCGTTTGCAGATCCAACTCACCGCTGTTTACGTTAGTGATTTCAGGATAGCGGACCGCAACCCACTTGATTGGAATGCGGGAATGAAGCATGACCGAATGATGAAGCTTCATTGGTTCGCCCGGCACGACCCCGGCTTCGGCAATCGTCGTCTGCACTTCGAGTCCCAGGCAAAGTTGCAAAACATGATCCAATTGAGCCCTTTTTTCAGCGACGACCGAATCGTGAGTCGACAGGGTTGCCAGTTTACCGCGCAGTTCCAATATCGCCGGAACATCGGCAGCTGGATTTGCCGGATCGAATTGCGCAATGATTTCATCGGTGAGGTGCCCGATTTCAGCGCCACCCGGCACGCGGTTCCAAGTGGTATCCACGCCATCCAAAATGTCATTCGTCATGGGAGCGCCGTCCAGAAGCTGGAATGATTCAAATCTGGGACCACCCTGGTCACCAGCAATTCTGTAGTTGCCAAAGCCCTGGGTCTTGTGCATTGAGCGACTTTCACCAGCGATGTCGGCAAACGATTCGCCAGATACCGGATCAACCCCGCCGGCGTTGATCCGCACCTGATTGGTGCCAACGATGTCTTGACGTTGGAAACCTGACACGTTCCAAATAATGCGCCTGGGTTGCCATGGTGCGAGTTCCTGCTCGGGAAAGGCTTTCGGATCGCCGGCAAGCTTAAACGCTTCCAAAGCCAAAATGGTTGACGCCGTGTGATGTCCGTGTGTACCGCCGGGAATTGGGGAAAATCGTGTTACCAGCACATCCGGACGAAATTCACGAATGACCCGCACCATGTCGGACAAAACGCCTTGCGGGTCCCAAATCCTCAACGTCTCGCGGTAATCCTTGGAAAAACCAAAGTCAACGGCGCGGGAAAAAAATTGACGGGCACCGTCAATTCGCCTGGCTGCCAGCAATTCCTGGGTGCGCGCGACGCCTAATTTTTCGCCAAAGTCAGGGCCGAGCACATTTTGACCGCCATCGCCACGCGTCAGCGAAAGGTAAGCCGTGCGGTAATCGCGTCCGCGCGAAAGATAAGCGAGCAGTTCGGTATTTTCATCGTCAGGATGCGCCGCAATATATAGTACGCTACCCATCTGCCGGAAGCTTTGGAGCTCATGGAGAATTTCCGGCGACGAATAATCAACGGGCCATGAATCACCCAAAACCGGCAGAGCAAATAAAACGCCTGTCAGGAGATAAATCAACACCCGAAAACAAGCGTTGAAGACTTGCCGGCGATGGTCAGGCTGCAGGCGTCCTCCCACTCGCACGTTTGGCAATTTCGCTGCAAACAGAAGCGATAAGCAAATCAGCACCCTCCCAAAATTGTACTTGAACAGACGCTTTGAGGTCATCAGTCCAAGCTGTTGATCAGGTCTTGATTCATCTTTTCGAATGAATTGTCGGGGCCCTCGGCTTTAATGGATAGTTCAGTTGACCGTTTGGCCGCCGCAATCGCGCCGGCTTTATCGCCTTGTTTAGCGAGAATTTGAGCTTTGAGATGGAGCATTTCAAAGGCAATGCCAGGATTGTCAACGAGTCCGGTATTAAGCCAGGAAAGCGCTTTATTCAAATCCTGATCGTGGTCGTAATAGAACGTAGCGGCTTGAAAATAAAAGGCCGCCGATTTTTTATCGGACGATGCCATGGCCGCCTCGATTCGTGGCACCAACCTGTCCGTGAGATCTATTTCCAGTTTCAACGGCACGACAGTGCGGTCCCAAATGAGATTGATATCAGCCGATTCATCGCGTAATCGGTTGAATTCAATCGTAAACGTCTCAACCGATTCGGCGAGCTCCATAGGAACCACCTTGAAACGCGCCAGATCGTCCTTGGGATCGTATTGGAAAGCTCCAAACTGGTTGGAGTTTTTACTCAAAATGATGGTCCACGCGTCTTCGCCGGGGATGGTAAAGAGGGCATAACTGCCGGCCGGAATGTCCTGCCCATTCAATTTCACAGGAGTGCTAAAGGTGATTTTAGTCGCCTGATTAGCCCCCGTCCGCCATACCCGGTCGTAGGGAACGATGCCGCCAAAAACAGTACGCCCCTTTATGCCCGGGCGGGAATAGTCGATCTCAATGTCGGTTAGGCCAATACGTTGTTTCAACGTGCATTCAGGACTCGCGGCGGGAAACTGCACATTGGGCGTCTGGGCCGACGATTTCGAAACAAAAATCAAACTGCAAGCCAAGGCGAGGAGAAAACGGTATACATTTGATTTCATAAGCTTTTGGGGTGGATTGGTTGGATTAGTTTTGCACGGTGAAGGGTGCAGAAAATTGAGTGTTTTCCCAGGACATTTTCAAGACGCCGCCGCCCGACGGATTTTTAGTGATAGCAATGGTGAATTGATTCACCGGCGTGGGCAAGGCTTCCTGGTTCAGATCTATCCGCGCCAGGTCCTGTGTTTCATCATACGATCCCGAGCCGACACCCCATTGGCCGATCTGCTTGTTCACAATCAGTTTGGCAGCGCCACCTTGATTTGGCACAGTCCATAATGTGTAAGCTCCTGCTGGTATGGTTGTTGAGCCGAAAGCGATAGCCTTTTGGGTGATAAGTAAAGTGGCTTCATCCGCGCCCGTGCGCCAGACTTCGCCGTAAGGAACCAGCCCCCCCCAGATCTTACGGACTTCACCGGTATGGGGATTTTTCGTGTAGGGCCGGCCATAGACAATCGTGATCCGGTTTCCGTCTATTACCGCACCAATAGTTTCATGCGGGCTTAAGCGTTTTTGTTGGGCCATCGAAGGCAATAAACCGATGGCGACGATGCCGAGTATGAGGATGGATTTTAGTGTGTTCATAGTATTCGAGGTGGATTGGACAAATTAGCGGTATTTTAGTTCAAGGACAGCACGAAATTTGACGCAGATAATGTGCGCCTCGGTCAAAGAAACTTAGCCGTAAATTTAAGCCGACGGAACCCTTATGTCGGGCGTCGAACCGATTTTGACTGCCGGCGTCCAAACGTCACTATTAACTATTGCCACGTGCGCCCCGGATGAAAAACGTGGAATGAAATATCGGACATGACGGCAATACTTGCGGTATGAGTCACCGCATCTTGGTTCGAATTAACAAGCATCGTCGCCAGTTTATGCCCCTATTCTCCGACAATTCGATAAAATATAATATTTTCACCCGGATTAACGAGCAAACCATTGCTGCTAACAGTTCCACCGACATTTTGCCAATCGGGATTAAGCAAATTGGTGGTTGACTGCACCTGAAAAGGACCTGTGCCGCCAGCCCAACTCAACATCACGCCCCCCGGCTGTGGTGAAATCCCTGAAATCATAAACTCCGGTGCGGTGACGACAATGTTCAAGTCGGCAGCGTTGGAAAGACCATAGGGATCCGTAACACTCACCTCAAAACTGTTGGTACCGATATCGCTTTCAAGTGGAGTGCCCGAGAGTACTCCATTCGTAGCGACCTCGAGCCATGAAGGTCCGCTCACGAGGGCGAATGTGAGCAGGTCGCCCGGATTGGGGTCGGTGGCATTGGTTGATATCGTGCCGGAATAATCCTGGCCAACCGCGATCGACGGCATCGCGAAAGGATTGACTGTAAACGAGGGCGAACCGTTAACGTAAATGTAAAGTGACGCAGTGTTGGAGAAACCTCCAGCGTCGGTGACACTCACTACAAACAAGTCTGTGTTTGCGTCGCTGTTGGCCGGATCGCCCGAGAGCGTGCCGTTGGCAGCCACACTTAGCCACGCCGGCCCGCTAACCTTGGCGTAGGTCAGCGTACCGCCATTCAAATCACTGGCATTGGTGGCGACGGTTCCGGAATAAGACTGGCCGGCATTGGCAATCGCCAGGGTAAGAGGATTCACTTTAAAAGCGGGCGGCCAATCCGGAACCAGACTGATTGCAGTGACCACTGCATTCGCATCACTTGGCAGACGAATGCTTTGAACAATCTTTGCGGGGTTTAGCGTGAAAGAGTAGCCATAGAGGTAAAATGTGCGCGTATCTTCCGTGCCGTCACTGTTATTGCGATGACTCATGACCACGGCCTTGGATTCGCCGGCATAATTCGCCGGAGTGAACCAGTCGCTCAAACTTTGGACAAAAGTGGAGGAAGTGGCGTCGGTGTAGGTGACGACAAACGACTGGGCCGTCTGGCCGCCCTGCACGCCGGTTGCCAGCATTTGCAGACGGGTATAATTCCCCGGCGGAAGTGGGATTGTCTGGCTGGCGCAACTGATAACATTGGTAGCGTTCAACGGCCCAAAGGTAAACACGGTGTTGCTCCATGTTAGATACGTGCCGAGCAGGGTGCCCGAATAAGCTTCACCGCCGCCGTCCAGACCCCCGGTGGCCGGGTTGGTAAACGTGGTGCCATCCGTATAAATGCCGGCACGATTGCAAAAATCGGCCAGAGACACGCCCACCGGATCATTCGCCAGGACGATTGACAGCAGGACGACATCTGAATTGTTCGGTAGGACGATGTTCTTGACCGTTTTGGTTTGATCAAGGTCGATAACGTAGCCGTGCAGGGTCACATTTAGTGTTTGCGTTCCGCCCGTATTCAAATCCCGGTAAGGCATCGTAGCCACGGTGAACTCGCCGGGGTAAGATTGTGGATTGGCCCAATCGCTAAAGCTTTGGGTGAAAGTGGCAGTCGAGTTGTCGGTATAGGTTACGGTGAACGTTTGAGCTGTTTGACTGCCGTTTACCGCAGCGGCAAGAATCTGCAGTGTGTTGAACCGGCCCGCAGGCAGGGCGATATTCTGGCTCGCGCAATAAACAACATCCGGCGCATTTGCAGGGCCAAAATGGAACACCAGGTTATTCCATAAAACTGACGGGCCGAGCAAATCGGAGGAAAAAGCCGAAGTGCTTCCATCAAGGCCGGCGGTAAACGTTCTTCCGTCGGTATAAATTCCTGTGCGGTTGTAAAATGACGCCAAACTAAGCAGTGTGGCACCTGGGATCACCGGTGGACCGGCTGGTGTGGCGCTGACTGCGACAGAATCACTGCTTGGCCCGCTGCCACCTATGGCGGAGACTTTGTAGTAATACGTGAGTCCATTGGTCAGCCCGGCATCTGTGTAATTTGTCCCGGGAACGGTCGCGAGCGTGGCGAAATATCCGGAGTCGTTCGGCGCTCGTTTGACATTATAGGCCGTTGCCCCGGCACTTGCGTTCCATTGCAAACCAACGAAGGCATTGCTGCCGCTTGCGGCTAAGAGTCCCGTGGGCACGGATGGCGGCTCATAACTGAATGTTTGCGGCGCCGAGGGATTACCAACAGCCGTTACCACTAGCGAATAAGTTCCCGCCGGTAGATTCTGCGGCAGGGTAAATTCGGTCGTCACCACCCGGTTACCGGTCTCCACGCTGGTACTGTTCCAATTGTAGGTTCGGGCATAATACACGTCGCCGGACACACTGTTCGTCAGACGTACCAATGGATAATTGCCGTTCATTTGCTCGTCATCGCCATAGGCCGCGCCTTCGGAGATGCCGTTCAATCCCGTGCCGGTGAGCTGGTACGAACCGTTCGCGTTCTCGCTGATGCTGCTGATGACCGGCTGTCCCGCTGCCAGCGGCGCTCCTTGGGGGGTGTATACGTATAACGAGGTTGCGTTCTGGCCGTCAATAAACAGAACCGTGCCGTCAGGTAGATCCAACATGCTGGTCCCAAACGGAGCGGTATTGCCGAGCGTATTGCCACCACCGGGGGCACCCACTTGACTGAATTCGTTGGAGGTGTAGTCATATTCGTAAAAGCTGCATGGCCCGTTGTAGGTGGCCGAAGGCCCGAGGCAGCAAAGTATTTTGCCGTTGATCATCATGGCCCCCGGCGCGTCCGACTGGCCAAGTTGGTTGGTTCCAAATATCATGGGGGGACCGGCTACCCAGCTTCCCGCACTCGTCACCGAAGCTCCCGGGGTGTAGATGGCGGTATTCGTAGTGGAACCGATGTAAAACACCTTTCCGTTGGGCAACAAGTGACCGTTCCCAATTTCACCGAGCGAGGAATCATATAGCGGTACCGGCACACCCCCATCGGTCACCCATTCATTGAGCGAGGGAACGTAATGTTCAGAATTTTGCGAAAACGCATCAATCGTGAGGATGCTGTCGCTGGACAGCTTCACCCAGTCGGCTTCATCCTGCGATCCGCCCTTGCATGACGCCGCAGTCTGCCAATCATCGGAAACGACGTTATAGATGAGACAACCGCCGGACTCGCTGACCGGCGCGACCAACGGGTTGCCGTCGGGAAGGATTTCCGAGATGCTATCGGAAAAATCCGGATACCCGGTTGAGGGAGAGGGAACCAGTGTCCAGACGTTGTTGAGTGGGGTATACAGCTCCGAGCTGCTGCCGCCAGTGCCGTCTTCGCCACCAGCCACCCACAGATTTCCATTAGTGAGCAATTCGGACGAATAAAAAAGTCGACTGTTGTTCATGCTCGCCAAGGTGGTCCAAGTGCCGTGGATGTAACTACCGTGGATGTCCGGGGTGAGCTTGACACAGCCGCCATCCCCATTCATGCCAAGAACTGTGCCGTCGCTCATCAGCATGCAATTATTCACCCCGGTCGGCGGAGACGAAGCCAGCGGTGTCCATGTGCCGGCAGCCTTGGATTCATCGAGAGTCAGGAGCAACAGCAACAGCCCCAAAGACCGCCATGGTTTGAGGCTCAAGAGAATTTGGTGAGCAGGTTTGACTTTCTTGAGACTGGCGCCAGTTTTCGCGAGCATCGTCATAAAGTATGGAGCAAATTTCCGGTGGGTTTCATTTGAGGTCAGCATGGCACGATGGGTGGCTGGCAATTACAAATGGCAAAATGACAGCTTTTGCGCCTTTGGGAATGCCTGATCACCGGAAAAACTTCCAGCCTCGGAGCCACGATTCATTAATCCGCCTCATTGGCGGTTAAAGACATTACGGTGCAAAAAGAATCGCACAGTCTTGATGGAAAGGCAATTTAAAGTAAAGTCAAGCGCCCGTTGGTCGCCCGGCAACAAGAGCTGGCTTATGGCCAAAAGAATAACATTTTAGTCACGGCGAGCTTAAGAGACCGCGAAAAAACATTTTCGCCGCGTTGGTGGTGGCAATCAAATAGGGAAAGGAATTGCCGACCAAAGTGTTGGTGCTGACGGACGCCCAATTAACGAGATCGGTGGAAGATTCAAGAACATAAACCTCTCCGGCTTGCCCGTTCAGGGAAATCGCCAGTAGACCAGCCTGGTTGTTGCCAGGTTGTAAATTAAAAGCAGTTACGGCAGGCATCACATATAGTGTGATGCTTTGGGTCGGAACAGTATCCCGGAGAACTCTGTTTGTGAGGGTAATGTTCGACAGGTTGCTAATGACATTGGCGGCGGTCAGTTGCCAGCGCTGGACGGTCCCGGCGGCATTGAAGTTTGCGATGCTGGCGGAAATCGGGGTTGCATTGTTGAGGTCCTTGTTGATGACGATCAACGTCATCGCCCCATCATTGGTTCGCACGGCAGCAAAGGCGGACAGATCGTCAGGATCCGGTACGACCGTTTGAATGCTGGTGTCGCCGAAGCTGGATTTTTTGCCGTCGTAGTTGCGATACATTTTCATTGCCAGATAGGTTGGCGTGTTGGTGGCGGGTGTCGTCCAGCGCGTGGCCAAATCAAGACCTTGGCTTCCGAAAATGCCCAGAATATCGGCTTGGGCTGTCGCGCCATTGATGGAAGATTCGGCTCCCCAATTGTATTCCGTAACTCCTGTTTTCGTACCGGGGTAATAGGCTGCCGACCAGTTCTTCAACCGGGGAATGAGCATGATGACATTATTTATCCAACTGGGATCTACGTAATTCGTGTCCCAGAAGACGCGCGTGGATTCGTTCCGCAGCAGTTCGGTCCCTGAATCCACCGCACTGCTGCTCACACTGCCTTCCTGTGGATAACAGTGAACCGTAACGTAATCCAATAAGCGCTGGTGGTTGGTGAGGGAGTATTGGTAGAACTGACTCAGTAGCCAGGGAATATAATCCTGCCCGCCGTTTGCCGTCCGATCAGGATAGTCCGCCGGATTGTAATCACCGTGTTGGCCAGCCCACTGCTGGTCGTACCCACTGTAAAGGTAGCCGGACCAGCCCCATTCTTCCGGTCCAAGCACCTGCGCGTTGGGATCATTTGACTTCACCATACTGGCGTAAGTGAGCATATCGGTCCAAATTTCCTCCATCTTCGGCCCCACCGGATGAATATCCTGGTGCGTCGAAGACCAGAGGCTGTGCTCGTTATCCATGATATAATAACGCACGCCGCCGTTCGTTGACGAACCCCACTGATTGATCAGATGCTGCACATAACCTAATTGAAAATTGGAATTAGTCGGGAAATAGGCTTCATTGGGATTGTTCCAGGTAATCGGCGTATCATTGGTCACACTGATACCATTGCCGGCGTCAGGCAGATACGGGTCATCAGAGGTTTGCGGACCGTATTCGGGAACTGAAT
>JBEKMT010000041.1:0-28356 GCA_050008355.1 Verrucomicrobiota bacterium
TGGACAATTCCCTGGTAAGTAACCATTGTGTCCTGGGCGCAGACAGAGGGTGGCTCCACGGTAAAAAGCAATGCAACGATGGTCAACAAGGCAACGGCCGACAATGGCAACAGGTGTTTCATAAGCTGGCGTGAGGTTGAAGATTTGCTTGAACCCGATCAGGTTGGGTTTTCCCAGAACTGTCCGCGCATGTCAAAGCAAAACGCGGTCTAAATTCGGGGCCTGATTTTCTACCGCTTGGACGCGAAGAGTTGAGAGCCGGAAAGAAGCCAGCATGTGGACTTACAGAACGGAGCCGGAACGGAAGCGGTTCTCTCCCATTGAACAGGATTGTTCACGACTCAAACCCGCAAATCCGCCAGCGCAGGATCGTTGGCGTGGGCGATTTTTCGCATTCTGGCGATGGCGGCTTTCAGGTTGCGCTGGCCGTACAAACTGGTGCCGGCGACAAATGTGTCTGCGCCCGCGCGAGCGCATTCGGCAACGGTCTGGTCGTTGATGCCGCCGTCCACGCTGATGCGAAAGGACAATTTCCTTTCACGACGCCAGGCCTCGGCTTGTTGGATTTTTGGCAATGTTTCCTGAATGAATTCCTGTCCGCCGAACCCGGGGTGGACGGTCATCACCAGGAGCAGATCAATTTTATCGAGGTACGGTTGGACAAGGGAAATAGATGTTTCCGGGTTGACGGCCAAGCCGACTTTCTTGCCGAGCAATTTGATTTTCCAGATCAAAGATTCCACCTGTCCGTCCAGCTCAACGTGGATAATCATCTCGTCGGCCCCGCCTTTGGCAAAAGGTTCGAGGAGAATCTCCGGCTTGCTGCACATCAGATGCACATCGAAGAAAAGGTTTTTCGCGTAGGGCCGGACGGCTTTGACGACTTGCGGGCCGAAGCTGATATTGGGAACGAAATTACCGTCCATGATGTCGAGATGCAGCCAGTCCGCGCCGGCGCCGGCCGCCCGGGCGGCCGCCTTCCCAAAAGCAGCGTGGTCGGAAGCGAGCAATGAGGGCGCAATAATCATGGGCAAAATTTAAGCGGAGTCAGCTGGTAAAGCAAAGTTGAAAACCCAGCCAGGCGTATTTGCGGGGCAATAGGCACGGCAAACTTAGTTTAATTTTTCGTCAAGCCGGCGGCGCACGATCCGGGCAAGGTCTTCCGGCAGGTAAGGCTTGGGGAGATAATTCAAATTCGGGTCGAGGCGGAAATCCTTGCCCAGGGCGTCGGCGCTGTAGCCGGTGGAATAAATCACTTTGAGTTTGGGCTTCTGTTGCAAGAACCGCTCAGCCATTTCGCGTCCATTGATGCCGCCGGGCATAATGACATCGGTGAACACCAGATCGATGTCATTTTTGTATTCGTTCCAAATCTGCATGGCGTTGTTGCCATCCACTGCCTGGAAAACGCGGTAACCATGCCGGATGAGGGTCCGGGTGATGATTTCCCGGAGGTCGCGTTCATCCTCCACCACCAGGATGGTCTCAGATCCGTCTGGCGGACGGGTCGGGAGGCCGGTGGGATCCAGATCCGAAATCTGGTTGGTGGAGGCCGGCAGGAAAATACAGAACGTGGTGCCCCGGCCCAGTTCGCTTTCCACTTCGATCCAGCCTTTGTGTTGTTTGACAATGCCGTAAACCGTCGCCAGGCCGAGGCCTGTGCCTTTGCCAAGTTCTTTAGTGGTGAAAAACGGCTCAAAAATGCGCGTGACATTTTCCGGCGGTATGCCCATGCCGGTGTCGGAGTGGATCAGGCACACAAAGCGTCCTGCGCGTGCGTCGGCGAACTGCCGAATATGGCTGGTATCCACTTCGCGCGCGCTGACCTTGATGGAAAGGGTTCCACCGCGCGGCATTGCGTCCCGGGAATTGACCGACAGATTCAGCAGCACTTGCTCAATCATGCTGGCATCCGCCTCAATGATTGCCGGTTCCGAGCTAAAATTCAGCTGCAACACGATGTCTTCCCCCAGCAATCGTCCGAGCATCTCAGTCATGTTGCCCACGACATGATTCAGGTCCAGCGGACGTGGATTGACAATTTGCTTGCGCCCGAATGCGAGCAATTGGCGCGTGAGACCGGCCGCACGTTCGGAAGCCTGCTTGATCTGGCTGGCGGAAGCTTGCGCCCGGGGATCGAGCGGCGTGAGAGTCAGCAAGGTGGCGTGCCCGAGAATGATGGTAAGGATGTTGTTGAAATCGTGGGCGACGCCGCCTGCGAGTTGGCCGATGGCTTCCATTTTCTGCGACTGACGCAGTTGTTCCTCGAGTCGTTTATGGACGGTGACATCGCGGACGAGGCTCAGGAGCAGGCGCGGTTTGCCGCCGGATTTAACATAGAAATCCGTGATTTCAAACACCACGAGACGACCGTCATGCAAACGGAATTCACGTTCGCTCTTATTCTCCAGCAATCCGGCGCGAAAATGATCACGGTGGTTACGGAGCATCATTTCCGGGTCCGTGGCGGATGAATAAATGGCGGTGAAGACTTTGCCCTCCAGTTGTTCCTGGGACATGCCAACCAACCGGCAGAACGCACTGTTAACCGCCACCATGCACCCGTTCTCATCGGTCAGCCGCATGCCATCCACTGAGTTTTCCCAGACCGACCGGAACAGGGTTTCGGAGCTGCGCAGGGCCATTTCTGCCGCGTGACGTTCGCTCACATCGCGGACGTGAAAGAGCATCGCGGGCTTGCCGTCGAATTCGATATGTACCACGCGGGCCTCGACCGGCACGCTCTTGCCGTCGGCACGAAAACTTTCGCCTTCGATCCAGGAAATCTGGCTATTCGCGAGACGATGAAAATTCAGGCGGGCGACCTCGCGCTGGCCAAGCGGAACCAGATCGTCCACGGAATTTTTCCCGACCAATTCTTCGCGCGTCAAACCATGCAAAGCGCAGGCACTCGCGTTGGCGTCGAGAATCTTTCCGTTTCGATCCTGGACGAGAATGGCGTCCGGTGAATTTTCAAACAGATCGTAGAAACGTTGCTGGCTGTGGCGCAGGCTTTCTTCGGCACGGGCCCGCTGCAGCGCGCCCCCGCATTGATCGGCCAGCGTTTGGAGCGTTTCCAAATCAAGCTCCGTGTAGCTGTGGGACTGCCGGCTTTGGATGAACAGCACACCGATTACGCGTGAACCCTTGCGGATCGGCGCGATCATGGTGGTGCCCGCCTTCTCGCCGGTTTCCAGCGCGGAAACCAATTCCGCCCCGCGTGAAATAACCCGTTGCACCAGTGTATTGGCCGACTTGGACTGCGGCGAAGCGGGGATTTCCACACGCCGGCCTTCCACCGTCGTGATGGTCAGCAGCGAAATGACCTCGTCCGTTTCGGCAAAATACAGGTCCAGGGCAAAATCGTCCCAATTAAACAATTGATCGGCCGCCTCGCAGATCAACATCGCCGCTTCGGCGGCCGTCATGACGGAGCTCAACTGGTGGCTTAGTTTATTGAACTCCGCATTACGATGAGCGGCGCGGCGGCGGGCGGTCACATCCGTCGCCATCGTGAGGGCAGCCAGCCGGCCCTCAAACGTGAGAGGTGACCAGACAACCTCCATTTCCATGGTATTGCCGTTTTTATGCTGATGCCGCCAGATGAGGCTCTTTGACTCGGCATCCCAAGTGGGGGGTTTGCTGTTTTGGCCGCGGTCGGCCACACGCAGGCTGGTCAAGGTCATCGCCAGAAATTCCTCGCGGGAATAACCGTAGTGCTGGATGGCCGCTTCGTTGACCTCGAGAATCTTCAGATCGCCCAAATCGAAAATGAGCATCGGGTGCGGATTGCTCTGGAACAAAAACCGGTACTGTTTCTCGCTCCGGCGCAAATGCTCTTCCGCCACCAGGAGGCGTTCGCGCTCGGTTGCCTCGGTGATGGCGCGCCTTACGGCGCTGACGAGCCGCTCGCGATTGCTTTTGAGGACATAATCCGTGGCACCGGCCTTGAGGCTTTCGATGGCCGCCAGCTCGCCGAGGTTTCCCGAGAGCAGGATGAAAGGCAGGATCGGATGCTTTTCCCGGACCACCTTGAGTGCATCCAGCCCGTTAAAACCAGGGAGGCGATAATCAGAAAGTACCAAATCCCACTTCTCCTCTTGCAACGCCCGGACGAAGTCTTCCTTACGGCTGACTTCCTTGAGCTCCACCGTCAATTCTTGCTCGGCAAACAAATCGCGCACCAGCAGAGCGTCCGCCGGGTTGTCTTCCAAATGCAGAATACGGATGGGCTGACTCATTTAAACCAGGTTTCTGTGCTATCAGTTTTGATATAATTGCGTAACGGTTCTTAGGCGCACAACATGGTCTATCACCGGTAATTAAAATCTGGAGATACACGTTGGCCAGGGCGATCCTGAGCTTTTGTCTGGCTGAATCGTACCACAATCATCGGATAACGCGAATCAAGAATGAGACGGAGCCCAATTTTTGGTGGCACCGCAGCATGCTGCTGCCAGCCGGCACATTTTTAGCCGTTGACATTCATTGCGCACCAGCTAGACTCAGCGCCCTTTTACTCAAGTTATAATTTAATCTATGCCGAACACGAAGTCAGCCGAACGCCGGATGCGCAACAGCGCCCGCAAGCAGCAACATAATCGCAGTATCGTTTCCAAGCTGCGCCGCGTGGAAAAAGAATTCCGCGCCGCCGTCGCCGCCGGCAAAAAGGACGAAGCCGTCAAACTCCTGCCCGGTGTTCATTCCGCTTTCGACAAGGCCGTAAAAACCGGCGTGGTCAAACGGCCGACGGCCAACCGTAAGAAATCCCGCCTGGCTCTCGCCCTTGCGGCCAAGTCACCCGCCGGCAAGTAATCACCGCGGAAATAGTTTCGGTTGGGCAAGTCCCATTTTAGCCAGCCGGAATTTCAATCCGACATTCAAACAGCCAAATCCGTACTTTACACTGCGACTAAAGTTGATGGATGAAGCTTCCTTGAAGTACTTCGTCGGGCAACTGACCTCGCCGATGGTAAAACCGTGCCACAAAATCTGCGCCAGCATTTGATTGTCGAACACGAAGTCGTCGGAATTTTGCGACAAGTCAACCTTCTGCAGCAACTCCTTGGAAAAGGCGCGATAGCCGGTGTGATACTCTGAAAGCTTCGCACCGAGCAGCAGATTTTCCGCCGCCGTCAGGAAACGATTGGCCACATACTTCCAGCCCGGCATCCCGCCGCGCAGAGAATAACCGCCGAGAATCCGGCTGGCCAGCACGCACGGATGCAATTCGTTCGCTATGATCGAGGCCATGGCCGGGATCAGCTTCGGTGTGTATTGATAGTCCGGATGCACCATGATGACGATGTCCGCTCCCGCCTCCAGCGCCAGCCGGTAGCAGGTTTTCTGATTGCCGCCATAGCCCGTATTCTTTTCATGCACATGCACGCGCACACCCAGCAACGACGAAGCCACTTGCACGGTGTCATCGCGGCTGCGATCGTCCACCAGGATAATTTCGTCCACGATTTGTTGCTGCAGGACTTCATCCACAGTCATGGTCACGGTTTTCGCCGCGTTGTAAGCCGGCATGACGACAACAATCTTTTTTCCGAAATACATTTTGTGCATCATGCCGAAACCTTCCGGTGCCAGAAAGTGAAAACTTGATGGAACCCGCCTTGAAGGCAGAACCAGTTGAGCCGTCCGCCCCCCTCGGGCAGCCTATCAGGGCGCTCCGGATGCCGACCATGGCCATCGCCACAGCCGGAGACGGATCCCTATCCCGGAAAAAGACGGACGGAAAATTCCCTGCGAATTTCCTTTCCACGGCCTCCGAAAAAAATAAATTCGGGCATGTCCTTGCTCGGCAGCCAAATGCAACACTGGGTCAATGTCGGCCTGGGCCTGATTTATCCCGAAATGTGCCAGCTTTGCCGCGGACAGCGGGCCACCCCACGTGAAGGATTTGTGTGTTCTACCTGCTGGACAGAGGTTCAGTTCATCCGCCCGCCTTTTTGTGGACGCTGCGGATTACCGTTCAACGGCGACATCACTGCGGCCTTCGAATGCACCAACTGCCGCGAAGGCGAATTTCATTTTAGTTCAGCGCGCGCGGCCGTCGTTGCCAAAACTGTTGTACGAGAGGCGATTCACCGTTTCAAATACTCACGCGCACTGTGGTTTGAGAACTTCCTGGCCGGTCTGTTGCTGCGCGAGGCAGTGCCGGCATTGCCACGAGGAGACTGGGATTTCATTGTACCTGTACCACTGCATTTTCTCAAAAAACGCGAGCGCGAGTTCAACCAGGCCGAAATTCTGGCGCAACGTCTGTCGGATGAGACCCGGATCCCGCTGGGAACCAGGATCATCCGGCGCATTGTGCCCACCACGACACAAACTTTTCTTTCGCGTGAAAAGCGGTCCACGAATATGAAAGGTGCCTTCGCCGTGCATCACGGCATCCGGCTTGATGGCAAACGGATCATTATCCTGGATGATATTTTGACGACCGGGGCCACCACCAACGCCTGTGCACAGGTGTTGCGCGGCGCGGGCGCGGTCGACGTTTGTGTCTGGACAGTTGCCCGGGGAATTTGAATACTATGGAGTCATGGCAACCTCATTTTTGACAAAATCGGCGATGGGCGTGGAACAGATCGAGCCGGCGTTGACACCGCCGACAAACAAGCCGCTGCTTCCAAAAAAGGCAAAACTCGATTCTGGCAAGGCCAAGACCCGCAAGCGGGACATTCCCGAGGGCTTATGGACCAAATGCCCGTCATGCGAGACAATGATCTTCGACAAGGAACTGGATGAAAAACTAAAGGTATGCCCGAAGTGCCAGTTCCATTTTCCGATCGGTTCCCGCGAGCGGATCCACTCCCTTGTCGAAACCTGCACATTCGAAGAGATGGATGCCGCAATGACCAGCGTGGACGTGCTGCGATTTGCCGGTTATAAAGGCAAGCTGGAAAGGGATCGCAAGGCCACCATGCTCATGGATGCCGTCGTGACCGGCATTTGTAAGATAGGCAGACATCAGGTAGCTCTCGGCGTGATGGATTTTGGCTTCCTCGGCGGCTCGATGGGATCGGTCGTTGGCGAGAAGCTTACGCGGCTGATTGAGCGTGGCACTGAAGGCAACTGGCCCGTCATCATCATTTGCACCAGCGGTGGCGCACGCATGCAGGAAGGCTCCATGAGTCTGATGCAGATGGCCAAGACTAGTGCCGCCCTCGCCTACCACGCCCAGCGGCGGCTTCCGTTTGTCAGCGTTTTGACCAACAACAGTTACGGCGGCGTGATGGCAAGTTTTGCCGCGTTGGGCGATCTGATTCTCGCAGAGCCGGCGGCGATGATTGGTTTCGCCGGGCCTCGCGTGATCAAAGACACTACACATGCCGAATTGCCGCCCGGGTTCCAGACAGCTGAGTTTCTCCTCGATCATGGTTTGATCGATGCCATTGTGCCGCGTCAGGAGATGAAGGAGAAGTTCGTTAAGTATCTCGATTGTTTTGCGGGCGGCAAAAAAGCGGTTTAAAGATATGAGCCCGCTGACATTCAACGGCGACCGTCGTACCAGAGGTAAGCCGCCTCGCGGCTGCGGACAGCGCGGCGGTGGTTGAAAATTGACCGGAAGAAAAATCCGGCCAATTCGCCTGGCGTATAGAGTTTCATTTTGCGGGCAGAAGTCAGTAGCGGGTGCCGGTGCAAAATCACGATTTTCTTTCGTCTCCGTCGCGCCAGCTTCTTTAGCTGTTGAGATAGGTTTAATTCTTCCGCGGCGAAATATTCCGGGTTGAATCCGCCAATTTGCCGAAATGCTTCGGCTTCAACGAAGATGAACGAACCCGCGAGCCACTTATTACAGCGGCTGAGCAGATTCCAAAGCCCTGTAATGATCCCGGCGACAAGCATCTTTTCATCGAGCCGGACCGTCGAACCGCCGGCCAGGCAGCGACCGGAACTGATCTGCTCTGCTACGTCGGCAAATAATTCCGCACTGGGATGTGAATCGGCATCAACAAAAACCAACCAGTCGCCGGTTGCCGCCGCCGCCCCGGCGTTCCGCGCCCGCCCAATTTGATTGAACGGTTCGAAGACCACCAGTGCACCGGTTGCCTTGGCGATTTCAGCCGTACGATCCGTGGAGTTGTTGTCACAGACCACGATCTCATGCTGCCAGCCATGACAAGCAAAGGCCGTGGCGGCAGTCTTGATTTCAGCCAACGAGCGACCGAGGAGTTTTTCCTCGTTGAAAGCAGGAACGACAATCGAAATCTTCACGCGCCCAAAGTAAAGCATTGCCCCGAAATTTGCAGCTTTTAGAGTCATTTTAGTCGTGCTTTTTCAGGTAGATGTTTTTAAATAATGGTATGAGCATTTGGATTTTGGCGGTGTTGGTGCTGGCGATCCTGGCGCTGGCGGGATGGCGTCAGGGCGGCATTCTCGCGGCGTTTTCCTTTGGCGGCATTTTACTGGGTGCATTCCTGGCGGCACTAGTCGGAAAACTGTTTCATCCCCTGCTTCCTCACCTGGGGGCCAGCGACCCGCTCATCGCCTGGGCTCTAGCACCTATATGTGGTTTCATGCTGGTTTCCATTGCTTTCACGTGCATTGGATTCAAAGTGAATCGACAGGTGGAGGTGTTTTACAAACACAAGGCGGGCGAACTGCGACAGGCGATGTGGCAGCGGCTCAATACGCGGCTCGGCATTTGTGTTGGTTTGCTGAATGGCGCGGCCTATTTCATATTAATTTCTTTTGTCATTTTCAACCTGACGTACCTGACGACACAAGTGGGGGTGGCTGAGAACCAGCCGTTTTTCATCCGCATTGCCAACCAGTTGGGGCGGGATCTGCAATCCGCAGGCATGTCACGCGCCGCGGCGGCAGTAGGCACGCTGCCCCCGGACTATTATAAACTGGCTGACTTGTCGGGTTTCCTGATGCAGAATCCGCAGACGGCCAGTCGTTTCGCGAATTATCCGGGCCTGACTTCATTGTGGCAACGCGACGACATGCAAAGCCTGGTGACTGACGGCACGCTCACAAACGCGCTGGCGGCGGGGGCCACCGTCGGCGATATCCTGAATGACCAGGCAGTTCAGGATCTATTCAAGAACAAGGATTTGAGCAAGGCAGTCCGGGACGCCATTGAAACAAATTTGGATGACCTCACGGCGTACTTGCAGAGCGGCCAATCGGCAAAATATAACGACAAGATCATCGGGAACTGGACCTACAATGTCCGCGTGACGTTAGCCTGGTGGCGCCAAAGCCAGCCGCGAGTCCAAGCCAGTGAGATGCTCGCCCTTCGCAATTTGTGGACCAAGGCTTACGGCGCAACCACTGTATTGGCGACCGGCGACCATCAATTGTTCATCAACAATCTGCCGCAGTTCAAAGTTCAGCCCTCGCAACCGCTCGCCATTGAGGAACAGAATTGGAAGGGCGATTGGAGCGTTGACGACGGCACTAATTACACGCTCCATGTCAGCCTGAACGGCGAAGACAAATACCTGTCGGCCACCGCGGAAGATTTGCGCCTGTCGGCCAAAGACGGAAAAACGACCCTGTTTTTTGATCGAGCGGACTGAATTCGGGACGTCCCGATGATTGTTTCTGGACACCAGAAGTGGTAAACCCCGGTTTCAAAGCGGTTTCATGCCCCGGCGTAATTCTTGCTGATTTCGCCTCATGGGACTTTCACACATAATTGCGGGCATTTCTGCTTTGCTGACCGGGCTTGTGCCGATGAGTTGTCAGCATGTGGCTCCAACACCCAAGACGCCCCCCTCCGCTCCCGTGGCGACAGTGTCGCAGACCAATTCCGCAAATACCAATTCCGCACTGTCGATATCGGTTCCCCATAACCTGGTTCTCCACGATCTGGGCGAGGTTGCGCTAACCAATCATTTCGAACGTTGTATGCAACTTGGCGATGGTAAAGAGTGCATCCTTTATCCCAATCTACTGGATAAAAAGAATGCGGAAATCACGCTAACCTTTGAATCGAAGACCCCTGCGGGAAAAGTCCATGACATGATTGTTTCTCAAATAACCACGAAAACCGGTGAATCGGTTGAGGTTACGCTTGGTGATTTCCCGCTGACTCTGCAACCGGACATCGCTTCCGAGTAAAACAAAACGACTGAGCAGACGGGGTGATCCCTAAATTCCGCCCGGTTGATTTTTTCAATCCGCCAACAAAGTTTTGACGATTTTAGCAGCTATGCCTATGGCGAAGACCAGACCTACCGCGCCCCAGAAGTCCATCCTTGCTGTCCTTAAATGATTACACGGACTGACAGTCCGGATGGTCTGAAAGAAGACACTCCGTATGAATTTGCGCTGTGACGCTATCATATCCTGACTTGAAGCATAAGTCAGGCCAAGTTATTTGGCCCAGAATCAGGCGGGAATGTTCACCCATTCCCGTTTGCGGGCTGCCTTGTACATCGCCTCCATAACCGTTACCCTCGCAGCAGCCTCAGAGGGCAAAACCAAGGGTTCATCCTTCGCCCCGGCAACGGCGTCAAGGAATTGATCCATCGGTTCCGGCGAGGCGGCTGGCAAGTCCGTCCAAGGCTTGTCTTTGGAACTGCCGTTAACCTTTTCACTGTAGTAAAACAATTGGCCGTTGAAGATTACTGCATGGCCCTGGGTGCCGCTAATTAGTAATTGTACCGGATCATCGACATCCACCCAGCCCGCGGCCAGAGTGCCGATAATTCCACTTTGGAAACGGATCAGGGCTTCACCGGTTTCATCGCAATCGCCATAGCGATGGGTAACGGGATGAATATCGGCGGTGACTGATTCAATACCACCAAACAGCCACATCAGAATGTCCAGTTTATGCGTGCCAAGGTCACCGAACGCACCTACTCCGGCGATTTTAGGATCGGCCATCCAGCGATACTCCGTATCAAACCAACCTCCGAGCGAGCCACTGTGACAATTCGAGGCACGGACACGCGTGATGATCCCGAAATTGCCCCTGGCGATTTCACTTTTTAAGAAAATATGTGCCGGATGTGTCCGCATGAAATAACCGGTTGTAAAGAGGACCCCCGCTTTTTCGATGGCCTCAGCCATCTCGCGGCTCTCACCGCCAGTGATTCCGAGCGGCTTTTCAGCAAAGATATTCTTTCCTGCCTTTGCGGCCGCCAGAACCAACTCATGATGACGATTGGTCTCAGACAGAATTACAACCGCGTTGATTTCAGGATCGGACCACACCACGTTCAAGTCCGAAGGCACCGTTGCGCCAACTTCTTTTGCGCAACGCGTGGCACGATCGGCGTCATGGTCCCAAATGTATTTGATCTGCGTGGCTGGATGGTTCTTAACCAACTTCAAGTATTCGGAGGTATGGATGTGCGCCACACCGACAAACGCCACGGTAATCTTGCTTCCTGCTTGGGCCCAGGCTGGCAAAATGGTAGCCGCCAGCGCCGCCGCGCCAGTGGTCTTGATGAAATCGCGGCGGGTGAATGGATTGAGACTCATATTTTAGATGATCTGCTCAGGCGAGGGCCCACCCGCCGCGGTTTTCGCGTTTGATAAACGGTGCGGCTTGCGGGGCATTCGTCGCCACCATGTTCGGGCCATCCCATTCGATCTTTTGGCCGGCGCGCAGCGAAACGCAACCGAGCAACATGATCTCAGCCAGCTGGGCTCCGATGGCAAAACGGGAGTAGCAAAGTTCCGGTTGGTTTGCCTTGATGGCCGCTATCCATTCCTGATGATGACGGTAATCATTGTCTCCCTTGAATTGATTGCGCGGAATACGTTCCGGAATTGCCGCGAGCGCCGGGTGTTTCTTAAAATGAATGTATCGTTTGTCGTCTGTCAACTTCACGAAAAACTCTTCACCGTAATCATCCGGTGAAAAAATCGTCCCTTTGTCGCCGATGAGCAGACAGCCGCTGCCCGGAATTTCCCCTTGGAACGCCTCAATGTCGGCCGTGACTTCGCGCGGTGGTTTGTTGCTGGCATCATGCTTGGTCGGGTCATCCGGCAACGGTTGGCCACCATCGTACCACCATAAAGTGGCCGCCGACTGTTCCAAGGTATCATGGTGATGGAAGAAACTGGGATGTGCTGCCGGTATGGAAGTTTTTCGCCCGGGAAATTCAAATCGGATCTTTGAACCAATCGGGTACGATTCTTTGTTCATCACCCCGAACGGCGTGGCTTCAATTTCTGTTGGATAACCAAGGTTCAAAGCGCGGAACGGCATGTTGACGGTGTGGCAGGCCATGTCACCGAGAGCGCCGGTGCCAAAATCCTGCCAACCGCGCCAGACGAAAGGATTATAAGCACCCTGTTTGTAGGGTCGCGTCTGCGCCGGTCCGAGCCAGATGTCCCAATTGAGTGTGTCAGGCACGGGGTCCGAACCGTCGGGGCGATCCATGCCCTGAGGCCAGATCGGACGATTGGTCCAGATATGAACCTGGCTGACTTGGCCGATAATGCCCGCTTGGATGCATTCGACAGCGCGGCGCAAGCCATCGGCGGCGCTGCCCTGGTTTCCCATTTGAGTGATAATTCCTTTGTCATGGGCCGAGGTGCGCAGGTACCGAGCCTCGTAAATTGTCTGGGTCAGCGGCTTCTGGCAGTAAACGTGTTTGCCGAGTTGAATGGCCGCCGAGGCGGCAATGGCGTGAAAATGATCAGGCGTGGAAACATGTACGGCATCAATGCTTGAGCCAAATTCATCCAGCATCTTTCGGAAGTCCCGGTACTGCTTCGCATTTGGATATTTCTTAAATTGGTCGGCGGCACGATCGAAATCCACGTCACAGAGCGCGACAATATTCTCGGTGTTGCAGCAGTCCGTATCACTGGCGCCTTTGCCGCCCGTGCCGATGGCGGCAATATTCAGCTTGCTGTTCAGGTTTTGCCCCCGCAACAACGTCGGCACGCCAAAGGCAACGGCGCCGGCGGCAAGCGAAGAGGTCTTGAGGAAATTACGGCGGTTCAACGACAATGATTTTTTTTGGTGCTGGCTCATATGAAAGTGCTGATAGTCTTGATGTAAATTAAAAAGAAAACAATTATCTTTTTGAAAAGTTTTTAAGCTCAAATTTCACCCTGTTTGGCTTCGCGGGAAACATTTGTTTTGACATTTGAACACCGTAACGCAATTTCTGTTCAAACATTGTCATGAAAATTTACCAACAACTATCCCTTTGCACTGTTATCGGCGCCATCTGTCTCGCGACGGGAGCCGGCTTTGCCACACCGATTCCAGATGATTGCAAAACCGGCGGTTTCGCCATCGGCTGCCAATCGTGGACGTTCAATCACTTTTCTGTCATGGAAGCAATTGATAAAACCGCCGAAGCCGGGGGCAAGGTCATTGAATTCTATCCCGGTCAGAAATTCAGTCCCGAACATCCCGATTGGAAATTCGATGAAAACGCCAGCGACGAAATGATTGCCGCCGTCAAAGCGCGCCTGGCCAAAGACGGTGTCCGCGCAGTGAATTACGGCGTGGTTGGCATTCCCCAGGATGAAGCCGGTGCACGCAAGGTTTTTGATTTTGCCAAAAAACTTGATTTGTATGGCATCACCACAGAATCCGTTGACTCCATCGACACGATCGAAAAGCTGGTGAAGGAATACGACATCCGCGTCGGGTTCCACGATCACCAGCGTCAGCCGAACAATCCCGGCTACAAGATGTGGGATCCGAATTACGTTTTGAGCGTGGTAAAAGACCGCGATCCACGCATCGGTTCCTGCGCCGATACCGGCCACTGGGCTCAGTCCGGCTTGAAACCGGTTGATTGCCTCAGAATCCTGCAAGGACATATCATCAGCATGCATCTTCACGACATGAATGAATTTGCCGCAGATGCGCACGACGTTCCAGCCGGCACCGGCGTGTCGGACGTCGCCGGAATCCTCGACGAATTGAAACGACAGAATTTCGACGGCAATATCTCCATCGAATACGAATACAACTGGGACAACAGCGTGGTTGATGCCGCGCAAGCGGTAGGGTTCGTGCGGGGTTACGGCGCAAAGCAGTAATTTGCCCCGAAGACGATCACGCCCCTGCGATTGCTACGCGCGCGCGGGCAAGCCGCGGCTGCCCAGGGAACGCCACGATTCCAGCTCCTGCAAAAACACAAGCCATGATTTATTCCGGGCGAGCACGCCGGTAAGTTCGCCTTTGTCCAAAACCATGGCGGCCGTCGAGAGGGCGTCTGATTCAGCAGCGGTGTCCGTCAAGGCCCAGGCGCGGCTTTCCCGTTTTGCCGGTTGACCAATTCGCGGATCAAGAATGTGCTGCCCTTGGACCGCCAGGCCGGAACCGCTCAAGGAGCAATTTGTCAGCCAATATCGCTGTGGCGAATTATCATCGCCCAGGCCACAGGACCAACCGGCTTTGTCCGCCGGCGGGTCGCCGGCCAAAATGCTGCTTCCCCCCGCCACCAAGAGGAAAGCCGGGCAATCCCAATCGCGCAATATCCCGGCCATGCGATCAAGTGCGAACCCCTTGCCGATCGCGCCAAGGTCGAACTCTAATTTTCCGCGGTCGCAGCGAACGGAAAATTCCCCGGGTAACAGGCTCCACTGCGGTACTGCCGGTTGAGATTTCAACGCGGCCGGCGCGGCCGAAAATGCCCCGCCGGTGGCGAGTTCCATTTGTTTTGCGATTTCCAGGCAGGTAAAAGTGGTTTCGCTGACGCGCAGCTTTTCTCCCGGCAACAGTTGCGCGATTTGTGAAATGTCGCTGCTCGCGCGGAAACGGCTGATGTGGGATTCCAATTCAAGCATCAGCGCAAACGCCGCCTGCGTCGCCTGGGTCGCGTAATTTTTTTCCTCATTGGCAATGCGTACCTGAAAGGTCGTCGCCATCGCGCGCTGTTCCATGATGTGGATCTCACTCATAAAGCTTTCGCCGCCGGTGGCGGGACCGGCGTCCACAGAATGATCAGCACCTCCGGCCGGAGCCCAAAAAATTCCGGGCGGAAGCGATCTAATTGATTGGTCATGGTTTCCGATGCTTCCGGCGAGGTGATGAATAAATCCGCGGGTCCGGTCCCCTGCCCCGGCTGCCAGAAGCCGACTTGCGTATATTTACGCAGATACCACGGCAACGGCCACGCATCGGCCGCAACCACGGCGATGCGCGGCTGGGCCCAATTGTTTTGCCGGGATAACTCTTCGATCCGTTTGGGCAGTCCCAGCAAATCGTCCACCGTGTGTGCGTAGGCATAGGGATTGTTTTCATCTGCCGGCGCCACAAACACGCGTTCCCGGGTGTCATGCGCCATCAAAAAGCCAAGCACGCCGGCGCAGACCAAAATTAACGCACGCACCGTGGGTTTGATGGTTGCAAACCAGATCCACTCGACGGCAATTCCGCCAAGCAACGAAAACGGCAGCCAGAAATTCAGCGCCAGCCATGGCGTTTTGTATGGGATCGCGCAATAGATCGCGAAAATGGCGACGCCATAAGTCGCCAGGAACAAACGATACGGTGGTTGCGGCGGGCTGTCTTCGGCCAATGGTACCCCCCATTCGCACACTCGCCTTCCCTGTCTTGTAAAAAACACAAAAAAAATCCCGAGCACAAACAGACCGCACGTCATTCCGCCCGACCAACCATCGCACAGCAGCCGCATGTAATACCAAAATGATTTCTCATGTCCCTCGCCACCGGCGCGAGCGGCAAAGTTTGGAACGGCCCGAATCAAATCTGCAAAAACCCCGGGGTCCCTGCCAAACCAGGTGAACAGCAAAACGATGGTAGCGAAAAAGACCGCCAGCGCCGCCAGGACCAGTTTAAATGGCAAACGGCATCTGATTTTTTTTTGCCCATACGTCAACCGGCAGCTGATAGCCGCGACCGCCAGGGCCAGAAAATGAAACGGCGCCGTCTCTTTGCAGGTGAGCATAAGCGCAGCGCAAAACCCCGCGATCGCGGCTTGAATAGCCGATTTCGTATCGACGAAACTCCCGCCGGACAAGATGACCCCCAGTGTGGCGAGAACAAACAAGCTCTCATGGATGAAATAACGATTGTAATAGACCGGCAGAGGTGCAAACGCGAACAACAGCGCCGCGATAAAGCAAGCGACGAAGCCGAACATTTCCACGCCCGCGCCGAACAGCAATACGGTCGCCGTTCCAGCTAGGACCGGGGAAAGACGCAATTGCGATTCCGTCAATCCGGCGAAATCCCTGGCTCCTTCGAGTTTGACGAGCGGCAGGGTGAAAGCGGCCAGCGCCGGACCGTGGCGATCTTTCGAATCATAATGAAAGGTCTGGCCGGCAAGCAATTGCCCAATGATGTAAGCATTGATGGATTCGTCCGTGTGCATCGGCCGTTCGCCGAGTTGCGGCAGACGAACGGCCATGGCTAGCAGTGCCAGGACAATGAAAATTGCCCAGCGAGTTTTAAGCGGCGGGCTTGCCAAACACTTCAACCTCGATGTAGTGATTGAGTTTATCGGTCGTGTTGCCGTTGCTGAGCAGCCGGACGTAACGGCCTTTTACTCCCTTCGCATCTATCAATTTGCCGAAATTGGTCTCGATGTAAGGATGGTCCGGACCGCTTGAGGAATTGTCGTAGACCGTGGTCACACCTTTGCTGAAGGCCTGGTCATCGGAAACTTGCACGATGACGTCGTGATAAACCCGTGCCTGAGAATGATAATGCCAGACAGTGATGGCATAAATGTTCGCCTCTTCAGCCAGATCAATTTGCACCCATTGCTGGCCCGGCCCCAGCTCAACCCACGAACCTTCGTCGCCGCCTTTGTCCCCATCGGTGATCAGATCAAGCGTACCGACGACCGGATCGCTGTCGCTGGAAGTGACTTTTTTATTGAGCGCGAGATTGGTGGTCCCGGCGGGAACCTCAAAATCAGGCCACTTGGTCGTCTTGGGCTCAAGGTTTGGCACGTTGATCGGCACCGGCGTGCCGACAAATAGCGGCGGTGGCAAGTCGGTCTTCAGCGGAACTTTATCCTGAGCCTGCACCGAGGCGACGATCATCAACGGGGCGATGAAGGAAAATGCGATGTAAGACAGTTTTTTCATGTGACAATAAATGATTTCAAGCTTCGACTTCTTCCTTGGTGATGGCAATTCTTTTTTCAGCGGGAATGGCCTCATTCGCCTTGTGAATGACGTACTCGCTGCGGAACGCCTCATCCGCCGGGCAGTTCAATTTCGCCGTGCCCCGGATGGCATTGAAAAAGTTCTCCAAATGCGGCATGTGCGGGGGCTTGTTGAAAAACACGGGAATCTCAAATTCGGCGAGCGGGGCGGTTTCCCGAACGTCTACTTTGACAGCGTCGGCAGCAGACGTGGCACTGACCTTGGCGCGAATGTAGCCTTTCTGGACCAAATCGTCCCACGAAGGTGCGCGGGCTTCACGATAGATCGCGCACAGCAACGGGTCTTCGGACATTTTGATCGAACCTTCATCGCCCATGAACATTTCGAAGTAACCGCCACCCGCGCTGGTGGTGGTTTGCACCTGATAAAATGCGCGGGCAACGCCTTCGGGCAGCGGAAATTCGTAGATCACCATCGCATTGTCATACCACTCGTGGTTCTTGTAATAATCCACGCCGCCGCTGGCCATGACGGATTGGGGGGTCATTCCGAACCACCAGTTAAAAATATCAATTTGATGCGCACCGAGGTCGGACAGCGGACCGCCGCCCAGGCCTTTGAACCATCGCCAGTTCCGAAATTGGTGCATGTCTTTGTACCCGTACTTGGCCAATTGCTCCTGTGACATTCCAAATTTTTTAGGAAAACCGAAATCGTCCGTGACCGCACGGTTCCATTGCGCCTGCGCTGCCGTCAGTCGCCCGCAGATTTTTGCATCATCCAACAACCGGCCTTTCGTGAAAAGATAACGCGGATTGCTGCGGCGCTGGTGACCAATCTGCAGCAGCTTTCCTGTTTCCCGCATCGTCTGCACCATGGAACGCGCCCCCTCGATGGTATTGCTCATCATCTTTTCGCAATAGACGTGCTTTCCCGCCTTCAAACAGGCATTCGTAATCGGTGCATGCCAGAAGTCCGGTGTGGCCACAATCACCGCCTGCAAATCCTTTTCCTTGTCCAACAAGTCCTCGTAGTTTTCATAAGCGCGTGCTTCCGTGCCGTAAACTTTCAGCAGGCGCTGGCCTTCGCCCCGGTGATATTCCCAAATGTCGCAAATGGCCACGATTTGGATACCGTCAATCTTGATCAGCGAGTCCATCAGCACCGCGCCCTCCGCGCCGTAGCCAATGAGCGCTACGTTAATATTACTGAGCGAACTCTTTTTTTGAGCGGCCGGCACACCGGAATCAGGACTGCAGGAGGTCAACAACAAGCCGGCGCCGGCTACGGCCGTCGCACCGATGAAGTCGCGGCGGGAAATGTCGGGTCGGGTGATGATGGATTTTACCATTTTTTGAGAAGCGCAAATTTGTTGTGCTTGGCCAGCGTCAAGGCAAACGCGACCAGCGCTATATGAATACCGAGCCAGGAAATACCGTCGTCCTGTTTGATCAAAATCAATCCAATGGTCAGCGCGGTATAAATCACCCCCTGTAAAAACAGCGACAATCTTGTCCCGAGGCCCAGCAACAACATTACGCCGGTGATTATGAAGGCCGGCCCGAGCAAGTGATCGAACGCCGCCAGCGAAAATTTTGGCAACAAGGGCTCATTGACAAACCGGTCCTTCAAGGAGGGAGGAATGCCGGCGTAATTGGTGAGCGAATAATATTTTACACTGACATTGACCAGCACGCCGCTGGGGTCGGGTTGTCCCGTGGTCGGGTCGATCAGCGGTTTCTGAATATTCGCATACGCACCGAATTTTTCGATGCCCGTGAGCAGCGCGCGAACGCCGAGCCACAAGCGCAACACCAGAAAGGCCATGCCGGGCCCGCATTCACAATCGCAGGAATTTTTGTTTTCGTTTGATTCGCTCATGTTTAATTAAAATAAAGTTCTATCATTGCTCATTCTTTGACCCAAATTCAAGCCCGGGATTCAAAACATTTACACGTTTGCCAGGCGGCAAACGTAAAACAGCCGACGTCGGTGCGTCAGCGGCGGTTTCAAAATTGTCTCCGACTCCGCCAGCTCTGGAAAGAATATATTTCACCCCAAATCACTCCCCTGCCCGTTTCGTACATTTGTTTGCGACCGGATTTTCCGCATACGTTGCACCACCAAAGATGTGATGGCTATCCCCATTATCGGGGTCATCGCGTTTTACGTCCTCCCTCTTCCTCGCCGGCCAATGACAGTTGACCAGGACTCTGGTCGGACGACGACGTGGAGCAATGACTAAATCGAAAAAACCGCGAACGGGGTCGCACGACGCGCATCGCGTAACGAGACGCGTCCAATCACTGTCCTTTCTCCTTGGGGACAAGTGGGGGGAACATTTGCTTAGGATGAACGAGCCGTTAACACTGACTGGCAATAAATGCATTACCCTCGTGTAAAGAGTGTTATTTTAATTTTTCCGCCAATCCGTTTTTGGCGGTTCCGGCAAGCCTTGCGCACGGAGCGCGGTGCGAAAATGCATCTTGGATATTTTCGCCAGACCGTCCGGCCCGTGTTGCTCGAAAAAAGCTTTCGCCGCCGCGTCCACCGCCGCCGACGCACCTTTGGGCAGTGTCGTTTCAAACTGCTTTTCCAATCTGGCCAGGCCCTTCACAAATTCATCGCGCGCGAGAATCGAGGCGGCCGCCACGGCGATGTCCTCTTCCGCCTTGTGTCGTTGCACGAGTTCAATTTCGCGACCGGCCGTCATTAACGCCTTTTCGATGACGCTTTTGCTCGCCGCAAACTGGTCGCTGATGGCCTTGACGGGGAGTGGATTCATCTGGTAGCGCAACCCCATCAGATTTTCTATTACGCGCGCATGCCCCCATGCCAGCATCGCGTTCACCGATTTCATTTTCAGGTAAAGCCGATTGTAAGCCTCGTTACCGATCACGACGGTATTTACCACGCAGCCAGGCGTGTGACGGATCTTTTCCGCGAGTTCGGAAATTTTCTTATCGCTGGAAATATTTTTGGAATCGCGCACTCCCAAATCCGTCCAGGATTTAACGACCTGTTCGTTCACATACACACCCGCGATGCAAAGCGGTCCGAAGAAATCGCCCTTGCCGCTTTCATCCACGCCAATGCGCGGCAGGAGCAAATCGGGATTCAGGATGGTCTCGTACCCCACCTTGGCCTGCTTTAGAATCTCGGGTTCCAGGAGGAACTCGACAAATTCCGCGGTACCCTTGCCCTGCACCACGAGCTTGCTGCTCTCGTAAAAAACGAGATTGGTCTTGTCCGATTCAAAGGCAAAACGGGCATAAGGCACCTCGCGGGGTTTCCAGCTGCGGGCAACCAGGGCGGCTTCCAGCGCCGCAGCTTGGTCGCCAGTTAGCTTGCAGGTGAAAATGGTGAGCGGCTTCACAGGAGAAATTCTTACCAGAAAGGACGCAAAGGGCACAAAGATTTTTCGAGCCGACAGGTCATGATTATAATTGGCAACCAGAGGGCAAGACGTGGAGGAAAATCTTGGAGCGTTGCAATTTCTTGGACGAATCTCGGCACGAGATATGAAAATATCTGGTGAAACGCATTCGACCAATGTCAAATATTAATTCAGGCCCAATCCCTGCTATAACTTGACTTCGCAAGTCCAATCTGTCATACGTCAATCGTCAACCCAAACCGTTAGCAGTCCAAACTCTGAATTGAGGAAGGACTAAATCACTTCTTATGGAAAATCAGAATGATTTTGGTTCAGTAAACCATCAAACTAGCCAAAGGCATTGTTCTTCGTCGCGCAGAACGATGGCGCGAGTCTCCGCTGGTTTCACCCTCATCGAATTGCTGGTGGTGATCGCCATCATTGCCATCCTTGCCGCGATGCTGCTGCCGGCGCTAACGCGAGCCAAACAGAAGGCTCAGGGAATTGGCTGCGTCAGCAATTTGAGGCAACTGATGCTGGGCTGGATTATGTTTGCCGACGACAACCAGAACAATTTGCCCGTAAACGGAGACGAAGGATACCAGCCCACCTCCACCGCCGGGACCATGGATCCGCAATGGTGTCCGGGCCGCATGGATTCCGGGGCGCCGGTGGGTGAGCCAACTAACATATTTTGGATTAAGGCAGGCCAGATCTTCTCTTATATAAACAACGTGCGCATTTACCGCTGCCCTGCCGACCCCAGCACATACAAGAGTGGCGCAGTCTACCCCCGCGGCGGCCCGGGCGATCCGCGAATTCGCAGCATGTCGATGAATGCGTGGATGAACTCCGGAAACAATGATGTCGGCCTGAACACGGGCACATACACTCTTTATAAGAAAGAATCTGACCTGGCCCATCCCGGCGCCGCTAGCTTATGGGTCTTCCTGGACGAAAATCCTTTCAGTATCAATGACGCATATTTGCTCGAAGAGCCTGAAGGCAATGCCAGCCCTCCGGTCGCCAGCGGGTACATTGACTGCCCGGCCTCTTATCACGCCGGCGCCTGCGGCGTCTCGTTTGCTGATGGGCATGCGCAAATTCGAAAGTGGACCGATCGCGTGATTCTTGGCTGGGTGCAGGGCGCCAGCCTGACTCCGACGCCAGCTACACTGCCGAGGACCGATCTTACCTGGCTCATTCAGCAAACCACGGCTCACAAGTAGCTTGCCGCGCCATCCAATTGCCCGATGGTAATTGCACCTAGGGGACATACTGCATGGGGCATTCTTGGCAACGTCCTGCCGCTTCAGCCTTGGCAACCCTGAACCATAAATCGTGGATCGACTGCCTCTCTTTTCGGAGATTGGGGATTGCGCAAAGGCTGCGCGGAGGCCGGAAGCATGCTTTTCGTACTACAATATCAAGAACCAACCGGTGCGTGGTTTGAACTTATCCATAATTGACCTGCCGTCAGTCAAAAATTGTGGATTGACGGAAATTGGGAATGCTGGCAAATGGATTATGGGACGAAAGCATCAATTCTAAAGCAAAGGAAAAATATGACACGTGAAGAAATCGAGGCTTGTTGGAAAGACCCACACAACTGGAAGTGGCGCGTCTATTATTGCAAGGCAGATCCTCGACCAATAGTGCCGCGGCGATGGAAGTGGATGGGTTGGACTGTGAATTTCGCGCGTCCAAGCGCGATCCCGGTATTGTTGTTCTTGTCCGCCATTTTGATCGTTCCATCGATCATCGTGAGAGCCAATGGAGCAGGGAGTGGTATCCAGCTAATGACTGGAGTCGCCTCCATCACCGTCTTGATTTTAATGTGCGCCTATTTGTCTTCACGCACGGAATCATGAGGTTGGTTTTCATGCCGGATCGACTGATGGAACACGCTGCTTGACGATGTTCATCGTGGCTGGCGAACCTCATCCGAAATAAATGTCGAGGTGGTGCGCCTGTTGCTGGATGTGAAAATCATGCGAGCATTTTTAATCGCGTCCCTTTTTTCGCCGACGTAGAAAGGCCAATAATAGTTGATTGTATCGGAGCTAATCATTAACCTTGCACTAGAATCACAGCCGGTCTTTGTGCCGGCAGGAGACCATCGTGCAAACCAGGAAGTGCCCTGTGGCCTGATCAGGACCAAACGCATCAAGTTGGCTCGAATTCAAAGGTCATGCTCCCAATGTAACATTCCAAAGTGAGCCCTGGCCGATTTCTCTCCACCAGCTTGTTCATCACTCAAAAACAATGTCCATGACCATGAAAACCAAACTCGCATTCAAATTCGCCGCCTTCAGTCTGCTGCTGTCCACCCTCGACCTTCTGACTTCAAACGCCTTCCCGCAGAACGTGACTTTCACGTATCAAGGCTACGTCACCGCCAGCGGGGCGGCCTTTAACGGGCCGGGGCAGTTTGAGTTCGCATTAGCTACTGACACCAACGACAGTGTGCAGGCGACCGCCACAGCCAATCCCCCCAGCGGCGGCTTCATCACGATCATCACCGTCAATAATGAAGGTAATGGTTACGTCCCCGCGCCCACGGTAACCATTAGCGGCGGGGGCGGTTCCGGGGCCACCGCCACCGCGACGGTCAGTGGCGGCATGGTTACCGGGATCACCGTCAATAATCCCGGCTCAGGCTATACCAGCACTCCGACCGTGACTGTGGCCCCGCCGCCGGCGGACATTGTCTATACACCCGCCTGGAGCAACGATGGCACGAGCACTTCCGGCAACGACCCCCAGCCATCAGCCGCTGTCAGCGTGTCCGTGTCGAACGGCCTGTTTACGGTCTTGTTGGGGAATTCATCGCTGTCAAACATGACCGCCATCCCCGGCTCCATATTCCAAACGCCAAACTTGCAACTGCTGATCTGGTTTAACGACGGCACACATGGCTTTAGCCTGTTGCCGCCGCAAATCCTGACGGCGACGCCGTATGCAGTACAAGCGCAAAGCGCAAACTCGATAAACAGTTCCGGAAATATCGTTTGTTCTGGTTCCATCACCGGTGACGGGATCGCCAGTTCTGCCGGGCTCAGCGGCACCGGCGAGACAGTCATTGGCGATGTAGTCGGCTCGGCACGACTCGCCGGCCCATTTCAAGTCGCACTGATCCAGAACACGAGTCCCATCGAACCATCCATCTCGGGTATTGTGCGTAATCCGGGCGCGAGTCCGGCATTGCGCCTCATCGCGGCGGCCTCTCCTGAGGGCGCGTTGAACGTTTCGGTAACCAATGTGGATGATCCAATCGCCCTCTTTTCAAGTGGCAGCGGCGGTGCCTGTATAATTAACAACGACGGCACGATAACGGCTAACGGCGTGGTCGTGGGCAGCGACCGCAACACTAAGGAGAACTTTCAACCATTGGATTCCCAAACCATCCTGGCCAAAGTTGCTTCGCTGCCGGTGACGAAATGGAATTACAAGATCGACGGCCGGGCAAAGCAGCACATCGGCCCCATGGCCCAGGATTTTCACAATACATTTGGGTTGGATGGCGTGGATGACAAACACATTTCCATGGTGGACGAGGGCGGCGTGGCGTTGGCGGCCATTCAGGGATTGAACCAGAAGCTAGAGGAAAAGGATGAGGAGGTCCGGAATTTGAAACTGCGCCTGGAAAAACTTGAGCAACTAATGAACGAGAGAAATCAGGTCAGGCCGTGAAAGGCTCGCGGATTCAGGCGTCCAGGCAAATTCCAAACGCCAATATTCGATTCCAATAGATACGCAAAAGTGTGATTCGCACTGGTCTCCCATTGCCCGTTCCAGAATGAAATACGTCGAACATAAAATCTCAGGTTTGGGACGAGGAGGAAGCGGTTGCGGATGGCTCCTGGCCCTGGCGGGTGGATGGGGATGGGTCTTCCCCGGAGTGAGACTCACCGGTATTTGAATTGGTCGGCACTGGCGGGAAGACCTGAGTTTCCAGCGGATGTTCATTTTTTTGCCATTCTTCGGACACCCGTCCATCCCAGCAGGCGGTGTTGAGCGGATAAATCTCGGGATCAAAAATGACGTGATAGAAATGCCAGACTACGATCGCCAGGCAGGCCAGTACGGCTTCGTAATAATGTATCGTCACTGCCACATCCACCGCCCAGCGCGGCAGGAACCGCGTTACATCCAGCTTGAACCAGATCATGACGCCGGTCATGCCCATGATGATTGTGCCCCACACAACGGCCCAATATTCAATTTTTTCGGCGTAACCGAATCGGCCGATCTTCGGTTTCCGTTCGCTTAATCCGATCAGATAACGCACGGAGCACACCAGATCGGCGAGGTCCTTATGAACCGGAAACATATCCTTGATGAGCCGCCGGCCTTCCCGGGTCGTCAAGACGTGGATGAGATGATAAAGGCCGGCTAACAACAACACGACGCCGGCGATGCGATGTATCCAGCGGCGAACCGGCTCGCTCGAACCGAGCATGGCCGCAAGGCCCGAATCGGGAAATTTGAGCGCGAACCCGGTCACGGCCAGGATGATGAAACTCAGCGCGAGCACCGCGTGCTGCCAGCGTTGTGAAAGGCTCATACGCAGGACGGGTCGTCCGGCGGCACGCAGACGCGCCGCCACTTTCTTCTGCAACAATAGCGCGTTATGGACGAACATCGCACCCACAACGCCCAAGATCAGCGCCAGGTATATCCGCCGCACCCATCGGCTGACCCGCCCGCCAAGGTCGTGCCCGCTGCTGGCGACGGAAATGTCATCGTGAATTTTTCCGCTGACAAACATTTTGTTTGCGCCGGGATGACATCTCCCGCAGGTGACCACAAGGTTTTGGGGGTTGGTCATGGAGGCGATATTGGAGGACGGCAGGATTTTATGATAGCCATGGCAACTCGCGCAATTGGCGACAACGGTTGAACCATTTTGTGCCGCCAGCCCGTGGTAACTTTCCAGGTAGGTTTTCACGCGGTCGGCAGGTATATTATATTTGTCATCCAGATTGACCGAGGCGTGACAGCGGCTGCAAACCTCGGAGATTTCGAGCGCCGGACCGGTTTTGAATGGCTCGATTCTATGTTCCGAATGGCAGTCGGCACAGGTGGGGGCATCTCGCTGGCCCGCCGCCAAAGCCTGGCCGTGAACGCTCGCCGCAACGTCTCGAGCCTCTTGTGCGTGGCAGAGGCCGCACGTTTGCCCCTGACGCGCAAAGTATAGCGGAGAAGCCAGCGAGGTGAGCGGCAAAATGTCATGCGAACCGTGGCAATCCCAGCAATTCACCGCATCCGGCACGCCAGACTTTTGCCTCACGCCGTGAATGCTCGCGGCGTACTCCCCGGCTTCCTTTCCATGGCATTGGGTGCAATCCGGCGGCGGCAAGGTATCATGGACAAGATTCGTGATGCCGATATGGCAGTCCACGCACGCGAGCCGGGCGTGCACCGACATTTGAAAGGAGTTTGTGGGAAAAATGTAGGATACGGTTTTCCCGTTGACGCTCCAGGTTGTGTTGGGGTCGAGATGGCAATCGAGGCAATCAGCATTGGTAAATTTCTCCGCGGCCGACGCGCAGATTTCCGTCAGAGCGAGGCCTGTCAGAAGGCAAATCCATCCGCTCACGATGGCCCGTAAGAGCGCCCGCGACCACTGGCAGCGGGCTGCCGCCATGATCGTTTTTTTATACATTGGACTTTTCAGCACCGTTGCCCGGAGATGTTACTTCTTGAAAGTCCGCATGTAAGCCACGAGTCCATTGATCTCGTCATCGGACAGACCGGCGGTGGGCTTCATCAAAAGCTTGCCATCCTTGTCCTTCAGCCCTTCCTTGATGGCCTTGACGATGGCGGCGTCTTTCAGCTCGGCCTGGACCTTTGGATCGCTGTAATCCCGGGAGCCAAGCCGCCGACCCAGATTGGTCTGGCCCTTGCCGTCCGTTCCATGGCATTTAGTGCAGAGTTTGTCCCAGTTGTCCTTGGCCCCGTCAGCCGAGGCCGTCAGCGCCGCGGCGAAGGTCACGGCCATCGCGAGAATAATTATTGTTTTCATGGTTGCTGTTCTATTTTTTGCTGTTGCTTAGCCTGGGGTGTGATCATCGGCGTCCACTTCAATAGTATCTTCGGCGAAACGGCCGGAATGGACTGCCCATGTATTGGCCAAGGCCCTGTATTTTTTGCAGGTGAAATTTCGTCCAAAGAGGTCGCAAAAGGCAATGTCGGGCGTGATTTTGAGTGAACGGATACCATGGAAAATTCTTAATAAGGTGATATGACTCGTTTACTCTTGCCCCGTTTGCCCTGGGTTCCGAGCCCGGACCTGCCCTCTCTGATCCCGCTGAAGGAGGGAGTTCTTACTCGTCAATTCCGAAAAATCTCCGTGCCTTCGTATCTCTGCATTGAGCTAAAGAATTCGCGTGCCTTCCTTCACTTCTGTCCACCAAACTATCGGTTGCAACATGTCAAAAACGAAAACTGAAAACGCCAAACTGCAAAATCTGGTTCCACTTCTACTCACATGGTTTGCCATGAACGCACGTGATCTACCCTGGCGACGGACACGCGATCCCTATGCCATCTGGGTTTCGGAGATCATGCTGCAACAGACCCAGGTGAAGACGGTCATTCCGTTTTGGGAACGCTGGCTGCGCGATTTGCCGACCATTGAAGCTGCGGCGAAGGCGCCATCCGCAAGGATTCATAAATTATGGGAAGGTCTGGGCTATTACACGCGCGTGCGCAATTTGCAGGCGGCCGCGCAAAGCATCGTGCGGCAACATGACGGTGTATTTCCTCGGAAATTTGACGATGTGTTGGCGCTCCCGGGAATCGGTCGTTACACCGCCGGCGCCATTTGTAGCATCGCCTTCAACCAGCCCACGCCCATTCTGGACGGCAATGTCATACGGGTGTTGACGCGCGTTTTTGGCATCTCAGAAAACCCAAAAGACAAGCAGACCAACGCGCAATTGTGGCAGCTGGCAGAGGCACTGGTGTTGCTGGCGGAAGCACAGTGTTTGAAGTGGCAGAAAGATCCAGGTCTGCGGGGGCCTCGGTTCAATTGGGGGAACAGTCCCTGCTCTTCCTTGAACCAATCTTTGATGGAGCTGGGTGCGCTGATCTGCACTCCCCGTATTCCGCAGTGTGCGATTTGTCCGGCCAGGAAAATATGCACCGCTTTCCGGACGAATCGCGCTGCGGAATTGCCCAATCTGGAGAAACGCGAAGCCGCCACCGCGCGCCGATTCATCGCCTTCGTCATCGAACACGACGGAAAACTGTTAGTCCGTCAACGTCCCAAAGGCATGCTAAATTCTCATTTGTGGGAATTTCCCAACTTGGAAGTTGCCATTCGAAAGGCGGACGAAACCTCGTTAATGAGGGAATTCCTGGGAATCCTGCCCGCAACTCTCGAACCGTTGGGAACCGTGAAACATTCCATTACGCGCTATCGCATCACCTTGGATGCTTTCTTCGCGAGTTTCACCAAAAGGCCAGCCGCATTAGTCGGCGTTTGGATCGCACCTGACCGGATGCGGCGGCTGGCTTTTACCGCCGCACACAAAAAACTCGCCACTTTTGCCACCCATCGTATCCTGTCAGACCGATGATTTACTTTGATTACAATGCCACCGCGCCAGTCATGCGCGAAGCGCGTGAGGCGTGGTTGGACACAACCGAAAAAATTGGTGGTAATCCTTCGTCCATGCACCAATTCGGTTCACGTGCCGCCGTTGTGCTCGCCAATGCGCGCGAAAAGCTCGCGGTCCTGCTGGGCTGCCAGCCGACCGACATCATCTGGACCAGCGGCGCCACCGAGGCAAATAATACCGTGATTCATCATTTCGCAAAGAAACTCGGCGCAACCGGTGAAATCTGGATTTCAGCCATTGAACATCCCTGCGTATTTGATTCGGCACAGTATTATTTTGGCAAACGCGCGAAACTGATCCCCGTGACATCCGAGGGCGTGG
>JBEKMT010000042.1:0-28053 GCA_050008355.1 Verrucomicrobiota bacterium
CTTTTGTTCTTGGTGCGGGACAGGTTATTGCCGGCTGGGACCTTGCTGTCGCCACGATGAAAATCGGTGATAAAGTGAAACTAACCATTCCGCCGGAACTCGCCTATGGCCGCGATGGTTATCCCGGCGCGATTCCGCCCAACGCCACGCTGATTTTCGAAGTGGAGTTGCTGGCTGCCGGTTGAGCCCTTTGAGGCCGTCCGTGCGCCGTCTTTCAACCTCCGGCACCGGCCTTTTCGAAAATAATCGCAATCGTCTGGGATTCATGTATTATGGCCGCATCACAAGTGGTCACCTCTATGAAAAAATATCTCGTTGAATTTATCGGAATGTTTCTGTTTGTGGTTACTGTCGGCATGGTGGTCATCGACCCCGGCATCGGAAGTTTGGCGCCGATTGCCATTGGATCGGTGCTGATGGTCCTGGTCTATGCCGGCGGCCATGTTTCCGGCGGACACTATAATCCTGCCGTCACGCTCGCCGTTTGGCTGCGCGGCCGGCTCCCCACGGCGGACGTCGTGCCTTATTGGGTGTCGCAGATCCTTGGCGCACTGGCCGCTTCCTTTGTTGTGCTTTATCTGAAAGGCGATCCCACCGTGACACCGGCGGAAATTAAGGTGGTGCCCGCGTTGATCGCCGAATTCATCGGAACCTTTGCCCTGTGTTACGTCGTGCTGAACGTCGCCACCGCCAAAGGCACGGCCGGTAACTCCAACTACGGCCTCGCCATTGGCTTTACGGTTGTCGTGATGGCTTTCGCGCTGGGCGGCATTTCCGGCGGCGCTTTTAATCCGGCAATCGCCACCGGCATCACCATCATGCACATAGAAAAAGTGGCGAACTTCTGGATCTATATCGTGGGCGATTTAACCGCCGCCGCACTCGCTGCGCTGGTGTTCAGAATTATCAACCCGGAAGACCGATGATTTGCTGCCCCTGCGAAAAGACTTTTCATTTTCGCCGGGTTTGATTTAGTGGATGACATGAATTCACTCCGCCAGCCACTTCCCCGGCTTTTCCCGGCTATCATTGGCGGGGTATGTTTACTTTTTATGCTCGCCAGCGCCGCCCAAGCCGGTTCCTTGAATCCTGCGCATATTGGTTTGCAGCTTTACAGCCTGCGCAACCAATTGGCTTCAGACGTACCGGGCACCCTGGACGAGGTGAAGAGCTGGGGCATCACCAATGTCGAACTCGCCGGCACCTATAACCTGACGGCGGAACAGTTCAAGGCACAGCTCGACGCGCACGGCCTCAATGCCTTTAGCGGACATTTCCCCTACGACCGCTTCCGCGACGACCCCGAAGGACTGGCGCATGACGCCGGGATTCTCGGACTGAAATACGTCGGCTGCGCGTGGATTCCGCACGACGACGGCAAGCCCTTCGATGAAAAAACCTGCCGCGACGCCATCGCCGTTTTCAATCATGCCGGCGAAGTGCTCGCCGCGCACGGGTTGAAGTTTTTTTACCATGTGCACGGCTATGAATTTCAACCTTATCGGGACGGCACACTCCTCGATCTGCTCATCAGTGGGACCGATCCGAAGTTTGTGAACTTCCAGATGGATGTCTTCTGGATTGTGCATCCCGGGCAGGACCCGGTGACGCTGCTGGCCAAATACCCCAAACGCTGGCAACTCATGCACCTCAAGGGCATGCGCGATAGCACGCCGACCGGTCTGCTCACCGGCCATTCCGCCGTGACGAACGACGTCGCCGTCGGCACGGGAAAGATTGATTACGTCCCCATCCTGAAGGAAGCCCGGAAACTTCGCATCAAATGGTATATTATTGAGGACGAATCACCTCTTTCTGAGCAGCAGGTGCCGCAGAGCTTCAATTATCTCAAGACCGTTGATTTTTAGATCTCCGCTGCAGCCAGGCGGAGCTTGGGTCCATGACTCGCAGCAATTCTTCACGTCCACGGGCATAATTCATCGTTAGCCGTAAAACGAGACGGTCCCGTTTTCTTTTTTTCCCACCCTGCTAAAGTCATTGGCGAGTCATGAGCAATGAGTACCGGGACAAAGGATAAAAGTGATGGAGGTCGGTCGACCTTCATCGCTCGACCTGCTCCTTGCAACCAGCCGCATCTGACATCGAGCCGCCGGATCTCGGCGCCGTGGCAAAAGTTGTCTTCCTTTTCTTTGGTGAACCACTGCTGGTGGTTCCTGAGTTCCATTTTGTTAATTCTGTCAAATCGATCAACAACCATCGCGTCCAAAAAGAGTGCAAACGAAAAAACGAACCCAATTTGACCCATGTACGTCTCTGAAAGACGCGTAAGTTCTAAGTTCAGTGATGCAGTTGGTCCCGCTCAGCGGGTGGTCCGACTCGGGCGGTGGCTTATGGGTATCCCGAAAAAACGAACCCAAACCCCGTTTCCGGTAGATTCCAACCACAATATGTGGTGCATTGTGCCGAGGAACCCACCAAACAACTTGGGCTCTTGGAAGCCTTGGCTAAGGACAAATCATAAAAATGTAATCGAAAAAACGAACCCAATTTGATCTGTGTACGCCCTAACGGAAGTGTCAGTTCGAAGTTCGGTGATTCCGTCGGTCCCGCTCAGCGGGTGGTCCGACTCAGGCTGTGGCTTATGGGTATCCAGAAAAAACGAACCCAATCCACGCCATGCCGTGAAAGAAAGGAAGAGGCCAAACTCCATAGATTCCAACCACAATGTTTGGTGCACTGTACTCAGGGACCCACGTGCTGGAATGTGTTCACCGGGAGCCTTGCTTAAGCAGGATCCAAAATAAACAGACAAAAAAACGAACCCAATTTTGAAAAATCGCTCGCCATGCGCATTGCACCTTCGCCCGAGAATGCTTCCCTAATTTTGCGAGGCGCGTTCGGCTCCATTTCCCCTTTCCAAACGCGATTTTCAAAACTCGCCATAGTTTCTTTGTCACCTTTTACCGCTTTTCAGCCACTTAAACGGCGTTATGATGACTACACAACCAATGTCCGTCGCCATCCAAACCGATGCTGAGCTGGTCGACGCAACGTTATCCGGCAACCGGGATGCCTTCGGCCAGATCGTTTCGCGTTACCAATCTTTGGTCTGCTCGCTGGCTTACAGCGCCACCGGCAGCCTCGGCCAAAGCGAGGACCTCGCGCAGGAAACCTTTATCACCGCGTGGAAGCGGCTCAGCCACCTGCGCGAACGTGACAAATTGCGTGCGTGGCTATGCGGCATTGCCCGCAATCGCATCAACAGTTTTCTACGCCGCGAAGGCCGCGAACCCAATCACCGGGCAGAGTCCATCGAAGATATCTCCGAGTCCCATGCGCCCGAACCCTTGCCCATCGAGTATACGATTAGCCAGGAGGAAGCCACGATTCTATGGCGCTCTCTGGAACGCATCCCTGAAGTCTACCGCGAACCGCTGATTCTTTTCTATCGCGAACACCAATCCATTGAAACCGTCGCTGCCGAGTTGGCATTAAGCGAGGACGCGGTAAAACAGCGCCTCTCTCGCGGCCGAAAATTATTGCAGGAACAGGTTCTGGCGTTTGTTGAGGGCGCGCTTGAACGGACGAGTCCCGGAAAAGTCTTTACGGTTGGCGTTTTGGCTGCCTTGCCGGTTACGTTGGCTACTTCCGCCAAAGCCGCGACGCTTGGCGTCGCCGCTGCCAAGGGAGGTTTGCTGGCCAATTCCGTTGCCGCCACCGGAATACTTTCAATCATTTTCAGTCCGGTCCTGCTGTTATTTGGCAACTATGCGGGATATCGCATGAATCTCGACGGGGCTCATTCCGAGGCTGAGCGCCGGCACATCAAGACTTTTTACCGGAACGCATTATTCGTCGCGCTGGGAATTTTTGTGGTCTACGCCGCAGCCGTCATCTGGCTCTGCCGCGAACAGCCCGGAAATACCGTGCTGATATCTCTGCTTGTTGTCGGTTCAATCCTCATTTATCTCGGCACCATTTTTGTTTTTGCCGCGGTGTCCGGCCGTGGACGGAAGGAATTTCTAAGCGAAACTCTAAGGCAAAACCAGGAGCCGGAATTTGTTGCCCCGATCTGGGAATACCGCAGCCACGCCAGTTTCCTCGGCCTGCCTCTGGTGCACATTCGCATTGGCGACCGGTTTGCCATCCTGAAGGGTCCCGTCAAAGCTTGGTTTGCCGTTGGTGAACGTGCCGTCGGCGGCCTCTTTGCTTTTGGCGCCATTGCCGTCGCGCCGTTTAGCGTCGGCGGCATTGCCATCGGTCTGCTGCCGTTCGGTGGGCTGGCAGTGGGGGTTATCGCCTTGGGCGCTTTTGGGCTCGGCATCTGGTCTCTCGGCGGGCTGGTGATCGGCTGGCAGGCGTTTGGCGGTTTTGCCATCGGCTGGCACGCCGCGGATGGTGCCATTGCGATGGCGCGCGATTTTGCTTGCGGCGGCTTTGCTCGCGCCGCCCAGGCCAATAATGATGCCGCGCGCCAACTGGCCAACTCAAGCTGGTTCTTTCACTTCGGCGAGTTCTTCGGCACTTATTCGTTCTGGTTCAACCTGATTTGGGTTGTGCCGCTGGCCATCTTTTGGAATCTCGCTGCGCGCAAAAACCGGAAACAAACCGCTCAGGAAATTTGACCGGCAATTTCCTCCGCCGGATAAGTCCAGATTTCCGCCAGCGTCGGATGATAGTGCGGTACCATCGCCAGTTCCTGGACCGTCATGCGCTTGGACATGGCCACCACAATTTCGTGAATCAAATCCCCACCCGCCGGTCCGACGCACTCGCCGCCGAGGATCTCTCCGGTTTTCGGGTGCGCCAGCAGTTTCACAAAACCGTCGTTCGCTTCCATGATGAGCGATTTTCCATGGTCGTTGAACGGATAGCTGGCGGTGTGATATTTGACGCCACGTGCCGCTGCTGCCTTTTCAGTCAAGCCGACAAACGCAACCTGTGGATCCGTGAACACGATGAAGATCAACAGGCGATAATCCATTAGGCGTGGCACCCTCGGTTTCACAATGTTGAGCACCGCGGTTTCGCCTTGCTGGATGGCGATGTGGACAATTTCGTACGACCCGGTGCAATCGCCTGCCGCGAAGATGTTCGAGGCGCTGGTCTGCATTTTACCGTTCGTTAAGATGCGCCCCGATTCGGTCTTCACCCCCGCATTTTCCAAATCCAACCCGCTCGTGTTCGGCACGCGGCCCAGCGCGAATAAAACCTCCTCGGCGGAAACGGAATGCGTTTTCCCGCTTTGTTCAAACGAAATGGTTTTCAAGTTCTTCCGGCGTTTTGCGTCCACCAGTTTCGCGCCCGTGAAAATCTCGATGCCTTCCCGGCGGAAAACTTTTTCGATCTCCACTCCGGCATCGGTATCGAACTCCTTCAAAATGTGTTCGCTGCGCTGGATCAAAGTGACCTTGACGCCAAACCTCGCGAAAAATTGCGCAAATTCACAGGCCACGGCGCCCCCACCCAAAATGATCAGCGACTTCGGCAGCCGCTTCAGCGCTACCGCGTCATCACTGGTAAGGTAGCCGACTTCGTCAAGTTGCGGCAGTGGCGACGGCGCAACGCTGGAGCCGGTGGCAATGACAAAATGTTTCGCCGTCAGTTTTTTGCCTCGATCCAGCTCCACGGTATGGGCATCCCGGAATTTTGCGTTGGCGCGGATGAATTTGAATTTGCCCCCGTTCAGCTGCTGGACACGAAAATCCGCGAAATCTTTGATCTGCGCATTTTTCCGCGCCATCACTTTGGCGAAATTGAAGGAAACATTGCCAGCCCGCACGCCCCATGTTTCCGCCTGCTCGGCGAGATGCTTGATTTCCGCGGCATAAAGTAAGGCCTTGGTCGGCATGCACCCGCGCAGGATGCACAGCCCGCCCACCTCGCGCCCGCCTTCAATGACCGCCGTTTTCAGTCCCGCGCCCGCTGCCGTCCGCGCCGCCGCATAACCGCCACTGCCGCCGCCAATGACCGCGACGTCAAAATCAAATCTGCTCATACCCGACAAGATGGGAGTGCACCGGTAAAATGCAAATTTCAAATTTGAATTTCTCTGCGTACTGTTGGATGATCGCTGGCATGAGCGAAATCATTTATCCGCGCAGCGCGCGCGAAACGATGGACGGCTGGCGTTTTCTGCCGCGATACATTGATAAAATCCGCTTGCACCTGGCTGGTAAACTCCATGCCGACTACCAGGAAAACCTCGGCAAGGGATTCGACGGCATGTGGCTCAAGGCTGCCGGACTTACCCATGAGCAATTTGTGCACGTGGTGAAAAACTCCATCACCGACGGCGAGGTTTGCGAGTGGGTCCACAAAAACGTCAAGAGATCTCCGGAGGAGAAAGCCGCCCATTGGGCCGATGTGTTAAGCCGCCCGCTGGTCGATGATGAAGTCGCCAACGCTCGCTTTAAGAAGCGGATGGCCGAGGCTAACATCTCTCATCGTACGGAGATAAGGACCTTCGTGGATTATATTGATGCCGACGAAAAACGGATCTAGCGCTCTGGCCTGAATTTCTTCCAATCTTCGTGGTTCGGGGCACGCACTCCCTATTGCCGGGTTTGTCCTGATTGGAAACTGATTCGATCTTCAACGTTCAACGCTCAACTCCTGCGAGCGGGAAAACTGTCTCAACTGCTAGTCCCCGGTAAGGAGTGGTCGAACTTTCCGCTCCGCAAGAACGCGACCGTTTCCGCCATCGCCGTTTTATTCCGCATGATGAATGGATGAGTCGCGGGGATGGCGATCCAGTCAGCCATGCCGCGAAGCCTGGTCCTCTCGACCGAGACCTTCCCGTCGTCACGGCCCGGAATCAACAGGCTGTTGATCCAATTGATTGAACGGGTCCCGGCGATAACGCCGACGGGGAAATTCGCCGGTCCCAGCCGGCTGGGCACCGAGTTCTGGTCCGTGCCCAATTCATTGCCGGCCGGGCCGTTGATTTTTTTGAAGAGCCACCAGCCTCCCAGTTTGTCCACGATTTCACTTCCTTGGTTCGGAGGAGCCAACATGACCACGCGGACGGGCAGGGGAGTTGGATGATGCTTCAGGTAATGCCGCACCAGTATGCCGCCCATCGAATGCGTCACAAAATTGATTCTCGTGGCGCCAGAGGATTCGCAATTCGCCACCGCCCGGCCAACGGCACTTTCGGAGAGTTGCTCGACGGATGCCGTGCGGGAGGGATAATCTATATTCCAGACCTTATAGCCTGCGTTCGTGAGTACGCGCGCCATCGGTTCCATTGACCGGCTCGAGCGGCACAGACCGTGCAGCAGGATGACTTGCTCCTGTCCTGATGAGGCGGAAGCTGCCTGGGGGAGAATCGCCATGAACGCGCACAGTATTAGGTGAACCTGCCGGCGCGTGGCGAGGCAAAGTTTACTGCGCCGCGTAGTAATCATCCACCTTCTTGGTGACGTCTTTGTAACTGGCGTCAATTTCAAAGATGAGCTTGAATTGCTCGATGGCCTCTTCTTTTTTACCCATGGTTTCAAGTACGCTGCCCAGATTGTAAACCAAGTCCTTCTTTTCGTTGTCGAACACCGGCTTTTCCTTGATCGCATTTTGGAACGTTCGCGCGGCGAGGTCGTACATCTTGCGCCGGGCGTAACACTGGGCCAGGTAATTCATGGCCGAGAGCTTTTTGTGCGGATTCTGCTGGGCCTTCTGGAATTCCGCGATCGCCTCGCTGATCTTTCCGGCCTGGAATAACAAAATGCCCAGTTCAAAACGGATCGCCAGGTCGGTGGGATATTTCTCCACGCGTTTCTGGCAATCGGTCAACTGGAAACTCAATTTGTCCGCCTGAAGTTTCGCCGTCTGTTCTGCCAGGTCGGGCGCGAATGGATTGATTTGCGAAATCTGAAAATCAAACTGCCGCACCGTGGTTTCCGCAATCGCGCGGTCCAGCGTCGGGTCGCCGCCGGCGCTCGCCGCCCGGATATTGTCATACAGGGCCAGCGCTTGGGCGAACTGGTTCTTTTCCGTGTAGAGCTTGGCGAGTTCGCGCTTGATCTTGATGTTGTCCGGTTCCGTTTGAATGCGTTCTTCGAATTCCTTGATCAACCGCTCAGTCACATTTTCAGATTTGACCACGCGGTTGGCTTGTTCCAGCTTCACGGACTCGTCCTTGTTCTTCAACATGTCACGGAAAGAGGATTTGCCGTCAGCAGAGCTGGTGCTGTACCCGCCCTGATCCATCGTCGTGCGCGCCGAAAGGTTTTTCAGAGCCTGGTTCAGGTCCCCGTCATAACCGGACGCGCGGATGAGATCCTGCAGCGCCCGCTCACCGTTCTTCGTGTCCCCGCCGCTCTGCGCCAGCCGCTCGGAGTATTCAATCACCAGCGCCTTGTCCTTTGGTGAATTTTTCACCATGGTTTCCAGCGCAAACGTGGCTGTCGCCGGCAGATCCAGGGCGACCGCCGCATCCACCACGATTCGCAATGCCGAGGCGCTGCCCGGGTCGCTGCTCAATACCTGTTCCGCCATGGCCATGGCTTCCGCCGGATTTTTGTTCAGGGAAAGCTTCGCCTTCGCCAGCATTGGCGAAGAACCCGCGCCGCTCATCATTTTTTTGAAGAATCCTCCGCTGCTCTTGCCGGCTTTCTTCTCCTGCTCGGCACGCAGCAACCGTCGGCATTCAATGAAGCCCGGTTCCTTCTCCAATACCTGGCAGAAAAGCGCGATGGCATAGTCGGCATTTTCACGTTGCGCCGCTTCATTGGCCTTTGTGAACAACCGGCGCGCGTCCGGGGAGATTTCGTTAATGGCTTTTTCTGGCATAAATTAAATCGAGGTGATGCAAATAAAATCGCTTTTACCGCAAAAAAGTCAACCACACTGCGCGCGCTGCCGCAAGGCATGGTCCACCAGGACCAGCGCCGTCATCGCCTCAACCATCGGTACCGCCCGCGGCAGGACGCACGGATCATGGCGCCCGCGGCCCTTCAGGGTCGTGTTCTCAAATTGTTCTGTCACCGTGTCCTGTTCGTGCATCACCGTGGCCACCGGTTTGAATGCCACCCGGAAAAAGATGGTTTCGCCGTTCGAAATGCCACCCTGGATGCCGCCGGAACGGTTCGTCGTCGTGAAAACTTTTCCCCTTCGCGCCCGGAATAAATCGTTGTGCTCGCGGCCCGTCAGCAAAATGCCTCCGAAACCGGATCCCACTTCAAATGCCTTCGACGCCGGCAGGCTTAACATGGCCTTCGCCAGGTCCGCTTCCAGTTTGTCGAATACCGGTTCACCCCAGCCCGCCGGAACCCCGCGCGCAATGCCTTCCACAATGCCGCCAACCGTGTTGCCCTCCCGCCGCATCTTTTCAATCAGGCGGATCATTCTTTCCGCCGCCAACGGATTCGGGCAGCGGACGATGTTGGATTCAATCTCGGACAACTTCACCCGGTCCGGGTTGATTTCCGCGGAAATTTTCTGCACCTGCTTGACGTAAGCCAGTGTCTCCACCCCGAACTTCTCCCGCAGGACCTTTTTCGCAACCGCACCGGCGGCGACGCGCCCCACGGTTTCACGCGCGCTTGCTCGTCCGCCTCCCTGCCAAGCGCGAATGCCATATTTGGCGAAATAAGTGTAATCCGCGTGCGACGGACGGAACTTCTCCTTCATTTCCGAATAGGCTTCGGAGCGGGCATCCTCGTTTTTAACCCAGAGACAGATGGGCGTCCCCAGCGTCCGGCCAGTCGACGAAATACCCGACATGATCTGTACGGCATCCGATTCCTTGCGCGGCGTGACGATTTTGGATTGTCCCGGCCTCCGGCGATCCAAATCCGGCTGGATGTCCGACTCGGACAATTTCAACTGCGGCGGACAGCCATCCACGACGACGCCGACGCCCCCGCCATGCGATTCGCCCCACGTCGTGATGCGGAATAATTGCCCGAAGCTGCTTGCCATGCATCCATTGTGCGGAAAAAAGGCGTAACGGTCAAATATGCCGTGAGTTCTCAATCCGCCGACGGATCAAACACCACGCCCATGAACAGAATTATTCCCGTCTGATTATCTTCAATCAAAACCACAAAGGGGCGGTCAACGACCATTTCAAACTGATTGGGTGGCGGAATCATGATGGCCATCGCCATGATGCCTGCGATTGTCGCTGCGGCTGCTTCCGTTCCTTGTTCGTTCACATCCACGAAGGTTTTTTGCAACACCGCGGAAATCCACAACTGCTGCGGGGCGATGCCGGAAAAATCGGCCCGGGTCGGGTCGAACGCGTCTTTCATGCCCATGGTTTTCAGGGGAACCTTCAATTTCGCTTTGTAGTCAAATTTGAATTTGGGGAGAACCAGTAATCCCTGCTCGTCTTTGAACCCCGGCTTGATCTCGTTTTGCCAGCCGCCGCCACTTAGGGCGTTTAACATTTTTTCCGGGGTGGAGTTGGCGTCCGGCAGAAAAACATACAAAGCCAGATCTTCATTTTGATAGGGCAGGCGCACGGACTGAAAATCCGCACCGCGTCGATAAGCAAAGGAGCGGGTTTTCCGCATCATCGGCACGCTTCTCTGGCTGCCATCGCGCAAATTGAACGGGCGGTCCATGGTCTCGCGTACTTTAAATGGATCAGCCCATTTGGCTTTGAAGTAAACCGCGTTGGCCAGGACCATTTCCGTGCTGGGATCAATTAGTCCGTCAGCAAGATGCGTAATTTTCCCGTGGGTTTTATCTTCAGCCCAACGGTTGATGACTCCCGCCGCGTCCGGATCAGCGAAATCCAAGGCATCCACGGTGGCGTCAAAAAAACCACGGTTCTCGGCGATAAAATCCGCTTTGACGGTGAAATTCGGCCGATACCATAAGGCATTGTTGGCGGAGAGAAGGACAAGGTTGGTGTCCTGATTGTTGAAATAACCTGCCACCTTTTTATTAGCCGCGTTTACGTCCGCATCGGATAAATTCGCTGTTTCCAAAACTTGTTGCATCTCGGTTTTGGTCTGGCCCGCAGCCCCGTTGCCAACCATCTGCAAAACGGTGGAGGCGCTGTAGGGTGAGATGAATATGTTTTGCGCCGGCTGGTCCTGAGACAGTTGCTGGAGTAGCTGGAAGCCGAAGCCGTTATCGGCGGCAGCCAGGGGTGAGGTGCCGGCCAACGCAGCCGCTACCGGCCACACCACGGCCTGCGTGACGATAAATATGGATAAAGCCCATTTAATCCTCATAGATTTCATCCCTTCAAAGACGGAGCGCGGGTTTGTCCCCTGCAAGCCATGTTCCAATATCAAGACGATCATTTGCGAGCAAAGGTAACCTGACCAACGACAACCAAGTCATACACCCGCACTCGAGCACGGCCTCCGGTCGACAGCGATGATAACCATTTTAACACGTTCGGACGATCAAAGTTTCCATACTCCACCGTTCCGCACCATCCCTCGACTGAGCAAACCCGCGTTTAGCATGTTGTCCGAAGGCTTTTCCTTGCAATTGTCACTTGCCATGGCGAACCTGTGTTTGGAAAATGGAGGAAATAGTATGGTTGTCAGCCCCGAAGAAAAAATTCAGCACGCCCGGACTTTATGCGAACACGGGCTTTGGGACGAAGTTCTGGTTTATGCCAAACAATGGCAGGTGGAATGTCCCGAGGATCACAAGGCATTCTTTTACGCCGGGCTGGGTTTCACTGGACTCGGTCAATACCGGCAGGCCGAAGCGGCTTATCGCCAGGCGCTAAAGATTGACGACACCGACCCCAAAGTGTGGAATAATCTCGGCGGCATTCTCTTTGAACACTTGCGGCGTCCGCAAGACGGCATCCACTGCATCGAAGAGACTTTAAAACTGAATCCCGATAACAAACTGGGCTGGGCCAACCTCGCCGCGATGGTCGGCCGTCTCGGACAGCAGGAGAAAGCCATCACTTGCGCCGACCGCGCCATCGCCCTCGATCCGCACCTCATCGAGGCCTATCTGTATAAGGCCGCTGCCGCACGGGCCCTCGGCAAAACCGAGATCTTGCGCGAAGTCTGCGAAATTCTGGCGGCCATTGAGCCGGAAAATTTCCGCCGTGCCCGTTGAACCGCGCCTCTCCGAAACTTGCGCTTGATACTTCACAGTTGAAGCGGGAAACTTTCGCGCACATGAACCGTATTGTCGAAAAGTTCGCCGCGCTCAAGCGTGAGGGGAAAAAGGGCCTCGTCGTTTATATCGGCGCGGGCGATCCCCATCTCGATGCCACTCGCGAACTGTCCCTCGCCTTCGACCGGGCTGGAGTGGCCGTTGTGGAGCTTGGCGTGCCATTTAGTGATCCGCTGGCCGACGGCCTTGTGAATCAACTCGCCGCGCAACGCGGCCTGGACTCCGGAACCACGCCCGCGCGCGTCCTGGAGACCGTCACCGCCATCCGCCGCGACTCACAGGTTCCGATTGTCCTCTACATTTATTTCAACCTCATTCACAAGGTCGGCCTTGAAAAATTCATCACCAACACCGCCCGCGCCGGCGTGGACGGTTTGCTCGTCCTCGATTTGCCGCCGGAAGAATCGGACAACTACGAGGCCCTGATGAAAAAAGCCGGCCTGTGCCATATTTATCTCGTGGCCCCGACCACTCCGGAAGACCGCATGGAACTCATCGTCAAGCGCGGCACCGGGTTCATCTACTACATCTCGCGCGAAGGCGTCACCGGCATGCAATCGCAGGTCGCCACCAATCTTGCCTCGCAAGTCGCCAAAATCCGCGCGCACACCCATCTCCCGGTGGCCGTTGGCTTCGGGGTCTCAAACCCGGAGCAGGCAAAGCTGGTCGCGCAAAACGCCGATGCCGTCGTCGTCGGCAGCGCCATCGTGAATCAAATCGCCGAACACGGAAAATCGCCGGACCTCGTCGCCAAAGTCGGCGCCTTTGTCCAGTCGCTGAATGATGCGGTGAAATCCATTTAGTCTGTGGCAATAAAAATGAAAACTAAACCTGATATCAAAGACCGCTTTGTCATCATCATGGCCGGCGGACGCGGCGAACGGTTCTGGCCGTTGAGCCGTGAAAAGACACCCAAGCAATTGCTTTCCATCCTGGGCAAAAAATCGTTTTTGCAGGAGGCGGTCGAGCGCGTGCTGCCTATCGTCCCGGCTAGGAACATTTTCGTCATCACCAACACCGCACAGTTGCCGGAAGTCCGCAAACAGCTTCCGAAAATTCCCAAGGACAACCTCGTGGCCGAACCGATGGGCCGCGATACTTGCGCCGCCGTCACCCTCGGCGCGGCGCTGGTTGGGGCCCGCTCTACCACTGGTGTTATGGCCGTCCTGCCGGCGGATCATGTCATTCCCGACGCCAAAAAGTTCCAGCAGGTTTTGGGTGACGCCTTTGATGTCGCCGCTCAAGGCCAGGCGATCGTGACCATCGGCATCAAGCCAAATGAACCGGCGACGGGCTACGGTTACATCCACACCGGTGCGGAATTACCCGCGCCCTCCGGCGCGAAGAAGACCAAAACCGCCTTCTTCAAGGCCGAAAAATTTGTCGAGAAACCCGATTTCCAGCACGCTTTGGAATACGTCAACAGCGGTCAGTATCGCTGGAACGCCGGGATGTTTGTCTGGAGTTTCATCACTGTGACCAACGGTTTGGAGCAGCATCAGCCGGAAATGTTTGCCGCCTGCCAGCGTTGGTTCAAGGTCGCAGGCAACCCTGCCAAACTCGCGAAAGTTCTCGCCAAGGAATATCCCGATGTAAAACGCATCTCGATCGACTATGCGTTGATGGAGAAGGCGCAGAACGTCATCGTCGCCGACGGCGCCTTTGAATGGGACGACCTCGGAGCATGGCCGGCCCTTGCCCGGCACCTCCAGCAGGATCCCGAAGGCAACGCCGCCGTCGCGGATTTCATCCACGTCGACGCGGCGCGCAACATCATTTTCGACGCGCGCACAAAAAACCGGACCCCCATCGCCGTGGTCGGTTTGCGCGACGCCATCCTGGTGCAGACGGACGACGCCGTCTTGCTGGCCCACAAATCTCAGGCGCAAAAAATCAAGGAGTTGGTCAAGAAACTCGCCGCTGACCCCAAGCTGAAAAAGCTGGTGTAAAGTTTTTGCACTGAAGTGAAGGCGGACAACTTGATGCCGGGGGTTGGACGCCATAAACAACATGAAAGCTGACAAATTGCCCGCCATACTTCGTGAAGAAAGGTTCCTTGGTATCAGCGTCGTGAGCAGTCTGGTTTTTTTCTGCCACGGAAATTCATTGGTGGACTTGCTGTCCAACCCATTCTGGCTCACCGCGATTTTTGTTTGGCTCTTTGGGGCGATTTTGGGCTCCATCTTTTGCGTGGTCCGGCACGCCGACCATCTGGCGCTCCGTCTGGGCGAGCCGTATGGAACTCTTATCCTCACGATCGCTGTGACGGCCATCGAGGTCATCAGTATTTCCGCAACCATGCTCCATGGCTCGAGCAATCCCACGCTCGCCCGGGACACACTCTTTGGCGTCGTGATGATCGTGCTCAATGGCATGGTGGGACTGTCATTGCTCATCGGCGGCTGCCGGCATCGCGAACAACACTACAATTTTCAAAGCGCCAACACCTATCTGAGCGTCATCATTCCACTCGCCGTGTTGTCTCTGGTTCTGCCCAACTTCACATTGACCACGCGGGGACCGACCCTTTCCAACACGCAGGAAACGTTTCTGGCTGTCATGTCGATTGGATTATACGGCACTTTTCTCGCGATCCAGACCAGCCGCCATCGCGCTTACTTCATGTTCGACGAAGAAAAGGCCCTGCATGATCCCTTGCAAAGCTCCTCGCGACCGTTGATGGCACATGTCGCCTTGCTCATCGCTTACATGCTGCCGGTGGCCTATCTGGCTGAGCAACTGGGACCGCCCATTGACCAAATGGAGGATGTTATGCACGCGCCTGCGGCATTGGGCGGTTTGCTGATTGCTGCCCTGGTGGCGACCCCTGAAGCCATCAGTGCGGTGCGCGCCGCCGCCGCAAATCATGTGCAACGTTCCGTCAATATCTCCCTCGGCTCGGTGCTCGCCACCATCGGCCTGACCGTTCCCTCCATGCTGGTCATCAGCCATTTGACCGGCAAAAAGATTGTCCTGGGCCTGGAACACACCGATCTGATCCTGCTTCCCCTGACGCTCGTGGTCAGTGTCGTCACTTTCGCCAGCGGACGAACCAATATCCTTCAAGGAACCGTGCATATACTCCTCTTCGCCGCCTACGTGATGCTGATCTTTGAAAACTGAATCGTGTCGCTGGCCACTCAGTGGTTGGAACTCTGTTCCTCCGAACTCCGTTTACTTTAGATATTGATTAAAGAACGCCAACACCAGCTCATAGGCATGCGGTTCACCGAACCCATGACCGCCGCCTTTGACGACATAAAGCTGCGAAGGCACTCCCGCGTTTAGCAATGCCGCGTTCAGGGCAATGCTCTGTTCCAGAGGAACCAACGGGTCGTGGTCACCGTGCTCGATCAGGAATGGACAGGCATTGGAACTCACATAGAAGAGCGGGCTGGCCCGCCGCGCTTTGTCCAGGTTGTGCTCGATCAAACCGCCGAGTAATCTCGGCACCGCGTTGTTCGCCACAGCATCTGCCAGATGATGGTCCGTCGTCCACAGGTCGGATGGACCATAGAAATCGCATACTGCCTGCACCCGGCTTGAAATGTTGGGGTTGCCTTCGCTGCCTTCAAGTTCGGGATGATCCGCCGTCAGACCAAGCAACGACACCAGATGTCCGCCTGCCGAATCGCCCCACGCGCCAATTTTGTCCGGGTTATATCCGTATTCGCCGGCATGGGCTCGCAACCAGCGAACTGCCGCTTTGCAGTCATAAATTTGCGCCGGGAAAATTGCCACCTCGCTCAAGCGATAATCAATGCTCGCCACGGCAAATCCGTGCTGGATCATTCCCCGCGCAATCATTTCGTTTTTGTCGAGCGACATCCAGCCGCCACCATGAACGTCCACGATCAGCGGAACCGGCGCCGGAACGTTTGCGGGAACGTAAAGATCCAGTTTGAGCGAATGACCATCCACATTCGCGTATTCAATGTCCTTCCACACGTTGATACCCTCCAGTCCTGGTAAATGCCTTTGCGGAGCCTGAGGCGCGAAATTGCGTGAAACCGGATAGTCCTTCCGCAAAGCCGTGAGTATGACTTCCGCCATCGCTTTTGCACCAGCCTCATCCGGATGAACATGGTCGGGAAAATCCGCGCCCCGGTCGGCCAGTGCCGTGTGCAGGTCGATGACTGGAATGCGCGCTTCCGATGCCGCCTGCAATGTGGCCGGAATGATTTTGGATACGATCACGCTGTCACGGATCCCGTAGTTGTCAGGAAATGCCGGTACCGGGTACGCTGCATAAATCCTGACCTTCGGGTTCGCCCGCCGGAACGCCGCAACCATCGCTCCATAATCAGGAATGAAATCGTTCGGATGCGCCTCGTAGTTGAACGGCTTGCTGTCGTTGCCGCCGAGGTCAATGATGAGAACGTCCGGTTGGAATGCCAGCGCCTCCTGGTATGCCTTGGTTTTTACATAGGGAGAATCGCCGTTGTGGATCAGTGTCGTTCCGCTGACACCAAAGTTCCGGACTGTCCACCCCAATCCCAGCATCCGCCGCAATTGGGACGGATAGGAATCTCGCTCGTGATCGGGCGTGCCGTAACCCGCTGCAATGCTCGCGCCCACTACCGCCAGACGAATGGCCGGATGATCGGGCTCGGCATCGGCCTGCGCCCGACCGGTCAAGCCCATGGCGGGAACTGCGATGAACAGGCAGGCTAACCGGTGTAAAGCCGTCATAATTCGTTTCGACATGGATTTGATGGGCCCAAACTTAACAACCGCCCGAAAATTCGTCCATCGGGATCCTGAATTGCTTTGTGACAAAACGGAGACTGTTCATTTTATTGCCACGCGCAGCTTGACCTTTTCCGTTAAAAAGGCAGACTATCTGACTATTTTTGAATTTATGCAGCACATTCGCAATATCGCCATTATCGCGCACGTTGACCACGGAAAGACGACCCTTGTGGACTGTCTCCTGAAGCAATCCGGCACGTTCCGCGCCAACCAGCACGAGTCGCAGGTAGAACGCCTGATGGATTCGATGGATTTGGAAAAGGAGAAGGGCATCACCATTCGCGCCAAAAATGCCGCCTTCAAATACAAGGATTACCACATCAACATCGTGGACACTCCCGGCCACGCGGACTTCGGCGGCGAAGTCGAGCGCATCATGAACATGATTGACGGCGTATTGCTGGTCGTGGACTCCGCGGAAGGTCCCCAGGCGCAGACCCGCTTCGTCTTGCGCAAGGCGCTCGAAGCGGGCGCCAAGCCGATTGTTGTCATCAATAAAATCGACCGCGAGAACGCGAATCCCAAGAAGGTTCTCGATGAGGTGTTTGAATTGTTCATGTCGCTCAACGCCACCGATGAGCAACTGGATTTCCCGTTCATTTATTGTTCGGCCAAGGCCGGCTATGCCAAACTGGATTTGAATCAGGCCAGCGACTCGATGGAGCCGCTCTTCGACGCCATCGTAAAATACATCCCGCCGCCGCGCGCCAAGGCCGGCGACGGCTTCCAGGTACTCGTTGCCAATCTGGATTACAACGATTACGTCGGACGAATCGCCTTTGGTAAAATCGTCGAAGGTAAAGTGAAACTCGGTGATCCTGCCATTTGCCGTCACGGCCACGGCAAGATCACGAAAAACAAGATCACCGCAATTTATCATTTCGAAGGCATGAAGCGCATCGAGATTCAGGAGGCGCACGCCGGAGACATTGTCGGCCTGGCCGGTTTTGAGGATGTGTTCATCGGGGAAACAATTTGTGACAGCGAAGCGCGTACGGCCCTGCCTTACATCCCGATCGATCCCCCGACAATCCAGATGGAGTTTGCCGTGAACGACGGACCGCTCGCCGGTCAGGATGGCAAACTCGTCACTGCCCGCCACATTTGGGACCGGTTGCTGAAGGAAATCCGCACCAACGTGGCGTTGCGCGTGGCGCAAACCAGCGACCCGAAAATTTTCGCCGTCAGCGGACGCGGCGAAATGCAAATTGCGATTCTCGTCGAGCAAATGCGACGCGAAGGCCACGAGGTCCTGGTTTCCCGCCCGGAAGTTCTCTGGAAAAAGGACCCGGAGGGTAATCCCTTGGAACCGATCGAAAAGTTGTTCGTTGAAATTCCCAGCGAAAACCTGGGCTCAGTCATGGAAAACCTTTCCGGCCGCAAAGCGCAAATCACCAATATGAACCACGTCCTCAACCTGGTTTCTGTCGAAGCCCTGGTGCCGATGCGCGGATTGATTGGTTTCGAAACCGACCTGGTCAACATGACCAAGGGCATGGGCGTGATGAGCCATTTATTTCATGAATACGGCACGGATCGCGGCGAGATTGCCGCCCGCAAGAACGGCTCGCTCGTCTCCATGGACTCAGGTGAGGCAACCTCCTATGCGCTCAACATGGTCCAGGAACGCGGCCGCTTGATGATCGAGCCCGGCGAAAACGTCTACATCGGCATGATCGTCGGTGAGAATTCCCGGGAGAATGACATCCCTGTCAATCCTGTGAAAGAAAAGCGACTGACGAACATGCGTTCGCAGGGCGATGGCAAAGGCATCCAGCTCGGGCCACCCATGAAATTAAGCCTGGAGCGTGCGCTGGAATACATCGACGTGGACGAATATGTCGAGGCGACCCCGAAACATCTGCGCCTGCGCAAAAAGGAACTGGACGACAACAAGCGCAAGCGTTCTGAGAAATCTCGAGTGATCAAATTCGTTCAGGAATAAGTTTCAAGCTGCACTCACCGCCCGCGGCAGAATCAGTTTCGCCACCAGGCCGGTCCATCCGGTTTGGTGCGAGGCCCCGACACCGCGGCCGGTGTCGCCGTGGAAATATTCGTGGAACAGAATGTAGTCTTTGAAGTGGGGGTCGGTCGCGAGCTTCGGATGGTACTTGAGAACCGGTCGCTGACCGTCGGCCCCAACTTGAAATAATTTGACAAGCCGCCGCGATAATTCATTCGCAACTTCATTGAGGGTGAGGAACTTCCCCGAGCCGGTCGGGCATTCGATTTTGAAATCGTCCCCGTAATAATGATGAAATTTCTGTAGCGATTCGATGATGAGAAAATTCATCGGTAGCCAGACTGGGCCGCGCCAGTTGGAATTGCCGCCGAACAGGCCCCCCTGCGATTCTGCCGGCCAGTATTTCACCTCGTGGATGGTGCCGCCGCAATCGAGCCGGTACGGCTGATTTTCGTGTATTTTCGAAAGGGCGCGCACACCGTGGTCGCTCAAAAACTCCGATTCATCCAGCGCGCGGCGGAGCAGGCATTTCATGCGGTGGCCGCGCAGCAAGGAAAGCAAATGGCGTTCACCCGCGCCGGCGTCCTGCCACCGCGAAACGAGGCTGGCCATGTCAGGACGGTGCTTCAGAAACCATTCCAGGCGCGCGGAAAAATTCGGCAGGCTTTTCAGCATTTCCGGTTCCAGCGTCTCAACCGCAAACAGGGGAACAAGACCGACCAATGAACGCACTTTGAGCGGGATTTTTTTGCCATCGGGAAGGCAAAGTTCATCGTAATAAAATTCATCCGTAATGTCCCACAGGGCGAGACCCTCTTCGGGCATCTCCCCGCGGCCGTCGCTGACTCCGTTGATGGCGGCGGCGATGCTCAGAAAATGCTCCAGAAATTTCGTGGCGATATCCTCGTACACTTTGTTTTGCTGGGCCAGTTCGAGCGCGATGCGCAAAAGATTGACGCAAAACATTGCCATCCAGCTCGTGCCGTCGGCCTGGTTGATGAAACCGCCGGTCGGCAGGGGGGAACTGCGGTCAAACACCCCGATATTGTCCAGGCCGAGAAAACCGCCCTGGAAAATGTTCCGCCCCTGGGCGTCCTTTCGGTTTACCCACCAGGTGAAATTTAGCAGCAACTTGTGAAATACCCGCTCTAGAAATTCCAGGTCGCCTTTGTCCTCTGGATTCGTTTCGCGACGTACCCGGCGGTCGATCTGGAACACGCGCCACGTCGACCATGCATGGACCGGCGGGTTCACGTCCCCGAACGCCCACTCGTACGCCGGCAATTGCCCGTTCGGATGCATGAACCATTCCCGCGTCAGCAGGTCGAGCTGGCGCTTGGCAAATTCCGCGTCCACGATCGCCAGGGGAATGCAGTGAAACGCCAGGTCCCACGACGCATACCACGGGTATTCCCATTTGTCCGGCATCGAAATGATGTCCGAATTATTCAGGTGCGCCCATTCGTAATTGCGCGCCTTCTTGCGTTCCGGCGGTGGCGGTGGCTGAAGGGGATCCCCGTTCAACCATTTCCTCACGTTGAAATGATAAAACTGTTTCGACCAGATCATCCCCGCAAGCGCCTGCCGCTGGATGGTGTGCAAATCCGCATCCTCCAAACCGGTTTGCAGTTCGGAATAAAACAAATCCGCCTCCGCGATGCGCTGGGAGAACACATCGTCAAAATCTTCAAACGGTTTCCCGCTGGTCTTGCGCGCAAGTCGTAAACAGATTTGATGCGAGCCGCCGGCGGGAATCGCCAATTGATAATGTGCGCACATTTTTGTCCCCGTACGCTTCGGGTTCACCGTCTCGGATTTGCCTCCCACTATAAATTCATGAAATGCATCCTTGAAAAATCCCGGGCTGCTTTCGCGGTTGAATACTTTCCTGGCGTTCGTATCGTTCTCACAGAACAACAGTTCCGGCAATGCCTTGTCTCCGTCAGCGGCCCCGGGATAAAATTCAAAAATGCCGAGGTCTTCATCCTGCACCACAACGGCCGAACCGCCGCGCACCGCCCGCAGACTGGGCTTCGAATGGTGTTCCTCCCAGGACCAGGTGTTGCGGAACCACAGGTGCGGCAGCACATGAATCGGGGCGGTCTCCGGTCCGCGATTGTGGATCGTCACCCGCATCAGAATGTCGTCCGGTGACGCCTTCGCGTATTCCACAAACACGTCGAAATAGCGGTTGTCGTCGAAAATCCCCGTGTCCATCAATTCAAACTCCGACTCTTCTCTCCCACGCTTCGCGTTTTCTTCGATCAACCGCGCGTAGGGAAATTCTGCCTGCGGGTATTTATACAGCATCTTCAGGTACGAATGCGTCGGCGTCGCGTCGAGGTAATAATAAATCTCTTTGACGTCCTCGCCATGGTTGCCCTGCGCGTTGGTAAGGCCGAACAACCGCTCCTTCAAAATCGGGTCTTTGCCGTTCCAAAGCGCCAGCCCAAGGCAGAGCCGCTGCAAGCCGTCGCTAAAACCGGCGATGCCATCCTCACCCCATCGATAGGCCCGGCTGCGGGAATGCTCGTGCGGAAAGTACTCCCAGGCCGTGCCATTGGGCGAATAATCCTCACGCACCGTACCCCACTGCCGTTCCGCCAGGTACGGGCCAAAAAATTTCCACGGCTTCGTGCCGGCCTTGGTTTCTTCCAGCCGCTTCTTTTCAACATTAATCGGCATGGAAAACACAATAACCGCCTCTTCGCCGATTGCAATTTTAACTGTGCATTCCCCGCACGAGAATTTCCATTAAGAGCCCCATTAATAACAGTTTGTGTGCTGGTTTTTTGCTTCCGAATCGTAAGTCTTTGCAACTTAAAGTGAACATTTGCGGAAAATTCGTGCTCCCCGGGCCTTTGTCATTTAGCCGCGCGGACATGAAATTCATTCCCCACGAGGCTCGGGCAACGCAAATGCCACATAAGCATCACCATACTCACTCGGCTTGCCTAATTTGTTGCCGGTCGAAGTGATGACCACATATTGACGGCCGTTCACTTCGTAAGTTGCCGGCGGCGCAATGCCCACCCACGGCAGTTTACCTGACCACAGCTCCGCTCCGGTATCCTTGTCGAACGCGCGGATTTTTGCGTCGCGAGTTCCCGAACAAAACAACAGGCCGCCAGCGGTGGCAATGGCTCCGCCATAGTTTTCTGTTCCGGTTTTGGGGTAACCTTGCGCTGCGAGTTCGGGATATTCGCCCAGTGGCACTGTCCAGACAAGTTTGCCGCTATTCAGATCAATACAGTTCAAGGTGCCCCACGGCGGCTTGTTGGCCGGATACCCTTCATTATCGAGGAACCTTGGATAACCCGTGAAACTGTACTGCGGACGTTCAGACTTTGCCGCGGAAGCAGCGGAGGGGCGATCACGCAGCATCAGGTAATCTATGAGCGACTGAAGATTCGAGTCACTCAAGCTGACATTGGAAAATGCCGGCATGCCGTTTTTTCCTGTCCTCACCTGTTTGACCACATCCTGGTCAGAAAGCCGGAAACGCAAGCCGCGTAACGGCGGTGCCACGCCGATGCCGAGCCGGTCTGATCCGTGGCATTGCACGCAGGCCGCTTCATACACTTTTCGGCCGGATGTCTTCGGCAGAGACGGATCGTCCGGCGGATCATCATCTCGAAAAACCGAAATCAGCCATCCGACATGATTCGCACTGACATAAAGTCGTCCGGTTCCCGGGTCAACACAAGCGCCCGACCATTCAGCGCCGCCATCCATTCCGAAATACAGGTTCGGATGACCAAGGCTGGCAGGCCGGAAGAATCCAGTCGTGACGCTCTTGAAGCGGTTCGCAACGAATGCCGCAGCTTCCGGGGTCCGGTCCGTCAGGTCGTCGACCGTGAACTCCATTTTTGCAAATCGCTGCGGCAACTCCGGGTCAGGCTGGTAAGGTGCGGTTACCTCGCCGGGCAAATCACTCGTTGGCGCCCGGCGCATTCGAAACGGAAAAATCAGTTTGCCCGTCACCCGGTCCAGGAGCAAGGTGTCACCGTTCTTCGTTTCTACGGCCACAACATCCACCCGTTTGCCGTCACGAGTGATCGTGGCGAGGCTGGGCGGAGCGGAAATGTCACGGTCCCAGATGTCATGGGGGATTTCTTGGAAATGCCAAAGGCGTTTGCCGGTTCGCGCATCCAGGGCGATCAGGCAATTGCCAAAAAGGTTGTCGCCACGGTGCCCAACCCCGATAAAATTCGGCTTCGCCCCCGCCGTGGAGATATAAGCGATACCGCGCACCTCATCCATCGCCATGCCCGTCCAATCATTGGCGGCGTAGCTTTCTGTGCGATCCCAGGTGTCGTAACCAAATTCGCCAGGGTGCGGCACGGTATGAAACGTCCAGAGCTGTTTTCCCGACACAACATCGAACCCCCAAACATCCTTCTCAAAGCCGGGCACAACAATGATCTGCTTAAATATGGCCGGCCCGGCCGTGGCGGCGCCAAATTCCCCTTGCGCCCGGCCCGGCAAAGCCACCCGTCCGTCGTCGCCAAAACGGTCGAGTAACCGGCCGTTCTTTGGATTGATCGCGTATAAGTATTGCCCCGCACAAAACAGGACGCGCTCGCCGGCAAACAGGCCGCCCGGCCAGTAGATCAAGCCGCGAAATGCCGGACGGGCGTCGCCTTCCGGTTTGAAACGCCACAGTTCCCGGCCATTTTCAGCATCGACGCCAACGATGAATTTCCCCGGCGTGGGGACAATCATGACCTCGCCCACGATGATCGGGTTGCACTCAATCGCATTGCTGCCATCCTTGGAATGATAAATCCAGGCAACTTGCAAGTTGGTCACATTCTGGCGGTTGATCTGGTCCAGCGCCGAGTATCCCATGCCCCCATTATCTCCATGCGAACGATGCCAGGTCATAAAAGTTTTGCGTTCGGGGTAGCCGTTTGCGGGAGTCAACTCATCCGGCGTTGCTGCTGGGATCGTCAAGTAAAGCGGCAACTGTTCACGTGCCTTGGCATCCTCAACCGCCCAATAATCCTGATTGGTTGAAACGTCCCTCGGGGGAGGGGATATCACCGCTGTGGCTTGGGTGAGTGCGGTTTGCACCATGAATAGCATCAGCAAAAATAAGCCAATTAAGGGTTTCATAATGTGCCGGGAACTTTGAGTGCTGATCACTTCACCGTTTTTAAGTCATTTAAGCAAATGATTTTTAGCCGATCCCGGCAAACGCAAAGCTGGATCATTGACGGTGTGGTCGCTGATCCCCAACGGCAGTTTTCTTGAGCCGGCATTCCTCCAGGAGATTAAATCAGTCCCGAATCCATCGAGCCACCTGGACCCTGCCAGCGAAGTCCTTCATTCACCGTCTTTCAGCTAACTTCGATTTTTAGGAAATCACTTTCAGTAGGGGCGCGCGCTTGCCGAACCATCCAGCAAATCCCGCAACCGGCATTGCACGCCATTCCGGTCACTTTCTTTCCTTTACCGCCTAAACTTTGCCTACCATGAGAATGAATGGTCTGCTCCATTCAAATGCCATTCCGTCGGAGTGCGGGAATCCATCCAATTGAGGGGCTCGGCCGGTGTCTGGGGAGCACTGGTCCGATCCAACGCGCGAGCCAGGGCTTCGCGTTGTTCCGGGGTGATTTGATCCTGGGCAAAGGATACAAAGACAGCAGTGCCGCTCTGAGCCAGAAGGTCGAGCCATTGCGAATTCTTGGCCCAGGGAATAGAATGGGTGTTCACTTGCCCGACGCAGTCCGCGTCGATGTCAAAAAATGTGTTTTGTTGCGGCAAACGAAACGCAAGACTGTTGACTCCCATTCTTCGGGTGCGCTCCCATTCCCGTCCGCTCGTGTCATCGCCGACGCGTTGCAACTCAAAAATTCCGGCCGACAAATGTCCAATCGTGTTGCATCCGAGGATCAGAGTGTCGCTCCCCGCCGCATCGCGAATATCCTGATATAGATTGCGGATGATTTCAGCTGTCGTTCGCGAGCGATCGGCAAACGCCCAGCCATCCGGTGTCATGGAATCACCCATTTGAAACCCCCAATTCCCCGTCAAATCATAAGTTGTGAAGTCATGCTTGATCAGTTGAAACCCCCATTCATGAAACTGCCGGACCGTCTCCTTCAGATAAGCACGGACGGCCGGAACGCTTGGATCCAGCGAATTGGTATCGCGTGCCAGTCGCCAGTTTGACGGCTGCCCGACGCTTGCCAGCAGCGGACGGTACCACAAGCCAGGACGCGCGCCCAAAGCCCGGATGGATTTCGCAAACCCCGGCATCGTGAGTGTCGTGCTGAACGCGGGGTTCATCGCACTCCACGGATTGCCAAGGGTGTTATCCAATTCCCAGCCATCATCGACTACTGCGAAAGGGCGATTTTCTTTGGAGGAGGCAAGCGCTGAAATTAACTCGGTATCTTTCAAAAATGAGTCAGCCGAATCACCACCGTACGTGCAATACCAATCGTTGAAACCGTAAACGGGCTGCTTTGGCAGGCGAGGTTTTGGATTCATCAGCTTGCATAATCCCTGAGCTGCGGCAAACGGGGTTTCGTTCGTCTGTCCCCGGCGAGCGACGACCGTGCACACTTCCAGCATTCGCCCCCCGAGCTGGACGCCCGAACCACCGCAACGGACATCGGCAAAAAGCGTTATATTGTTCGAGTCAGCGGTCCAATGACACAATGCGGATGGCCCGGTCTTAACACCATAACCATCGGTCCATTTTCCATTACTCGCGAGAAAATACCATGGCAGCACACGACTTGCGTCCAACGGTTTCCATTCCAAATCGCCATAAGCGCGCTCCCACGCGTCCCCCAGGTATTTCCAATCCGGTGCCAAGTTCGCCTGCCAGCGCAGTCGGAGGCTTTTTACAGCCGCGTCCGGGGCAAGAAGTTGAATATGAAGTCCATCACGCTTCACCTCGGATCTTACCTCCATCGTTGCCGCCTGCCATTGGCTTTGGCCGGCTTTTTGAAGCTCATATGAACCTTGGTCCGTGGTGATCAGGATGGAATCTGGCGAACGCAATATGTTTTGGAATTGATCAGCCTCCATGGATCTGGCGTTGAAGCTAAGACCAGCCAACACAATGATGGCCGTTAGCGCTTTGAGATAATTCATGATTAAAGTGAAACTGGAATACGATAAAACTCTGAACCGCCGCTGTCATCCGGAAAAATTTCCGTGCGGCATCATTTCATAATTTGACTCCATTGCCGATCAGTACTGACGAAAGTCTGGCTGACGTTGCCGCTGCCGCTTTTTAACGCAGAGCCGCCTTACTATTCCCTTCGCAAAATTTCCCCGCTCATCTGGTAAGTGCACTCGAGCAGGGAAGTATTGGCCGCCGGTTCGGCATCGGATTTATGAATTGGTCCTTCCGGCCGGTTCACCTGTTCGTCACGGCGTTCTATTGCTTTCTGATGGCAAGCCATGATCCGCCGGCCATCTGGCGAACCGCAAATACCTGGAGATTGCCCATTTCATCCGTTCGACGAAAGTTTAGTGCAGGAAGCAGTGCAGAATTGTGCAAGGCAAAGCAATTCCTCCGGCTGACACCCCGTTGCACCAACTCAGATCAGAAAATCGCTCAAGTGCCGGTTTACGACTTCAAGAATGGATTGGCAGCAATCCTCGACGTTCACGGCAACGGTATCAATGTAATTTTCCTGCTCATGCGGCCGAGGTTTGTCGAACGGATAATCCAACAACTGCTTCACTTGTCCCGCCTTGGCCTTCCGATAAAGGCCCTTGGGATCGCGCCGGATGCATTCTTCGAGCGGTGCATGGACATAAAGCCAGACGAGCTTCGCGCCAAGAATTTTTTGGACGACGTCCCGATGGTTTTGTTGTGCGGCCATGGTGGAGACCACCAGGTTGAAGCCCTGGTTAGCCGCCAGATGCGCGATTTCGGCAATACGCCGATGGTTTTCCAACCGCGCCTCGTCGTTGAATCCGAGGTCGGCGTTCAACCCGGAGCGCATCTCATCGCCATCCAAATAGAAAACGGGAATATTTCGGTCCTTTAATTTCTGGTGCAGCCGCTTGGCCAGCGTCGTTTTGCCCGCCGCGGAACGTCCAAAGAGCCAGAAAACTTTCACAACATGCGACATGACAGACTTGATCGGCGGTATGATTCCGAACCGCCAGCTATTTCTTTTTGTTTTTGCGATCTCCGGCCTGGTTCGCTTTCTTCTTTTGCTCCGTTTTGGCAGCCTTGATTTCGACTCGAGAGGGCGGCGGCTTCACTGGTAGCGGAACAGGTACGCGATTCTTATAAATGGAAATCAGGAGAATTCCAAGCCCCAATAGCGCAAGGACCACAGCTGAGGCGCTGACATAAAGCAGGTCGACTTTCGGCAGAAACTTGAATTCAACCGCGTGCGTCCCAGGCAACAGATAAACCCCGCGCATCAAAAAATTGCAGCGCAGCAATGTTGCAGGGCTGCCATCGACAAAGACTTTCCAATTCGGTTCGAAATGGTCATTCAATAATAAAACGGAGGTGGCGGAAGCAGTTGCCTTGAGCACAATGTCCTTCGGGGCGTAACTGACAAAATCAACTGCGCTGGAGGCTCCGTTGATCGAGGCGGCGGTTGGACCGACTGCGGAATTCGTAGGCAACTCTTCGGCAACCACTACGTTGGTCTGCGGGTTGAATTCCGGGCTGAAGATTTCGTCCAGCACTGCTGCGTTGTTGGAATTGACCTGCCAATGGGAATAAAGTTTCGCCCGGGGCAGGGCGTCGCCGTATTCAAAAAGCGCAAAATGACCGTCATCCTCGGCGTAGGCAGTCAATTGGTCCGTGGAATTGGCCACAATGACCCCCGGTTTGTGGAGAATTTCAAAACGTTCAACGGTTTGCAGCGAAGACGGCGGAAGAAAATTCTGCTCATCCATTAACGTGGCAAAATTCGCCGGACCCAGGACGTATCGGGTGTTGGTGAGTTGCCACGCACGAACCTGGTGCTGTATGGAATTTGTCTGCTGGGCCAGAAAGGCGCCGAAGTCCACCGGCATGCGCGGCATATCCACGACATCGAAAGACTGCACGTTGTAGAAGGGGAATTGATGTTGCAGCCACCCGATGCGATAAACCTGGCGAAGCGAGGCCAGATTCGGTGGCAGGCTTACCGGCGCCAGCGCCACGCGGTGCTCATAAGGCTTGTCCCGAAGCAAGTCGACAATGGGGTTGCTCGCATATTTGTCCTCGTAATTCCAAATGACAATCCAAGGAAGATTGGCGCGTCCAAGATCCGTTGCCAACAGCACGAGGAGAATGAAAC
>JBEKMT010000043.1:0-27856 GCA_050008355.1 Verrucomicrobiota bacterium
AGAGTGGCATTGGTGGCAATCACCAGCGTCGGCGGGCTCCCGGCGGCTGAACCGATATAATTGGTGAAATAGGCGACAATGGTAAAATTTGTAACATAGGCCAGATTCGTGATGGTGCTCCCCACAATCACACCGGGAAATAAAGTTTCCAAGGTCACCGGATCATTGGTAACCGACGCACTCAGGAGCGTACCCAGATTTAGCGTGCCGTAGCCATTAATATTGTTGGAGGTGGTGTTGGGTGGGAAAGGAATCTCTGAAGCCAGGTTTGTCGTCCCGGTGGTCAGCAAACTTCCTGTAACCGGAGACTCCAAATTGATGGTTTTATCCGAAAGCAAATAGCGCAACCCCATCACGTCATCACGGGAAAGTCCGGTGACATATTCCCCCCAACCAAATCTATAAAACTGCGAGGCTATTGCAGAGTAACTATTATTATTGGGATCAGGATCCACCGCAAACGGGACCGTGACGGCTTGCTGTAGAGCCGGACAATCTTCCTCAATATAGTAGTTATAAAGCACATCGTTCACATAAGGAGAGTACAAGCTCAAAACCGACTGACTCCCCGCCACGGCGGCTCCGCCGGTGTCAAAATTCCTCTGTATCACGGTATATTCCATGCCCGCAGGACAGGTGGCGCCTGGTGCCGGACCAGACCGATCATGTAACGTCCAAGAGTATTCCACCGGATCGGCCAGCCCCATTTGCCGGACCAAATAGTTCAGCGTGGCTGTTTTTAAATCATAGATGCCCAAGGCCTGCGCCTGGTAATTAATATGTCGTGTGGTATACTGGAATTCCGACAGGTTGGAGCTGTAGCCATCCAGCCCGTTGGTCATTCCGGTGGGATTATTGGTGAACACATTGTTCATGACGTCAAACGCACTTGCCACCTGTGCCATGCCGTTGGGACCAAAATAACTCAGGAAGCTGGCATCACAGGCCCAATACATCACCGGTGTATTCCGGCGATATTCTTCACCGACATTTTTTGGCGCCACAACGTCATAGGGCGGCCCATAGCCAATAGACGCTACCTGCCAGACATCACCAGGAGCGCCCACCGGCCCCGCCGGAGTAAACGCTGAAGCTGACCGCAACAGCCCGAACACCATCACACTTGCCAGAAAAATTGTCTTCATCACTTGTTGCATATAATTCTTTACTGGCGCAATAACACCACCCGGTAATAACCGGCCGCGCCGCCTCCGACATAGACTGAATCCGTCGTCCCGGTCGCAAAACGCGGCGCGCCCAAATTGCTCCAAGTGGTCAGGTTGGCGCTGACCTGCACTTGGTACGTTGCCCCCGGCTGCGTATTCCAATTCAGGAACAAGCCTTGCGGCGTTTGGGTCAAAGTCTGCTGCAGCCACGTGGCCGGATTGGTCGTCCCGCCACTCAGGAAAACCTGGTAGACCGTGGGGCCACCCGCAGCCATCGGCGCATCGGCCTTGGGCCAGGAATTCGTGTCATCGCCGAAATTCGCCTGCATCCATTCATACGGAATTCCACCCCAACTGCTGCCGCTCCAGGTCGTGCCCTCGGTCGGGGCGGAGAGCGGGGAATGCGCTCCCGCAGTCGTAACATAACCAACCTGGAAGTAATGCGTACTGTTGGTAGTCAAGCCGTTCGCCGCCGTCATGGTCCATTGGTTGGTCAAAACAATGCCCGCTGGCACTGGGGAACCGTCCACATAAACCATATATTCAGAAACCGATATCCCCAGGAGCGACGGCCAGGAAACCACCAATTGCGGTTGATAAATATTATTGCTCAACGTGAATGGCGCATACACAAACGGTGCTGACATGGCGTCAAGCACCGCCGCAACATTGATGTAACGTTGCGCAAACAAATCAAAACTGTAGGGATTTCCAGTGAACCCTGACCAAACTGAAACGAATTGGTTTACGCCATCCGACGCCACGACTGGCTGCATCTGTTCGCTGCTGGTTGTCGTATTGACGCGAAATTCACTGCCAACCAGCGAACCATCATTGTGAATGAATTGGCCATAAACCCCTCGCAGCGATCCGTCCTGTCCCATGCTCGTCCAAACCGCCAGGTAGTCCAGGCCGATGGCACTCAGATGCGGCCCATATTGATCATAGGGCAAGTACGTATTGATCCTTTGGGAAACGCCCCCAATACCTGTGTTGGAAAATGTCCTGGCATAAACATCCCATCCATTAGCGACCGCAGCCGAATTAAACCCGCTCCATGCCACCATGAAGCTACCATCCGATGCCGCGGCCACATCAGGGTTGGCACACGTGAGGGCATTTGTATCCACAACAAACTCGTCGCCAACCGGCGCGCCGCCGGCCTGATAAAGACGAGCATAAATATCCACGCTCGGAGTCACGAGCGTGCTGGTGGAAGAATAAGTCGCCGAATTCGTGCCCAAATTGGGAGCCGGAATCTGTTCCTGCTCCGAAACCCAAGCGACCACAAAACCACCGCCGGCTAATGCCGCCAGCGTCGGCGTGCGCTGGTTGTAGTTGGTGAACTGGTTGACCAAGAATTCATTGCTGATGGTCGTGCCTGATGGAGACAGAATCTTGGCATACACGTCCTGCAAACTGTTGGAGCCGGCTTGATCAAAACTTGACCAGACCACCACAACATTGGAGTTGTTCAATGTGGCAATCGCGGGATTGATTTGAAAATGATTGGTATATGCACTGACCAATTCATCCGTGGCGGTCAGGAACGTATTGCTTGCGTTAAGGAAGCGGGCATAAATGTGCTGGTAACCTTCCAAGCCGCCCTGCCAGACAAAAGCCGCACCCCCGTTTTTCAACAGTGCCACCCGGGCGTTTTCCTGGTCATTTGTCCCCTGCACATTCACTCGAAAGCTGCTCAATGTGCCCGACAAAGTGCTATTCACCTGCTCGGCGCTGATTCCCCAGCCACTACCGTCCGTGATGTTGTCCTGCCAGACCACAAACCCCCCGTTGGGAGAGATGGCCACATCGGGCAAAACCTGATCGCCGGGCAGACTGCCGATGATGGCGTATTGCGAACCATTCTGCGTGTAATAGTTGGTCTGGGAAAAAGAGGTGGAAGCCACTGACAACGTCGAAGCCAAAACCAAGCCAGCCAACAAATTTTGAACTCGCATACGTCTTGAGATCATGAGACGCCCTGACAATAGTCCATGTCGGCGATTTTGTCGAAAAATTATCTGCGCGGCCGCGGTTTTTTCAACTGCGCCGGCCACGTTACTGTTCCAGATTCGCAAATTCATTTTAAATCAACTCCGCCTGTTGCCCTCGCAACGTTCCGCCCAGTTCTGCCAGCATGCCCTTAAACCCCCACAGCTGGAACAAACCGCGCAATTTTTCATTGTCCGCCGACTGCGGTTTCAATTTCTCCGGCACAAATTCGCACGGCACGGCATGCAACCGCACCAGTTCCAAATTTTTCCTGACCACTTCCACCGACTCGCGCAAAGCGGCCTGAATCTTCTCCGACTTCACTTCCGCCAGCCGCCCGAGCAATGCCTCGATCGATCCAAATTCATTCAACAATCCGGCGGCGGTCTTTGGACCAACACCAGGCACGCCGGGAATATTGTCCACAGTGTCACCCATCAAAGCCAGCCAGTCGGCGATTTGCTCCGGCTCGACTCCCGCCTTGGTGCGTACCTGTTCGCGCCCCCAAATAGCGCCGGTCTTGTCGTTCGGATTCAGCAAACCCACCCGATCCGAAACCAACTGCATAAAATCTTTGTCGGCACTGGCAATCACCACATTCCAGCCGGCGTCCGCGCCGTGCCGTGCCAGGCAGGCGATGTAATCATCTGCCTCGATGCCGTCACCGCAATAATCCGCCACGCCTGCCGCACTGAGATAATCTCTCAGGCCATCGAATTGTGGCCGCAAATCATCCGGCATTTCCGGCCTCTGCGCCTTGTATTCCGGCAAGGCTGCCACCCGTTGCGCGCTTAATCCGCCGTCCCAAACGACCACACAATGCGTTGGCTCTATGGCGGTCCGCATCTTTTCCAACATCTTCACAAAACCATAAATTGCATTCGTCGGTTCCCCGGCCGGTGAACGCAAACTGCGGATGGCATGAAACGCCCGGTAAGCGTAAGCATGACCATCAATAATCAGCAACCGGCTCACTGATCCTGACTTTGAGGTATCCCACGAACTTCATGCATCTTATCCGAAACCACCCCGGCTCCAGGTGGTTGCGGTGGAATTCCGCTTTGCGCAAAGGGAAGTTCATCATCCGAGTGCACGCGGTTGCCTGCCGGGTCCACTATCGTCGCGGTCACAAAAATCATGAGGTTCTTTTTGACCTCCTGCTTGCTGTTGCTCTGAAACAAATTGCCCACCAGAGGTATGTCACCTAGAATCGGCACCTTGTCCGAGGTGGAATTCACCTGCGAAGAAATCAATCCTCCGATGACCACCGTCTGATTGTCCCAGACGTTCACGGTCGTAACGACCTGTCGAACACTGAATTCCGGCAGAATAACGGGCAATTGAACCACGTTCAAACTGCCGGTCACATTGGCGATATTCGGTGGCGTGTCATATTGGTTGAAATCAGTCAGCGACGGAATCAACGTCAGGTTAATGGTGTAGCCGTCAGCCAGCACATATGGAACCACGTCAAGAATGGGGCCAACCTCAACCTGTTGTGTATAGGGGATAATGGCCGAAACACCCGGTTGAAACGTGTTGACTTGCGCTCGCAATGTCGGAACTGCCGCAAAACCGAGGGCCAAGGCGGTAGCCAATATGGTCGGCTTCGAAACCGATTGATTATAAATTGTTTTTTTCATGTCAGCCTCTTCTCAAGATTATATTTTTAAGGTGTCACGCCCGTGGTCGTGGTGGTGGATTGGCCTTGTTCAAAACTAAAGCTGGTGACCACTGAGATGAGCGTTGTGGCTTTCATCTGGGTTTGACGTCCACTGATGGTTGTCACTTCAGGCTCTGCCAGCTCCTCCACACCCGTTCGTTGTTCCAGCGCTTGCAAGGCAACTTGAAAATTCGGGTTGGTCAAAATGCCGGTAATCGTACCGATCGTCGGCGCATTGAGGGGGTTAGACAGACCCTTGGTAACAAGCTGGTCATTGGCCGATGCCGCCACTTCACTGGCCGCGGTGGATCCCGGGAACACACCTAACGGGTTGGCCGCTGAAGTTGGCGTGGTCAGTGAACCCGAGCTGCCGCCTTGCCCGACGACGCCCTGCCCAATGTTAAACTGTCCAAGATACCATTGAAAGCCGAGGGCATTTTCGTGGGTTTCTTGCACCTCAATAAAACGCGATTTGATATGCACCTGCGGGGCTACTTGGTCCAGGGCCTGAATTGCCCGTTCAATGGTATCCAGATCATCCTCGGTGGCCTTGACGAAAAGCAGACCCAGGCGATCATTAAAAAAGACTGATTTGCCAGGCGGGTTTTGCAGATTCACTCCGAGCGTGGTAAAGAAATTTCGAACAGCGAGACTGACGTCGCCCGACAAATTGACTTTGGTGACGTAGCGTAATCCGCCTGCAGCCGACCCAGCTCCGCCAGCTCCGCCAGTACCCCCACCGAGCGCACCCTCCCGATCCAGCGGATTTGCACCCGTTTGTCCACCACCACCACCACCTCCTCCTCCACCGCCTCCCTGACTGCCTGACTGCCGCGCTTGACCGGCTCCAGGTACCGCATTCACTATTCCCAGTACGCCACCAGTTTGTTGGTTTTGGCTACCACTACCGCCACCGCCACCGCCACCACCGCCACCACCGCCACCACCGCCGCCAGAACCGCCACTGCTCGATGATGACACGGATCCAAAGTTCTCCGCACTTACGCTATCGAGGCCGGAATAAAAGGTGTTCGGATCAACCCTGAACGTCCGCATGAAAAGTTGCGGTGTCTCGGAGCCTTTATCGGAGAAGACCACCCCAAAATCTTGAATGGAATATTTGATCGCATGGCCGGCTGGGTGATCTGCAATCAGAATAATCGCGTCCAATGCTTCCGCGAGGGTCACATCAGTGAGATCCATTTTTACCGTGACCGATTGATTAATGTCCACGGGCTCGCCACCGCCTCCACCGGCATTGCCGTTTGCAATCGGCAGACCAGTGTTCGGGTCAATTGCGCCGGCGGGTTGAGCAGCAGGAAAACCACCACCGCCGCGATCTCCCCCGAAACCACCTACTTGACCCGTCACCGCCACCGGCGGGCCGGATTCGTCCGCGTTGGGGTTGACCATGAAATTAACGCCTTTCCGGTCCGGGTCGCGGAGTTTGGATTGCTCGGATAATTGACGGAGCACTTCGCTCAAGGGCAAACCGTCAAACGACACCTCGTCAAGACGAATACGGTTAAGTTTGTCGATTATGATTTGGCGGCCGGGGCCGGTATAGGTTAACGAATTTGTCGCGTAGGGATTGGCCATGGGCATCTGCACCGTCGGGGACGGCAGAACCCATTGCTTTTCAACCTGATCCATCCGCAGTCGGGAATCGAGTGCGTGCTGCGCGGCATTGCGTGCATATTTTGCCTCCCCAATCAAATTCAAATAATAGACCGCCGCCTTGTTGTCAGCATCGAGCTGCAAGGCAGCTTTCATCTTAGCCTCGGCATCATCAAGTTTACCCATTTCGTAAAAAACCTTCCCGTCCTGCACGAGTGTGCCCGCATCCACTTTTTGCGACACGATCTGAGGCACCTGATCCATCACAGCGGCTGACGGGATTTTGCCTTTCATGGCGTCAAGCAATTGGTCGTTCTTGCGATTGAACGCAATCGCCTCGGGATTTTTGGGGTCGGCCTTTAAAACGATATCCACCCGGACCTGCGCGCCGCGCAAATCACCGCGGCTTTGAGCATCACGCGCGAGAATCAACGAGGTGTAAGCAAGGCCCGATACCGCCTGTGCCGTCTCCGCGTCAATGCCGGAACCAATATTTTGGGCCAGGGAGAAACAATCCTGATAAAGCTTGGCGGCTCCGGGAATATCGCCACGCATGGCGGTGGCCTGTGCGTCCGCCAGCCGCTGGCGTAGCACGATGGTGTTTGCTTGATTGATCACTGACTGCTGGACGGCCATTGCTACAGCATTGTCGTTGGTCTGCGCGGGCGCAATAGCGGGCGAAACCAGCAATGCAGCAAGTCCGAGGGAAAGGGTTGTGGCTTTTATCATGGCAAAAATCAGGTTCGTCTGGAATCAACTCGGTTTAATATGAAATGTTTATCAATCAGGGCGTAAATGGCAAAGGGTATTTTCTCTGGTTCGATTGGTCGGATAAAATTAATTCATTTTGGTTGATTTCCACAACAACATAATCCCCGCCGCCGAACGAAATTTTATCACCAACCCGTTTGCCATTAAACACCTTTTTCTCGGGATCATAGCGGAAATCTGCCGAGTAGGCATCGACGCGCTGAAAGGACTTGCCGCGTGGAATGGTCTCCATCTGGCCGGTATCCGCCAATTTAACCACCAGTGCATCGGGATCCATCGGGTCACCGTTCACACCCGTAAGCTGGAACGTTTCAATTTTGTCACCGACGGAAACGAAATGTTGCTGCTTCCTGCGTTTAAATGGATTCTTGTCCGCCTGCTGTGCCACATAAACCTGGTAACGCGCTCCAAACTCATTGGTCATGACTGAGTCGAACGTCAGTATCAGGTACAAAGGCTGGATATTAACGACCACCGCCGCGTTCGGGCCCACTTCATTGCCGCTGCTGATTTTAATCAACGTGCCATCCGCCGCCTTTTGCCACTCCATCGTGTTGAACAGTTTATTCGTCTTGTCCAAATCCAAAGCATAAGGTGCCTGTAACCGCGCAATCGCATTGGTTTCCGCCGACATATCCAAGTCGTCCAATTGCCTGGCCTTGGGATGAGTCACCTGTTCCGAACGATCCTTCATCGCCTGGGTATCCGAGGCAATGTAGAAAAACATGAACACCAAAACGCCAATCAGCCCCGCCAAAACGAGACCCAACAGGATTTTTTCGTAATTTCTTTTGATGAATTCCATTTAGCTTTTGGGCAACAGTTTAACGAGGTCAACTTCAATCGTAATCCGCAACAATTGCTCCTTCAAAACCGTTTGCAAGCCCCCTCGGCCGGTAACCGGCTCCGGCGGCGGGGCAACGGGTTGCATACCACCTGGATATCCTCCAGGAAAGTCGCGGCGATAACCTCCAGGATACCCGCCAGGAAAGTCGCGGCGATAATTATAGGGATTCATGCCCGGCTCGGGCATGCCCGGCTGCGGCTGATCCACGCCGGTCTGTTCACCCGCTGGCTGGACATTGATCGACTTGATGATGAAGGCGTTTGATGAAGTTGCAAAAGCAGTGATCACGCGGGCCAGCTCGGGGGTAAAAGAGCGGAAAGTGATGATGTATGGCGTTATGATCGTCAGGTCGTTCGTGACCGATTGCTTAAGAGTATAGTCTCCTTGGGGTCCACTCAGGTCTTCATCAGAGACCCGTGAGCGCTGGATGCTATCCAATGAATTGACACTTGCGGAAAAAACCGTTTCCGCTATCGCCTTCACCTCACCCAGTTGCAGTGATAACAGCGGAAGACTATCGGCGGCGAATTCCATGTTTGGCACTTGTGCAGCAAAAGAAAAATCGTAATTGGGCGGCAGGGCCACACTGGCACTCTTGGCATCCTTCTGGAGCTGGTCCACCGTCCGCCGGAGCGCGGCGGCAAAGGATTCACTCGTCACTGAGTCGGCGGGAATCGGGGCAATGGGTTGAAAATAATTTCCGGCAGAAACCATCCAGTCATGGAGCTGTCCTTGCTGATCCTTGGCAATTTCCGTATTGTTAATCGTATCGTTTCCCGGACTAGGATTCGCCTGGGCCAGTGTATTGAGAGTGGTGTAAATCTCGTTGAGCTTGTCGGAGGCTTCCGCGTTGCGGGACCAGCCTTGATAGATGTAAAAACCCGAGGCTCCCAGCAGTATCAAGGCGATGATACCACCAATTACAAAAAATAAATTTCGCTTGATCCAGCCCATATTAAAAATCCAGCGTATTTTGCGGCGTCACGTTCACCGTAAACGTGAAGGTGCCATTGGCATCATCCGGTGAAATCTGGCCGACTACCTGCGTCGTCTTGGGATCAACCAGCGTAGACTTCCTGATTTCATCTCCCACAACAAAGGCAATATCTGGATTGGCTGACGGGTCAACACTGGTCAAACTCACCGCCCGGCAAAGCAAGGTAATGGTATTGGTTGAGGTGCCGGTTGGGGTCGGAATTGCCGCAGGAGTCATTCCGCTGCGCTGCGCCAACATGAGCTCCCGGGACATTGGCGGCGCTTGCCCCCATGGAGCACCCGGCGGCTGGGTGGCGCCGGTGCCGGTAATATCAGCGGCTGAGGTCATCGTCTCAACCCAAACCCCGACCTGCACACCGGGTTTTTCAGCGGATAATTTTTTCTGTTCACTGGCTTCGGCGCGTATCAAGGCACTCCGCATCTCCGCCAGAAAATCTCCCCAATAATACCGATCCTGCATCAACGAGACAGTCTGGGCAGCCTGCCGTTTCGACTTCTTGAGTTTATCGTAGGCTGCGTTGAAAACAGTCGACTTTTCTTGAAGAGTCTCAACTTGCGGGGAAATCTGGTCAATTTCCGACTGCTTGCTCGACGCGAGTTGTTGAAACAGGAAACCAATGGCAATCGTGACCAGCACCAAGCTGAATACTGTCGCCACCAAATATGGTTTCTTTTGGTTGAGCGCCTGCCAGCGGAGCGTGCTCTCCGGCATCAAATTCATTTCCACCGGGCAGTTCGCCAGATTCCTCAGCCCGAGACCAACCACTTCGCCGAGCGAATGCGCTACCCGCGACAAATCCTCCAAGTTCACGGCTGGGTCAATCTGAACATTGCGGAAGGGATTGAAATACTCGACCGGAATGTTCAATTTCTCCGCGAAAAACTGGGCGGTATAAGGCATGATCGAAGCCCCACCCGACAAGAACAATCGCTGCGGCGCCGAACCGCCTTGTTGGCCGCGATAGAACTGCATGGTCTGGTTGACCTGAATGTGCAGCTTGGTCATGAACTGACGCGCGATCTTGGAAATCGCCGCCTGATGCGGATTGTCCGGCTCTTCATACGCCCCGCCCAGACTCACGAACCCCTCCGCAATCTTTATTTTCTCCGCCTCGTCGAATTTCAATTTTGACTCATTCGAAAAATCAGAAGTGATGGCATTGGCCCCAAGATTGATGCTGCGCGAGAAAACCTTCCCTTTCTCGAAGAAAAGCAAATTGCTGGTCTTGGCGCCGATGTCCAAAAGCATGGTACAATCCTCAAGCTCGCCGTAATTGAACTTGAAGGCGTTGCAAAGGGCGGCGGGTGAGGCGTCGCAAAGCTGCAACTTCAATTTGCACTGCTCCGCCACTCGAAAAAGTCCCTCGACGATTTCTGATTTAATGGCAACGAGCAGCACCTCCAGTTCTCCGCCCGGGGCTGAGCCGAGAATCTGGTAATCCCACACCACTTCCGAAAGCGGGAACGGGACGTTTTGCTGGGCTTCGTACTGGATGATTTGTCCCACCTTGCTCGCATCCACCGGTGGCAGCTTCACGAACTTGGAAAAAACGTGGAAACCCGGGGCGCAGACATTGACGCCTTTGGATTTAATGCCCTTCTCGGCCAGCGCCTCCTGCAAGGATTGCAAAATGACTTTTTCGCGTGTGGCTTCCTGCGAACCTTCCAGCCCCAATGGCTTGATGGAGAAATTTTTAAGGCTGAGCCCGCCTGCTTCATTGATTTCAAATTCGGCAAGCTTCAGGCTGCCTGCCCCAAAATCAATGGTCAGAAATGACTTGATGTTCAACATTCTGGTTTACGCCTTCGCCGTCACACGACCGCTTTCGTCCCGTTTTTCACCTTTTGGCTTCAGCTCTTGTGATGGCAGAGCAGATTGAATTATGGCAAATCTTCGCACTCGTCAAACATAAAGCAAAAAAAATGTGAAAAAAAGTGCGCTTTCTCACCATTTTATATTGCCTACCTCGGTCCTGTTTGGCTTTATGCCGCGGTGCCTTCGACCGAGAAACACCCGTCCCGCCGCCGGATGATTGTCCATTATTCCGGCCACGTCCAAGGCATCGGTTTCCGCTACACCGCCAAGACCGTCGCCACCGGGTTCGAAATCGTCGGCACCGTTCGCAACCTGCCTGACGGCCGCGTGGAACTCATCGCCGAAGGGGCGCATCCGGAACTGGAAGCCTATCGCACCGCACTCCGTGACGCAGGTCTTGCTGGATTTATTAGGGACGAGCATGTACAGTGGACGGAAGTGCTAAATCAATTTCGCAATTTTGAAATCGTCCGCTAGTCAATGAAATACGCCATCATCGCAGATATTCACGGTAATATTGATGCCTTCCAGGTCGTGCTGGATGACATACGCGCCCAAAATGCCACCCACATCGTCTGCCTTGGCGATGTCGTGGGCTATAACGCGCGCCCCAAGGAATGTCTTAAAATTATTCGCGACATGAATATACCCTGCGTCAAGGGCAACCACGACGAGTATTGCTCCAGCGAAAATCATCTCGAGGGCTTCAATCCCCACGCTGCCGACGCCGTCCACTGGACTCGCAACCAATTGAGCGAAGATGACAAAAAGTGGTTGATCGAGCTCAAATACACGCGCATGGCGGCTAATTTTACCATGGTTCATGCCACTCTGGATGCCCCGGAACGGTGGGGCTATGTCTTTGACAAACTCGCCGCCGCCGCCAGTTTTCCTTATCAGAACACCCAAATGTGCTTCTTCGGGCATACACATGTTCCCGTGGCGTTTATGCGCGACACTGTCGTGCGCGGCGGTACTTATTCCAAGTTCAAGATTGACCTGTCGAAGAAGTATTTCATCAACGTTGGCGCCGTTGGCCAGCCGCGTGACAACAATCCCAAGGCGGCTTACGTCGTCTATGACATGGATGCCGGCACGATCGAACTGCGCCGCCTCGAATACGATATCGCCGCCGCCCAAGCCAAAATCCGCGAAGCCGGACTGCCGGAACGCCTGGCCGAACGGCTGGCGTATGGAAGGTGACCAAATAATGCTGAGCGCCGAAATAGTGCAGGTGGCCCGCACCGAAGGTCTCGACCGCCAAGCAAGTAATCCCTGCATCGCTTTTCCGAATTCGAAGTCCCGCCGAGTCTCCGTCACACCAGGTTTCAGCTTTGCTGCCCCCCGACGAGCCGGTGGCCGGCTTGGGCTGCCGTGCTGCGAAAACAGAACTCCCTGGACGCGCCCTCGATGCTCATCGCGTCGCGCCATCGGCTGGATTTTAAATCCTGCCTGCGGCGGGTGATTGATCACCGCCCGCCCACGTTCGCCCATCTTGAAAATTTTAATTCTCAAACCCAGTTCGCTCGGCGACATCATCCAAGCGTTGCCGGTTCTGCGTTTGTTGAAGCAGCACTTTCGGGAAGCGGAGATTTTCTGGTGGATTGATTCCACGTACGCTTCGCTCCTCGAAAATGATCCCGATCTCGCCGGCGTCGTCCGCTTTGAACGCCGCCGTTGGGGACACCCGCAAAACTGGCCGGAAATGTTGAGGAGCATCCAGTGGTTGCGCGCCCGGGAATTCGACCTGGTCATTGATCTGCAATGCCTCCTGCGGAGCGGGGCTTTTGCGTGGCTCAGCCGGGGGAAATTTTTGATCGGTCTCGATGAAGCCCGCGAGGGCGCGCGCGGTTTTTACGATGTCGCCGTTCCGCGCAAAAGTTTTTACACCCACGCCGTGGACTGGTACTTGTCGGTGCTAACGCCGCTGGGGGTGCCCGTTCACAAAAATTTTCAGTGGCTGCCGGCGCAAACGCAAATTGCGGAGAGAATCAAATCAAAATGGAATACCAACGGGTCCCGCTGGATCACCCTCCAGCCTGGTGCACGCTGGGACAACAAACGCTGGCCGGTGGAGAAGTTTTCGGAACTGGTCTCGCTGCTGGCCGCAAGATTTCCTGACACGCGCATTGCCATTCTCGGCAGCCAGGAAGATAAGCTGTTGGGTGAAATCATCGCGAGCGCCCAACCGTCGCGTTGCCTGGATTTATGCGGCGCGATTTCCCTGCCGGAAATGATCGAGTGGATTCGCTTGGGAGATTTCATGATTACCAACGACACCGGCCCGATGCATGCCGCCGCCGCGCTCGGCAAACCGACGGTTGCCTTGTTCGGCCCGACCGAACCGCGCCGCACCGGCCCTTACGCCCAGCTTGAAAATGTGTTGCGCCTCGATCTCCCCTGCGCGCCCTGCCTCAAATCCACGTGCCATTTTGAGAAACTAAACGAGTGCCTGTGCGCCATTTCCCCGGCCATGGTTTTTGATCGTGTCAATGCGTTTCCCCCGTCGTTGCCACACCTGCGTTGAGCCGCAAAATCCGTTGTGCCCTTGGCATTTCGGGGCTAATTTCAAAGGCATGAATTCTTTCGTCATCTTCTTTTGCCTCTTGGTCGTTGGTGTCAGCAACGGCCGCGCACAAAATGATGCCACCGCCCCACCGCCCCAGAACACGCCGGAGAACGAAGTGGCGTTGTTCAACGGCCGGGATTTCTCCGGCTGGACATTTTGCATGAAGGGTAACACCGATCCGATGCAAACCTGGAGCGTCACGAACGGTGTCATCCACTGCACGGGCTCACCCCTTGGCTATATCCGCACTACGCAGGTTTACAGCAATTATTTTCTCACGGTGGTCTGGCGTTTTGTCAGCATCGCACCCAAGGCTGACAATACAGGTGTGCTCATCCACATCCAGCCGCCCGATAAAGTCTGGCCCATGTGCATTCAAGTCCAGGGAAAACACGGCCGGCAGGGAGATTTGTTTTTAATGGAAGGCGCTGAATCACGGGAACACCGGGGGAAGGACAAGAACACCCCGATTCCGAGGCAAGGCCCGTCGGTGGAAAAACCCGTCGGGGAATGGAACAAGTCAGAAACCGTCTGCCTGCACCGCAAAGTCGACTCTTTCATCAACGGCAAATTCGTGAACGAAGCAAGCGATTGCACAATTGATTCCGGGTTTATCGGCATCCAAAGCGAAGGCGGCAACATTGAAATCCGCTCCATCTTTTTCTCGCCGCTGAAGTACTAAACCTGGGCTGCCAGTTTTTTCTTTGCCCACGATTTGGCCGCGCGAGGCGTCTTCAATTCGTCCGCCAATTGTTTTTCGCGGATTTCCTCCAGCAGCGAACCCATCGCCCTGCCCGGTTTCATTCCCAATCTGATCAGATCATTCCCCGTCAACAACGGAGGGCGTATGTCTGGCTGCCGGTCCAACCCGGCAGCTTCCTGGCGCAGGAAATGGTAATGATCCAAATCCCCGGACGAACCAAGACAATCCAGCCGGTGCAGTTCCAGCTCGAGCGGAAAAGTTTCGCGCAACAAAAGCCGCCGCAAGGTTGCCTTGCGCATCTGCTTCACGTCCTTGAATTGCATGTGGTTTTTCACACACGCCACGATTTCTTCGGTCTGCTTTTTGGGAAAACGAAGCCGTTGCAGGATCTTCTCCGCCATCTCCGCGCCCACCGTTTCATGACCGTAAAAATGAATTTTGCCCGTCGCGGGATCCCGTTCCGCCGTCACCGGCTTGGCAATGTCATGCAACAAGATCGACCACGCCAGTGAATCGTCCGCGGCTGCCGACATTTTTTCCAGCATCAAAACAATGTGATTGAACACACTGCCCTCGGGATGAAAATCCGGCGTTTGCTCGCACCGGACCGTCGCCGCGAGCTCCGGCAAAACCGGTTCCAGCAATCCGCTCTCGCGCAACCAGACCAGACCGCGCGCCGCGTGCGGTGGCCGAAACAATTTCAACAGTTCATCCCGGATTCGTTCGGCGCTAATCAATTTGATTTTTGGGGCGCGCGCCTTGATCGCAGCTAGCGTTTCCGGCTCGATCCCAAACCCCAATTGTGCCGCGAAGCGGACGGCGCGCAACATGCGCAGATGGTCCTCGCCAAATCTTTCTTCCGGCGCACCGATGGTCCGGATGATTTTTGCGCGCAAATCATTTTCACCGCCGACCCAATCGTGGATTCTCTGCGTGAGCGGATCATAAAAAAGTCCGTTCACCGTGAAATCCCGGCGCCGCGCGTCAGCCTCGGCATTGGCGAAGAAAACCTTTTCCGGGTGGCGGCCATCCTGATAATCCGCCTCCGCCCGAAAAGTGGCCACCTGGAATTGCTGACCGCCTTCAAGCACTATGATCACGCCGAATTTTTTGCCAACAGGAATGGTTTTGCGAAAAAGGTTCTCCACCTGCCCCGGCCTGGCGTCGGTGGCGATGTCAAAGTCCTGCGGCTCGCGGCCGAGCAGGAAATCGCGCACACAGCCACCCACCCAGAATGCCGCGAAACCCGCTTTTTGCAGCCGTTCCACCATGGCTTTGGCCGTCTGACTCACGGAAGAATTCACCGGTTGATTCTCAAGGAAAGCTGTCCGGGCGCAAAGTTAATTTACGCGCATAATCAGCACACAATGGCGTAATGAGAGTCTTCAGCACCGTGTTAGGGGTCTGGATCAGCTTCTTAATTAGACTTTCTGCCGCGTTCTGCTTCTGGTAAATCATTCGCCGTGGAAACCGTCACCCAATTAACCGGCGAGCTGGTTGCGTCTTATGCCAAGGCGGGCGGTATCAATCATATAGACGGAAAGAACCTCCCGTCGAAACGGGCTGTCACGGCCATCACCCAGGATTTGTTGCGATTGCTGTTCCCCGGATTCTTCGACGAGCAGCTGATTCACTCCTCGGAAATCAAGGTGGGAACAGCAGCGTTGCTGGACTCTGTTCTTGGAAAACTGGAGGACGAAATCCGCAAAAGCCTGGAATACAATCCGCCGTCAGGGATTACCAGAAATAATGTCACCGCCAGGGCGCATGAATTGACGGTCGAGTTTCTTGGCAGTTTGCCCAGGGTGCGCGAAATCCTTCAGACGGACGTGGAAGCAGCGTTCAATGGCGACCCGGCAGCAGCCAGCCAGGAAGAAATCATTGTCTCCTATCCCTTCGTCGAGGGTATCGCCGTGCAACGGTTGGCACATGAGTTATACGTGAAACGCGTGGCGTTAATTCCCCGCATCATGACCGAATGGGCGCATTTTCGTTCCGGCATGGACCTGCATCCGGGGGCGAAAATCGGTTCGCACTTTTTTGTGGACCACTGCACCGGCACGGTGGTGGGTGAAACCGCCGTGATCGGCAATCAGGTGAAAATGTATCACGGGGTGACCCTCGGGGCGAAATCCACCAGTGGCGGCCAACAATTGCGCGGAAAAAAGCGACACCCCACCATCGAAGATCGAGTGACTATTTATCCCGGCGTAACGATTCTCGGCGGAGACACCATTATTGGGGCCGGCAGTACGATTGGCGGCAATGTGTTCATCATGGACAGCGTGGCGCCCAATTCGCTGGTCATTTACGATGGCCTGGACATGCGGGTTTTGAGCAAGACCGACAAACAAACGTCTCTGGATTTTCAGATTTAAAAATCCCGCGCCTTAAACGCCTTAATCAAGGCGAAAGACTTCGCGGAGTGGAGTCACGTGAGGTGAATGATCGGCCTTCACTTCCATCAAAGGCGCCATGTAATCCCACCACTTGCGGACCACCGGTGACCCCGGCAATTCATCGGCTGAATTCTGGTCCGCCAATTTCTGCACGGCGAACAGTGTCAGCGTTGCTTCGTCAAAAAAAATTGAATAGTCAAAAATTCCCGCCGCCCGCAGTTCTGCTGAAAGCTCCGGCCAGATTTCGTCGTGGCGCTTTTCATATTCTGCCGCCATCCCGGGTTTCAACTTCATTTTAAAGGCCTGGCGCTTCATCTGCGTTCACTGTTTACCCTTCAAATAAGTCCCCACACCAATGATGATCGTGGAAAGAATTAGCGTCGCGATACCTCCGCCGATCAGCAAGTGCGCCTTTTTGCTGGAACCCTTCCACTCGTGAAAAATCCAGCCCCACATGGTGGCAAAGATGATGATACTGGCCATGTGCAGCGTCCACGAAGCAAAATCGTATTTGCCCATTTGCGTCGCCCCCATCGTGTAAAAGAAAAATTGGAAATACCACGTTGTGCCCGCGAGCGCAGAAAAAAGATAATTGCTGAGCACGGGTATTTTCAAATCGGCCGGGCTGCCGCCCGTCGCGACGTCCGACGGGCTTTGCTCGCCGCTGCCGCTGCCGCCGTGATGCGCGTGCTCCACCCTGACGTGCGAGGCAAGATATTGATAACCGCTGCGATTTTTCAAGTTCAACAACACGCACCAGATAAAATTGGTGGTGAATCCGCCCAGCAATAACACTGGCAGTGTGGGCAGGCCGGTCCAGATTTTGTCGGTTCCGGCGGCAAGTGAGGCGGCGTTGATGTCTTTCCCCGCCTGCAAGGCAAATGCAAAACAGGCGCTCATGATTCCGCAAAACGTCGCCACCGCGATGCCCTTTTTAAAATTGAATTCCTTGATGGATTTCTTTTTCTGCTCTGCCGGCATCTCCGCTTCCTTCGTCCAGCCCGCCAAGGCGGCAATCGCGATCCCGACCAGACAAACGCCCACTCCGGCCAGTGTCACCTGTCCCGAAGTGGATTCCGCGATGTCCACAATGCTCGTGCCGTTCGCGAAGACAGAAAAATTGGGCGTCAGCGCCTTGAAAATCGGCGGAACGAGCGTTCCGAACGCCGCGCAATATCCCAACGCCACGCCGGTGCCCAACGAGAGGCCTAAAAAGCGCATGGTCAATCCGTAGGTCAGCCCGCCAAGCCCCCACAGCACGCCAAAGAAATATGTCCACCACAGCGTGCCCGCAGATTGCAGCTTGAGCACAGCGAACAGGTGGTTCGTCATGAAATATGCAAACACCCATGGACAAATGATCCATGAGAATATCCCGCCCACCAGCCAGTAGGTTTCCCATGACCACTTTTTAACACCCTTGTATGGTACGTAGAAACTGCCGGACGCCAGGCCGCCGAGCCAGTGTAGAAAAACGCCGAGAAATGGATTTGCTCCCATATTTTTAGTTGTTGTCTCTGATTAGGGGTTGGATTTCAGCGCTTCAATAATACCTCGCGCTCATAACGTTTCACTTCCGCCAGCCAGGCGGTTCCCACGGGGACATCCTGCCCGGCGCAGTAATAGTCCCACACCGCCCCAAATGGCAGCGTTCGCTGCTCCTCCTGCAAGGCCAGCCGCGTCGTAAAATCCTGGGAAGACTCCGCCGCCTGCAACCGCGCGGTCGGCTCCAGCAAGCCAACCAGCAACGCGCGGAACAGATTCCTGGCTCCCACGACCCACGCCGCCACCCGATTGATGCTCGCGTCAAAATAATCCAGACCGATGTGCACCCGGTCCTCATAACCGTTCGCCACGATCTCCCGGGCAATGGTCAGCAGGTCGTCGTTGAAAATCACCACGTGATCGCTGTCCCAGCGCACTCCGCGACTCACATGCAATAAAATCTCCGGCAAATATTGCAACACGCTCGAAATCTTGTCTGCGATTCCCTCGGTAGGATGATAATGGCCCGCATCCAGGCACAGCAGCTTCTTCCGGCTCACCGCATACCCGAGATAAAACTCATGCGAACCCGCCACGTAACTTTCACTCCCGATACCGAATAACTTTGGTTCAACCGCGTCCAAATTCAGCTTGGGTGAAATCGGCTTCCTGAACACCGCGTCCAGCGATTCCGCCAAACGTGCGCGTGGGGACATCCGGTCGACAGGGGTGTCTTTATAACCATCCGGTATCCACACATTCGTCACACAGGGCGTGCCCAGCGATTTGCCAAACGCGGCGCCGATTTCGCGCGAACGGATGCAATGCTCGATCCAAAATGCCCGGATGCTTTTGTCTGCATGCGACAAAGTGAATCCCTCGGCTGCTTTGGGATGTGAAAAACAAGTCGGATTGAAGTCCAGCCCCAGCCGGTTCTGCTTCGCCCATGCGATCCAGTTGGAAAAATGTTTTGGCTCAATTTCGTCGCGGTCCACTTTTTTGCCGCCAAATTCGCCATAGAAGGCATGGAGGTTTAGTCGATGTTTCCCGGGGATCAGCGCATAGGCCTGTTCCAAATCGGCGCGCAATTCCTGCGGTGTCCGCGCTTTGCCGGGATAATTGCCGGTCGCCACCAACCCTCCGCCCAGCGAACCACCCGAATGTTCAAAACCGCCCACGTCATCCCCCTGCCAGCAATGCAGCGATACCGGAATTTTCGCGAGGATTTTCAACGCGCGGTCAACATCCACACCGAGTTCCGAATAACGTTCGCGCGCCAGGGAAAATGATTTTTCTATTTTATTGCTCATGGCAAATCAGGTTCAAACGGGAAAATGTTGCCGGAACTATCTTAAAAAAACGGTGGCACAGGCAATCCCCATTTATGGTTATGCCTGAAGCCTCCAGATTATCCGTCTGCACCGGTCACATGCTGAAGTATTTTTGCGGTGCCGATCGCGTCCATTGAACGTTCAGCACATCGGGCAGGACAAAACTATGAAAATGAATTCACCTCACGGTTTTCATTGGCTTGCCTCGCTTTTATTGTTAACAAATTGCCTCATAACAATCGCTTCAAACCCATGGCCAAATTATTTCTCGGACTCGATTCCAGCACACAAAGTCTGAGTGCGGTCATCATCGACCTTGATACTCGCAAGGTCGTTTACGAAAAGTCACTCAATTTCGACCGCGCGCTACCGAAGTATAAGACCAGGAACGGCGTACTGCCCAACCGGGACCCGCTCGTCAAACACTCCTCTCCGTTGCTCTGGACCGAGGCGCTGGACCTTATCTTTGCGGAAATGAAACAGGACGGCGCGGCCCTGGATGAGATCCTGGCCATTAGCGGCAGTGGCCAGCAGCACGGCTCGGTCTATTTAAACCGTAACGCGGAGAAAGCGCTTGCGAATCTGAATCCCAAAAAATCGCTGGCAGAAAATTTAAGAGGCATTTTTTCACGCAAAACCTCTCCGATCTGGATGGATTCTTCGACCGCCAGGGAATGTTCGGAGATTCGCAAAAGTCTTGGCGGTATCAAAAAGACCGCCGCCCGTACCGGTTCAGACACCTTCGAACGTTTCACCGGGCCACAGATCCGGAAATTTTACAAGACAGAAAGGGCGGCCTACGCCAAATCAAACCACATTGCGCTCGTCAGCTCGTACATGGCGTCGCTGCTGGCCGGAAGAATCGCGCCGATTGATTTCGGCGATGGCGCCGGCATGAACCTGATGGATATCCGCAAAAGGAGTTGGAGCAAAGACGCGCTGAAGGCCACCTCACCCGGTTTGATGCGGCGGCTGCCACCCCTCGCAAACTCCGGTCAGGCCATCGGCAAAGTCAGCCGGTATTTCGTCGGAAAATTCGGCCTGAATCCCGAAGCGTTGGCGACGGTTTGGACCGGAGACAACCCGGCGAGCGTCATCGGCCTCGGGCTGATCAGGCCCGGTCAGGCCGCCATCAGCCTTGGCACCAGCGACACATTTTTTGGCACGATGCAAAAGTGCCAGACGGACGCCCGCGGCGAAGGCCATGTTTTCGGTTCACCCGCCGGCGGCTACCTGACGTTGATCTGTTTCAAAAACGGTTCGCTCGCGCGAGAAAAAATCCGGGAACTATACGGCCTGCCAGACTGGAAGACATTTGGCCAAAAGCTGGGCCGAACACAGCCGGGGAATGGCGGCGCAGTTTTGCTGCCCTGGTTCGAGGCCGAAATTGTCCCTCGCTTGAACCAGCCTGGCGTCCATCGTTTTGACCTGGACGAAAAAAACGTCGCGGCGAACTGTCGCGCCATTTTTGAAGCGCAGGCGATGTCCATGAAATTGCACTCGCAATGGATGAAGATTATGCCGGAACAGATTCTTGCGACGGGCGGTGCGTCCAATGACCGGGCCCTGTTGCAGGTCTTGGCGGACGTGATGAATTGTCGCGTGCAGCGGATTGAAATTTCCAAGAGCGCGGCGCTGGGCGCCGCACTGCAGGCCGCCCATGGCTTTTTGACCGCCACCGGAAAAAAGCCGGCGTGGGAACAACTTGTTTCCGGCTTTAGCACTCCCATACCCGGAAGCGAAATCCGGCCGGACAAAAAATCCGTGCGAATTTACGATCGATTGATCAAAAAATATGCCGCGTGCGAGCGCGCCGCCTTGGCCGGGATAGCTTAAGGCACGCTTGGACGCAGAGCCACCGCTTGCGATTGGATGGTTGCGGTCGCTGGAGTGAGGCCATCAGCGCTCGCCGTCAAGGTGATGTCCCCTGCGTCTTTGGTTGACTGCACGACGACTTCCGCCAGGCCGTTAAACAGGCTGCGCGACCATGCCGGTGCCACCGGGTTGCTGACTAATTCCAGATTCACATCCATTGTCAACCCGCCTGACCCTTCCTGATTGTGTACGCCGACCGCCACGACGTTGTCGCCGGCATGCAAATATTTTTTGATCTCAAAAACCGGCGACTGCTGCCAATCAAGCGATTCACCCACGCGGTGGCCATTAACGAAAACCCACCCCATGTCATCAATCCGCCCGAATTCAAGTTCGACGGCCACGCTGCCGAGTTGATCATCCGTGATATTCAAATGCTGCCGGAAAATCGCGGACTGGCCTTCGCTCAACTGGCCGTTGTCACCTTCCGAACTTGTTTTGTCCCAGCTGGAATCATCAAAGTCAGGGGCATATTCCGCGTTTTCCGGTCTGCCCAGCCTCCTCGAGCTGTTCTCCAACAACTTCCAGGACCAGTTATTGGCGGGAACGGCCTGAACCGGCAAATCAGGCACGAAAGTATCCGGCTCATGGCAACTCGGATCGCCGTTGCCCACGCCCAGGATTTTGCCCGCACCACTCACCGCAAAATTGATTTTATTTGCGGCCACCGGCACCGCGCGGCCCTGGGCATCCGTTGCCGAAACCGTGAATACGCTCACGTCCTCGCCGTCGGCATTGATGCTCGTGCGATTCGGCACGAGTTGAATCGCCGCCGCGTCGCCGGTCGTTTCTTCCTTCGCTTCCGCGATAACGTTGCCGTCGGCATCATAACCTTTGGCGCTCAAGGTGCCGGGAGCGTAGCTTACGTTCCACGTGAGTTTCGAGTCCTTCTCCATCGTCTGTTTGCCAAGCGACTGTCCGTTCAAGAACAGTTCCACCGACTTGCAGTTGCTCAATGCGTCGACGCGGATTTGCTGACCCTCTTTGCCTGGCCAGTTCCAATGGGGCAGGAGATGCAGAACGGTGTTGGTCGTCCACCAGGACTGGTAATAATAATAATTGTCCTTCGGGAAACCGCAGGTGTCCATAATGCCGAAGTGGGAGTTGATGCACGGCCAGGAATACGGCGTGGGTTCGCCACGATAATCAAAGCCGGTCCACACAAAGCCGCCGCTCAACCACGGGCGGGCGTCGAAAAAGCCCCACCAACGTTCCGCCGTGTGCGCCCAGGGTGGAGCGTTCACATCGTAAGCGCTGACATAACCGCGCACGGGGTCATTCGTATAAATGCCGCGCGTGCTCACAGTGCTGCCTTGTTCCGTCCCGACTTCGGGTTGATCCGGATGCTCGCTGTGATAGCTGTCGATATCATCGCCGATGTGATAATTCCAACCGCGCACTTCCAGTGCCCCCGGCAGCCCGCTGAAGGTATCGCCAACGCTTTCAGCCGCGGTGATGGGCCGCGTAGAATCAAGCTGCAGCAAACGATCCTGCATCGTCGTGCCCACACGGGCGGCCACATCTTCCGTCTGCAGGCTTTCCTCATTGCAGATGCTCCAGATGCAAACGCTGGGATGATTCCGGTCGCGCCGGATAAACGCTTCAAAGCGCCGCATGTTCTCCTCGTCGCTGCCCAGCAAACGGTTTTCGTCCATCACGATCATTCCCAGATGGTCACACGCTTCGAGCAATTCCGGCGTGGGGGGATTGTGGGAGGTGCGATACGCGTTGTCGCCGAACTCCTTTAATTTCGCCACGCGGAAATATTGCAGGGCATCCGGCAAAGCCTCTCCCACGCCCGCCATGTCCTGATGATTGCACGTGCCTTTCAATTCATAAGGCTGGCCGTTCAACAAAAACCCCTTGTCCTTGTCGAACGCTACGGTGCGGATGCCAAATTCGGTTTCCTGCCGGTCGACGGTGTTACCCTCCACAGAAACAGTGGTGACGAGCTTGTAGAGCTTCGGATTCTCCGGCGACCACAAACTGTATTTATCAAGAGTGAAGTTAAGTCCTGAGCCGTCAGTAGAAATTTCCTTTTGCGAATGAGCGTTCAGTTGAACCGTGTCGTTGAGTTCACCGGCGGCTTGTCCGTCAACATCTTCAAAGGCATAGTTCACTTTGGCCTCCACGGCAGAATCCTGATCGTTGATTAGCTTTACCGCGGCATGAATCTCAGCCGGCCCCTCCGGCACATTATCCTTGAATTTCGAATAGATAAAAATCCCATCCGGCGCAATAGCGACGGGCGCGGTTTTTTCCAGCCAGACATGACGGTAAATTCCCGCGCCCTCGTAAAACCAGCCCTCAAACTTGCTTGCGTCCACCTTCACTGCGATGGTGTTTTTGCCGCCAACGCGCGCGATGTCCGTGATATCACAGCGGAAGGGATAATATCCGCTTTCGTTGTGCTTCACAAACCAACCGTTGACGAACACTGTCGTGTCACGATAAGCCCCGTCGAAATCAAGCCAGATACGCTTGCCGGCGTCCGCTGCCGGCAGATCAAAAGTGCGTCGGTACCAGCCCACGCTGTTTTTGGGAAAACCCGGTCCGACCGGTTTAAAACCGTGGCTCGCGTCCGCGGTTTTGTCGAACGGCAGTTCAATGGCCCAATCATGCGGCAGGTTCACGGTGCGCCATGCGGCGTCGCTGAAATGATCGGATGCCGGACCGGAATTCTGCCCGGCCTTGTCCATCCGCAGCATATCCGGCCAGTCATCGCCCAAGTGAAATTTCCAATTAAAATCAAGCAATAATTTCTCGCGCGGCGCATTGGTATCGTCAGCAAGGGAATTCAAGGATAGCAAGGCAACGAGGGCGGAAAACAAGACTGAGATTGGGCGGACTAATTTCATGAACCATGATTTATAAGAATAGTGGGGGCAAGGCAATCTCATTTGGATTCTCCCGCGGATAAAATCATCGCTGCTTTCCGCCGGACGCTGTGGCATCATCGGTTCATGCCTTGACCTTCCTGGCAAGTCATTAGAAAATGCACCGCTTTATGGCATCCAAACAAATCATCAAACCTGCTAAATCGCCGGCTGCGGTCGGCCCATACAACCATGCCGTCCGCATCGGGGACCTGCTTTTTTGCGCCGGACAAATCCCGATTGACCCGAAGGACGGAAACCTGATTATCGGCGACATCAAGGCCCAGGCCGAACGGGTACTTGAAAATATAAAAGCCATTCTCGAGGATCAAAAACTCTCTTTCGTCAATGTGGTGAAAAGTACGGTCTTTATGACCAACCTCGCCGACTTTGCGGGCATGAACGAAGTGTACGCGAAATATTTCACGGAAAATTTCCCGGCGCGCTCAACCATCCAGGTCGCCGCACTCCCCAAAGGCGCCAGCGTGGAAATCGAAGTGATCGCGCACTTTTAATCAGGGAAGGAACGCCATCGCGGCGGGGGCAATTTGAGGGATGGCGCTACGCCGTCCCTTACTGAACCACAAACCACAAACCAAATGCCACTCGGATTTCAACTCACCATCGTGTTCGTCCTCGGAGGCGGATTGGGTGCGCTCGTCGGCTGGTTGATCGGACGAAACCGCGCCTCCGCCACGCAGGCTGATTCCCGTTGGGAAACTGAGTTGCGCCGGCAATTGGCGCACCGCGAAGCGGAGGTGGTGGCGAAGCGTGATCAGTTGACGAAAATGATGACGTCCCTCGCCACCGCTTTAACGAACCAGACCGATGCCCGGAAATGCCCCGCGCGTCAAAGCCTGATCACCCCTTCCAGGCAAAACAGGGGAACCGGCGATGGAACCAATCCTCGATTCACTGGCGAGGTTGCCCCCCTGCCCGCACATTCGCGCTCCACGGAGAATGGCATTGCCGCCGAAACCCACCCCGCGCTGGTTACTGGCTTCGACCAGCGCCTGTTTGCGGAGATCAAATAAATGCCGCTGTTAATTGATATCGCCATCGCTTTCTTAGTTGGCAGCGGACTGGGTTGGCTTATTGGCTGGCTGATGGGAAAGAACCGCGCGCCGGGCGCGCCGGCCGATTCCAGATTGGAAAATGAATTGCGCCAGCAATTGGCGCAACGCGAGGCTGAGTTGGTGTCCCAGCGTGATCAGTTGTCGCAAACGACGACTTCCCTGGCTACCGCGTTGGCGAACCAAAGCGCCGCTGAAAAAATGCTCTTCGAACAGAAGCAATTGCATGAACAGGCCTCGCGCGACGCCAAGACCGCGCAGGAAAAAACCCTCAATGATTTGCGCGACACGTTCAAGGCCTTGAGCGCTGATGCCTTGAAACAATCTGCGCCGGAATTTTTGCGGCTCGCCGAACAATCATTTGGACGATTCCAGGAAACGGCCAAAGGCGATCTGGCCCAGCGGCAAGAAGCCATCAAAACTCTCGTTGAACCGCTGAAACAGCAACTGGAGACCTACCAGAAGAATTTACAGCAAAATTCCACCGCCCAGTCAGCGACCTTGGGCGAAGTTAAAAAACAGCTCGAATTGCTTTCGCAGCAAAGCCAGTCGCTCGCCACCGAGACCCAGCAGTTCCGGATGGTCCTGCATTCCAATCAGGCGCGCGGCAAATGGGGCGAAGAGACGCTAAGGCGGGTGGTGGAAGCCGCCGGGATGAGCGCGCATTGCGATTTCACGGAACAGACGCAATCGGGCGAAAATCGCCCCGATCTCACCGTTCGCCTCCCGGGCGACCGCTTTATCATCGTGGACGCAAAAGTCCCTGACTTTGACTTTCTCAATGCACTTGAAACCGCTGATGCCGCCAAACGCGCGATTTCGCTGGCAGCGCATGCACAAAAATTGCGCGAGACGATCCGGAGCCTGGCGGCGCGGGATTACCCTTCCCAGTTTCCCAAAGCCTTGGATTACGTCGTGTTGTTCATGCCGGCGGAATCATTGTTCAGCGCCGCACTGGAAAGCGACCACGATTTGATCATCTGGGCTGCGGAAAAGCGGATTCTGCTGGCAACCCCCGCGTCGCTCATTGCCCTGCTCCGGGCCGTCGCGGTGAGCTGGCAGCAACACGCGCAAACGGAGAACGCGCAAAAAATCGCCGAGGCGGCGCAGGAGCTGTTCGTTCGCGTCGTGACCTTCACGGAGCATCTGGAAAAAATTCGCGGTGGCCTGGAGACGGCGACCCGCGCATTCAACCAGGCGGTGGGCAATTACGAATCGCGCATCAAACCCGCGGGTGAAAAACTGCAGAAGCTGGGCGGCCTTTCCGGCGGGAAAGAGCTAGCCGAGTTGCCGCCGCTGGATACGACCCTGCGCCTGCCGACCAGCTGACCGCTCATCGCCCCAGACTCTGTCTCAACGCGCCGAGAGCGCGCTCATTTTCTTTTGCGGTCCCGACGGAAACCCGGATCCATTCCGGCAGCTGATAGCCTCCCATCGGCCGCACGATGACCCCCTGCTTTTGCATGGCATCAAACACCCCCTGCCCATCCCCGACACGCACAAGGATGAAATTCGCCGACGACGGAACAAATTCGAGATTTAATTCCCGGAACGCCTTTTCCAGCGATTGCAGGCCGGCAAAATTATTCCCGCGTGTTTTGCGGACGTGCTCATCATCATCCAACGCCGCGAGCGCGGCGGCTTGCGCCAGCAGATTGATGTTGAAAGGTTGACGGATTTTTTCAAACGCCGAAACCAATTCGGCGCCGGCAATTCCAAAACCGACGCGCAAACCCGCCAGACCGTAAATTTTCGAAAAGGTCCGCATGAGCACCAGGTTTTTCCGCGCCCCCAGACGGATCAACGGCACCAGGTCCACCGGATCGTTTAGAAACTCAATGTAAGCTTCGTCCATCACCAACAGTACGTGGTCGGGAACGTCGTTCACGAACTTGATCACCTCTTCACGCGGCGCCAGCGTGCCGGTCGGATTATTCGGATTGGCTACGAAAACAATGCGGGTGTCCCCGGTGACGGCGCGCAGCATCGCGGGCAAATCATGGCCGTAATTTTTGGCGGGAACGGTGATGACATTTGCACCGAACATTTTGGCGACAATGGGATAAATCGCGAAACAAAATTGCGAAACAACCACGTCCGTGCCGGGACCGAGCAACGCGTGCGCGACAAACTCAATGATCTCGTTCGAGCCATTGCCCAGAATCAGGTTCGACGTCTCCACGCCGATTTTTTCAGCCAATTTTCGTTTGAGATAAAACGCGTTGCCGTCCGGATACATGTTCACCCCGGCAATCGCCTTATGCAATGCTGCCAACGCAAGCGGCGAAGGACCAAAAGGATTTTCGTTGGAAGCCACCTTGATGATGGAATCAGCGGGCAAATTCAATTCACGCGCAACTTCTTCGATCGGCCGTCCGGGTTGATACGTCGGCAACTTTTTGAGAAACGGACTGATGTTCATTCTCCCTTAATCTGGAATCAAATCCGCCCCGAAGAAATAAAAAAACGCCTCCCGGGCTTCAGGGGTCGGATTAATCTTGTGCAAACATTGATCCACATTCTATCCGTGGAGGCCAGATTCCTCCAGCGTCGCCCCGCCCGGGTGGACCGAGGTCTCAAAGTTTAACCGTTGATGAAATCCACAATCAAAAGTCTAAGCCCGGCCAGCCGGATGCCTGACAGGTTTTAAAGCGCCTCCACAATCCGTTTCACG
>JBEKMT010000044.1:0-27607 GCA_050008355.1 Verrucomicrobiota bacterium
CACGTCTTACAATCTTCTCTTAGGCTGACACTGCGCTGCTGCATTGCCAGCCGAGGGCAGGAATTCCTTTCAATTCTTTGAATCCTGTCGAAGGCTTTCCGGTTCCTGCACCCAATTCCAAATTTAGGTCGAAATTGTAAATGCAATCCTGCCTGATTTAGGGTTTAATCACCACGTAAAACAGCGTGGCACAACAACTTGTTTGCTTACGGCTTGCGTTTCATTCCGAATTGAGTTCTAATGGACGCAACAAATCAGGTGGGAGCTCGTATATGATTATCTACGCTATTTGTCTGGTGTTTGGCCTGATGTTCACACTGGCCAGCGCATTCTTCGGTCATCTGTTCGGCGGACACGATTCCGTCGGTGCGGACGGTCACGCGGACTCCGGGTTCGACGCGGACGGGGTGCCGGGCATCACGTTTCTCAGTCCAACCGTGCTGGCGAGCTTTATCACCGCGTTTGGCGCGTTCGGACTGATCCTTACGGAAATTCCTGCCACGAACAGCGTCTGGCTCAGCGCTCCGATTGCGCTGGTCGGTGGATTGTTGATTGCGGCACTGGTTTTGTGGCTGTTTAACGCGATGTTCAGTAAAACGCAGAGCTCCAGCGAAGGTCGCGTGGGGGCATTGATCGGGCAGACTGCAGCCATCATCTCGCCGATTCCCGAAAATGGTGTTGGTGAAATTTCCTATGTGCAATCTGGTTCGCGATACACGGCGCCGGCGCGGGACGAGAGGGGCAGGGCGATTTCCAACGGTAAGACGGTAAAGATCACCCGCATCGTCGGCACACAGTTTTTTGTCGAAGCCGTCGGTTGAATTTGATTATTTTTTTCGCGATCGATTTTTAATTAACCACTCATCACCACCATCCAATAATGAAACTCATTCCAATGTTGGCCGACCTTGATCTTCCGCTAGCGCATATCGTTCTGGCGGCGGCCGCGATTCTCTTTGTCTTTTTCATTTTCGTAATCGTGTGGGCGAGCCGTTACACCAAGACGGGGCCGAACCAGGTACTGGTGGTGTCCGGTCGCAAACATAAAATCATCGATCCTGACGGTAACGCGCGCATGGTTGGGTTTCGCGTGGTGAAGGGCGGCGGCGCCTTCGTCTGGCCGGTGATTGAAAAAGTGGACCTGCTGTCGCTGGAACTGCTGACGATTGATGTGCAAACCCCGGAAGTGTACACGAGCAAAGGCGTGCCGGTGAAGGTGGATGGTGTGGCGCAGGTGAAGGTGAAAGGTGACGATATTTCGATCGCCACCGCGGCGGAACAGTTTTTGAGCAAGAGCACGGACGAGATCAAAAGCATCGCGATGCAAACTCTGGAGGGCCATTTGCGCGCGATTTTGGGCACGATGACAGTGGAGGAAATTTACCAGAACCGCGATGCTTTCGCCTCGAAAGTCCAGGAGGTTGCGGCCGGGGACATGGCGAACATGGGATTGACCATCGTGAGTTTCACCATCCGCGACATCCGGGATACGCAAGGTTATCTGGATGCCCTCGGCAAACCGCGCATTGCGCAGGTTAAACGAGATGCCATCGTGGCGCAGGCGGAGGCTGACCGCGATGCGATCATCCGGTCCGCGCAGGCGAACCAGGCCGGGCAGGAGGCAAAATTTTTGGCGGACACGAAAGTGGCGGAGGCGCAACGCGATTACCAATCCAATGTCGCGCAGTACCAGGCCACGGTGAATGTGCAGAAGGCGCAGTCGGATCTCGCCTATGATTTGCAAAAATTCAAGACCGGGCAGCTGGTAAAGGCCGAGGAAGTGCAAGTCAGCATTGTCGAGAAGCAGAAGCAAATCGAACTGCAGCAGCAGGAAATCATGCGCCGGCAACGCGAGTTGGAGGCGACCGTGCAAAAACCCGCCGATGCGGAGCGCTACAAAGTGGAGACACTGGCCAACGCGCGGAAGTTCCAATTGGAAACAGAGGCCGCCGGTGCGGCGTCGGCTACGAAAGCGACCGGTTTTGCCGGGGCGGACGTGCAGAAAGCCATCGGCATCGCCGAAGCCGAAGCGAACAAGGCGCGCGGTCTGGCGGAAGCCATGGTGATCGAGGCGCAGGGCAAAGCGACTGCCGAAGCGATGCGCGTGAAGGCGGAATCCTTCAAGCAATACAACGAAGCCGCCGTGATCGAGATGATCGTGCGGATCCTGCCGGAGGTGGCGGGCAAAATCAGCGAACCGCTGGCCAAGACCGAGAAGATGGTCATTATCAATGCCGGGAGCGGTCCCGGTGGTGGCGCCAGCAAGCTGACGAGCGACGTGACGACCATCATCAGCCAGTTGCCGCCCGTAATCGAAAGTTTGACCGGCGTTAAATTCGAGAAATTGCTGGAACAGGTGCCTGCACTGAGGAAGGCGATGGGCAGGGAAGACTCGGGCGGAAGCCCGGAGGAGAAGAAAGCATAAAGGCAAGACCAGTGTATGAACCTGACCGGATTCAACGATCAACAAAAGCAGACGTTGCTTGATCTGCTGGTCATGGGAATGTACGCCGACGGGAATCTCGGGGAAACAGAGGACGCGAGGATTGAAGGCGTGTTGAACACGATCAACTTTTCGTCGGACAGCGCCCGGGACCAATTCATCGACGCAAGTTTTACGCGAGCCCGCCAGCACTTGGATTCGCCCCAAGCCACTCGCGATTTTGTGGCGGACATCGCGAAACATTTTCCGACGCCGGACATCCGCCGCAAGGCCTACAGTGACCTTGAGGAACTGGTTTCGAGCGGTCACCAGGTCGGTGAAAAGGAAAACCGGCTGCTCGCCGTTGTGCGGGAGGAATTCAAACTTTAACCAGTGTAAACCACCAACCCAAATGAGCTTATGATCGGACTATTATTTCTCATATTCTTTCTGCCGCTGGCGTTATTGGCGTTTGCGTTTTGGATCTGGATGCTGGTGGATGCCATCCAGAACAAAGGTTTGACGGACGCCGAAAAAATCTGCTGGGTGATGGCGATTGTGTTGCTGCATTTCATAGGGGCACTGTTATACTTATGCATTGGGCATCCAAAACGGAATTCGCGGAGCGTGGCGACATGAATTTTGCGGGAAACAATCTGTACAGCGGGAGCAGGGGCTATGAGGCTCGTAGTTGGAGGCTCATAGTCTGAGTCCACCGGTTGAGGATCCTGGGCCGTTTCCCTTGCTGTAAAACAAGAAAGGTAAAGTTATGATCGGCGGAATTATCGGACTGTTCTTAGTACTGTTTCTGGCAGGAATCGGACTGCTGTTGACCATATTCTGGATTTGGATGTTGATTGATGCCATCCAGAATAAAGGTTTGAGTGATGGCGAAAAGATTGCCTGGGTGCTGGTGGTGATCTTTCTGCATTTCATCGGGGCATTGCTTTATTTGCTCATCGCGCGACCAAAGGGGAAAACGCCACTCGCGCCGACGTGAGAATTCATGTCGCAAGCTCAACCGAGCAAAGTCTGTCCAAAATGTAGTGGGCAGATGGAGGAGGGTTACTTGCCGAATCGGAGCAACAATTATAGATGGCTGGGACAAATTTCGGTTTGGGTTTCAGGCGAACCGCGGAAAAGCTTTTGGGGTGGAATAGATTTGGACGGGAAAAACATGATGCCGATTCAGACCTTCCGTTGTCCGGGATGCGGCTGCCTTGAGTCCTACGCCAGATGACCTAACATTGTTCATGCGATTATTTGAAGCCATCATTGACGCGAATCACCGGGCGGTTGCCGGTGATGCGAAAGCCGGTTTACATCCGGCGGAGTTTGCGGACGAGTTACCGGTCATTGCTTTGACGTGCGTCGACCCGCGTTTGAACGTGCTCTTTCCCAACGCGCTCGCATTGCCGGCTGAGCAATTCATCTGGTTGCGTAACGCGGGCAATAGCATTACCGGTCAACTTTCCAGCACGATGCGGTCGCTCGCCCTGGCCTGCGCGGTCAAGGGTGGACGAGAGATCGCCATCATCGGCCACACGGATTGTCAGGTGGCCAAGACCTCGGGAATGCAGTTGTTGAGCCGGTTTCAGGCCCTGGGGATTGACCGCAGCCGGTTGCCGGATAACCTCGCCGAGTTTTTCGGCACCTTCGGCAGCGAGCGGCAGAATGTGATCAAAGGCTGTGACTTCGCTCGCAACAGCCCGCTGATCGGCCCGAAAATTCCTGTGCATGGACTGATGATCGACACCGAAACCGGCAAATTAGACTGGGTGGTGAACGGTTACAATGCATTGCAGATGCAATTGCCGCCAATGATGGACAGAACGCATCTGGCCCAACTGGGTGCGCCGGGTACGTTCAAGGATTTTGAGATGGGGGAAATGAAATTTCCGGAAACTAAAATCGGGGATTCCGCTTCGACTGCGAGTCCGGCAAATCTGGCTTCCTCGCGGATTTTGAACACGACATCCTCGCCCGTTCCGGACAAGACGTCGCCGGCACCACCGCTTATCAAACCGGCAAAAGTACCCATGCCTCCGCCCATTCGTCCACGCCCTTACCGTTGAATCCCGACTGAGGAAGAGCAAGATTCGTTGCTCCTTCAGGCGATGACGCGGGCCAGGGCGAATCCGTCGTAGCCTTTGCTGCCGACGGTTTGCAGGATGGTGGCACAGACACGCGGTTCGGCGGCGAGCAATTCGTTGAAACGGCGGGCGCCCCGCACACGGGGATCGTCACTGTTTGCATCGGTGATCGCGCCCTGGCGCACCACGTTGTCGGCGATGATCACGGTTCCGCGGCGCGACAATTTCAAGGCCCAAGCCAGGTAGTCGGGATACGATTCCTTGTCCGCGTCGATGAAAATAAAGTCAAACGGACCGCGTCCATCGGCGACAAGCTGCGCCAGATGTTCGGCGGCCTTGCCCAGACGCAGCTCAATTTTGCCGTTCAGGCCGGCGCGGATAAAATTGGCACGGGCAACCTCAGCATGTTTGGGTTCAAATTCCAGGGTGATCAGTTTTCCATGGGGCGGCAACGCCCGAGCGAGCCAGATAGTGCTGTAACCGCCGAGCGTGCCGATTTCCAGAATGGATTGGGCACCGCAGGATTGCGCCAGGAGCTGGAGTAATTTGCCCTGGTTGGGTGCAACATTGATCTCCGGCAAACCTGCCGCACGACTGGTATTAAGCGCAGAGTCCAACACCGGGTCAGGCGCCTCAAACAGATGGTTGATGTAATGGTCGACGGTCGTCCACTGTTCAAGATTCATGGAGGTAAAGTAAAAACAGTTTTGGGCGATTCAAAGGGGAAAAGCGGAAATTGACCCAGTCATGCCTTAGGTTTCTTTTTTGCGGTGGCGGCAATTTTAATGGCGTGTTGAGCCCAGGCGACGAGCTCCGGTGCGTTTTCCAGGACATCCGGCGGCACTTCGTGGAAGCCCAAAGTCACAGTCTTGCCTTTTGCGTTATACGTGAAGGGTCCGGTGCCGCGGTTGATGTAGTCTTTCCGGGACAGGGCGTCCGTCTTGAAAAACAGCCGGCCTTCGTCCAAAATGCCGAAGAAATTCTGGCCGGAGTAAAGTCCGTGTGCGCCAAACATGGCCCGTGCGCGCAAATCAGGCAGTGCGTTTAGTTGGTCAAGAATAAATTCTTTGAAGGAGTCGGCGGCCATCGGCAGGAAAGATGGAAATACAAATCGGTTTTGTCAGTTTAAATCAGCGTCCACATCGCATAATCGAGCAATTTTAAAATAACTCACGGACACCAGGATGGCGGCAATCAGGGTGATCGATGCCTGGGTGCGTGGCTGCTTCAATGCGTGCAGCAAGCTGGCGAAGAGTTCGCCTTGTTTGCCGTACAGGATGTCCGTTTCCTTCGTTTGTGCGCGGTCATAGCCCAGCATCGCCGGGTCACTTGACCATTCATCGGCGCGCGTGCTGCGCCAGTAGAGCAATCCCGCACCGCCGATCCCCAGGACGAGTATCAGCACGGCGATAAGGCGAAACATGCGCGCGCGCCGCCGCGCGAGAGCGGCATGAGACGTGGTCTGATGGTCCACCATGGGCGTCACACTCCCTTCATCAGATGTTTTAACCCGGTGGTGGCGATTTGAAGCCCCACGCAAAAGACCATAAAAGCGCTAAGGCGATTAACAATCTGTTCGCCTCGCGGGCCAAGCCGCCCCAGCACCGCCGGAGTAAATGCGTAACAGACGTAGATCAGGACGCTCATGATGAAAATGGCGAGGAGAATGGCGGAAAGGTTGAAAAGCTCTGGTCCCCAGGTGTCTTCACCGCTGTGCGCGCTCAAGGTAAGCAGGACGGAGATGGTGCCTGCGCCGGTAGTAATGGGAAATGCGAGCGGATAGAAAAGAATATCCTCAATTTCGGTCTGCTGGCCAGGACTGGATTTTTCGGCGGAGGTTTTGGAGTCGTTCCTGGAAGACAACAATTCCCAGCCGGTGCGACAGATCAAAATTCCGCCGGCGATTTGCACGACGGGCAGCGAAATGCCAAACAACTTGAATACCCAACTCCCCAGAAACAACGTCACGGTACAGATCAGAAAACAGTAGAGGGCGATTTTGCCGGCGGCGAGCTTGCGTTCGCTCGGTGTCAGATAATGCATAAAAGGATCCACGATGAACGCCGTGCCCACGGGATTGACCGGTGGAAACAGGGCAACAAAACCCACGAAGGCCAGGTCCAAAAAGGAGGCAACTCGTTCCATGCAGGAAATAAAGTAGGCGGGTGCAGGTTAAAATCCAAATCAAAAGGCCGGCAGGGATGGCTAGAAATCACGCGCGGCGGATTCATGTGGGCCACCATTGAGCACAATGGCTGCTTTCCAGTGGCCTTTTGAAATTATTCTTAGTACAATCAGTTCAGCACCATTAAAGTAGAAGGCGGACATAAACAGAAACGGGGATACCGGTCGGGTCTGAAAAATTTGGACTTTATCATTATCCATTGAACATGTTTAAAAAAGAACTGCTTCGTGCGGTCCTGGCCACGGACTTTCTTATCTTCATTTTTGCCCTTTCAACTCCTTTGAACGCGGCCCCTTACGTCCCACCCGCGTCACCACATCGCGATTTCAATTTCAATCCCGGCTGGAGATTTGTTCGCGAAGATATCGCGAGTGCCCAACAAATCGGTTTTGACGATTCAAAGTGGGCGACCGTGGGCACTCCGCATACTTTCAATGATGTGGATTCTTACAACAACCTCATCAGCCATGGCGGCGGTGACCGCAATGCCTGGACCGGGATTGCCTGGTATCGGAAACATTTCAGATTGCCGGCGGATGCGAAGGATGGAAAGGTGTTTCTCGAGTTTGAAGGGCTGAAACAAGCCGGTCATTTCTGGGTGAACGGCCAGTTTGCCGGCAAATTTGAGAATGGCGTGACAGCCTGCGGCCTCGATCTCACCCCATACGTTCAGTTTGGCGACGCGGACAACGTCATTGCCGCCAAGGTGGACAATAGCAACGATTACAAGGAGGACGCGACGGGCACGGAGTTCGAGTGGATGGGCCGGGCATTTAATCCGAATTATGGCGGGTTGAACCATGACATCCGGCTGCACCTGACAGGCAAGGTTTATCAAACACTGCCGTTGTATGAGAATTTGAAATCGACAGGCATTTACGTTTATCCGTCGAATTTTTCAATCAAAGACAAGACGTGCGACGTCAATGTCGAGTCGCAAGTCCGTAATGAAAGCAGCGACCGACAGTCCATCACCTTGTCGACGGTGGTCGTAGATGCCGACGGTAAAGCATGCGCGCAATTTCAGAGTGATGCCTCCGACCTGGTGAGCGGGGAAACGGAAGTTTTCAGTGCCGGCGGACAATTGAGGGAGGCACGGCTCTGGAGTGATGAAACGCCGTACCTTTACAATGTTTATTCGATTTTGACGGTAAATGACAAGGTGGTGGATGTGCAAAAGATCAGGACTGGTTTTCGCAAGGCGGAGTTCAAGGGCGGCGCCGGGTCGGGCGGGGTTTATATCAATGAAAGATTTGTCTGGCTGACCGGCTACTCGCAACGATCGTCGGACGAGTGGGCGGGGCTCGGCGAGGCGTATCCCGACTGGATGCACGATTACAACGCGGCATTGATCCGCAGCACGCACGCCAATTACCTGCGCTGGATGCATATTTCGCCAGGGGCAGCGGATGTGCGCGCTTGCGACCAGGCGGGCATCATTGAGGTTTGCCCGGCCGGAGACAAAGAGAAAGATGCCACCGGACGTCAATGGGACCAGCGGGTTGAGGTGATGCGGGATTCGATGATTTATTTCCGAAACGACCCGAGCATTTTTTTCTGGGAGGCGGGGAATAACTCAATCACAACGGAACATTTACGACAGATGGTGGATCTGCAAAAGCGGTATGATCCGAACGGAAGCCGGGTGGTCGGTGGCCGGACTTTGAACGAGGAGGCAGCCACACCAATCGCCGGATATTTCGGTGTGATGATCGGACAGGATCCGCGCACCGACGCGCTGGTGAATCGCACGGACATGTTCCGGGCTTACAGTATGGAACGCCGCGACCGCGCGCCGCTCATTGAGATGGAGGATTTTCGCGATGAGTCGGCGCGCCGTTTCTGGGACGATTATTCGCCGCCCTTTTTTGGATTCAAGCCGGGGCCGGAGGACACCTATCATTGGAATTCGGAGACATTCTGCCTCGCTGGAGCCGTGCGCTATCATGACTATTTCCTCAATAAGATTTCCAATCCGGATCCGGTGCATGCCAAGTGGTCGGGCTATGCTTCCATTTACTGGTCAGATTCGGATGCGGACGGGCGCCAGGACAGCAGCGAGGTTGCACGCGTGAGTGGCAAAGTTGATTCCGTGCGACTGCCAAAGCAGGCTTATTACGTATACCGCGTAATGCAAAATCCAGAGCCTGACGTGCATATCATCGGCCACTGGACCTATTCAACGAACACGGTGAAGACCATTTATGTGGCAGCGAACCACTGTGATGCGGTGGAGTTGCTAGTCAATGGCAGGTCGCTCGGCACGGCAACCAAGCCCTGCGATTTCGTGGATGCGTTTGGTGGTGACAGCAGACCTATGGGCAACACGGGTTACATCTACGCTTTTCCCGCCGTGAAATTTGAGCCGGGCAAAATCTCGGCCTTTGCAACCGTCAACGGCACCAACGTGGCGGAGGATGAAATCGAAACCGCAGGCGAAGCGAAAGCGGTTAAACTCACGCCGCACATTTCACGTGACGGCTTCCTGGCGGATGGTTCGGACGTGGCGTTTTTCGATGTGGAGGTCGTCGACGGGCAAGGCCGCCGTTGTCCAACGGACGAAGCGCGCGTGGATTTCAAACTGCATGGCCCGGCTAACTGGCGCGGCGGTTATAACAGTGGAAAAGTAAACTCGATCAATAATCCATTTCTCGACACGGAAAGCGGTGTAAATCGCGTGGCCATCCGTTCGACACTTACTGCGGGCACCATCACGCTGACCGCGTCACGGCCCGGTCTTGAGCCGGCGCAGGTTCAGATTGAGTCAAAGCCGGTGGAGATCAAAGACGGTTTGGAACCGTAAACGTCATACGCGAGACCAGGCGTGAGGCGGAGAGACAATGTCTCGGGAAGAATAGATCACGCTATGTTGCCGATGGCTTCAGCCAAATCTTCAATTGTCCAATTAGTGCGGGCTGATTGCAAATTGTCCGCTGCGGTGCCATGCTCCCAGACGGCGAACGCAATGGTTTTTGCGGCATCGTGTCGCAATGCTGGCTGGGCGAGCAAGCCGGTGATAAAACCGGCCAGCAAATCGCCGCTGCCGCCCTGGGCCAGATGTGGGTTCCCGGAAGAATTGACAAAAATATCGCCCACCGCCCGGCCAATCAGCGTCTGGCTACCCTTCAGAACCACCCAGCAACCGCCATACTTCCTGGAAATATCGCGCAACGATTGGACGCGATTGGATTGAATTTTTTCGGCGGTGGTTGCCAACAACCTCGCGGCTTCGCCCGGATGAGGGGTCAAGACGCGGACGGCATCGGGTGGGAAAGAGTCCGCGGCGAGAAAATCCAGTGCACTGGCGTCAACAATCACGGGCACCTTTGCTTCGCGCCAGAGCTGACGCGTGAAATTCTTCAAGGCTTCGGAATCTTTGAGCGCCGCAAGTCCGGGGCCGATAAGGAAAGCGGTGGCATTTTCCGGCAAGGAGGTTTCTGGCAGCCAGACGTTGACCATGGCGGCGGACAGTTGCGCGGCGACCGGGACATAAACCTCGGATTGCGTGAACAACGTGACGAGGCCGGGCTGGGCGCGCTGCGCGCCATGTGCGGTCAATACCCCCGCTCCGTGGTAGCCAAAACTGCCCGCGACGATCACGGCGTGGCCAAAGGAACCCTTGTGCCCGGAAACCATTCTCGGCGGCGGAAAATTTTCAAAGTCTTCGGGCAACACCCAATTTAATTCAGACTTGGCGGAGCAGGGGACGAATCCGACGTCATCCGCGAGCTCCAGGCGACCGACCGACGGCCAGGCTGCGGGCGCCAACAAGCCGGCCTTGGGTGCGCCGACGGTTTGTGTAACGCTGGCGGCAATGACGGCGCCAAAATTTTCACCGGTTTCCGCGTTCAGACCGGAAGGCACATCCACGGACAGCACGGGGATTTTGGCGGCGTTGACGGCAGCGATGATTTTTTGCCACGCCTCATTAAGCGGACGGTTCAGGCCGATACCGAAGATGCCGTCAATGACCAGGGCCGGTTTTTCGCGCAAAATCATTTCGACCTTGATCAGGTCGCTGGCCGGGAGAAGTAGTTCGACCAATTTTACTTTGCGTCCATCGAGATGCGGTTTGGCGGCGCGGGCGTCCTCGCCGTTGTGACCTTTGCCGATGAGGATGATGATCAAATCGTCGGCGCGGGTTAGTTTGCGGGCGCGACGGGCGATGCGTTTTCCAACGCGGCGGATGATCTCGGCCTCGGTCTGGCCGGACGCCCAGGTAGCTTTCTCCCAAGCGCGCATCTGGGCAATATTGATGACCGGAATCGGCATGACGGAAGCTTCAAGTTTCAGGTTTCAAGTTTCAAGTTTTTAGAGACAAAAACTTGCGGACAGCCAAGATTCGCGAGCCCCCCGGTTGAATGCCATGAGCCAGGCCTTGGACTTGGCAGGCTTCTGGATCGGGCGGCTATTGGGACCGCGGTCGATGGGGGATTTCCGGCAGTTGAACCCGGAATGGTATCAAAACAACACCCTGGGTTCATTATCTCTGGTCATCGGCGCGGGCAAGAAATATTAGTCAATTACATGATCTCTGCCTGGATCTTGCGGGTAAATTTCCGTAACCCAATCGTCACTTGTTTGTCGCGTAATTGAAATTGTGTGACAAATCCGCGCATGCCATGCTCTTTCACGTGAAGCTGAAGATTTTGGTCGTAGATGACGAACCCGAAGCGGTGGAGCTTCTGGAGTTCAACCTCAAACAGGCAGGTTATGCCGTGACCACGGCGGGTGACGGCGCGGAAGCGTTGAAAAAGGCGCGTACGCAGACCCCGGATATGATCGTACTCGATGTGATGTTGCCGGAAATGGACGGTTTCGAGATCTGTAAATCGTTGCGGCTCGATTCCACGACCGCGAAAATTCCCATCATCATGCTGACGGCCAAGGCGGCGGAGATTGACCGGGTGCTGGGTCTGGAATTAGGTGCGGACGATTATTTAACGAAACCTTTCAGCCCGCGCGAGCTGCTGCTGCGCATCAAGAAGATTCTTGCCCGCGGCCAAACCGAGGAAAAGCTCCGCGACCAGTTACGTTTCGGCGATTTGCTGATCGACGTGCCGCGGCATATTGCCAGCTGGCGCGGGAAGAACATTGAACTCACCGCCACGGAATTCCGGCTGCTCACGATTCTGGCGCAACGCGCCGGACGCGTGCAGTCGCGGGACCACTTGCTGCGCGATGTGTGGGAATATGACAGCCTGATTGACACGCGAACGGTGGACACACACATGCGTCGACTGCGGGAAAAGCTCGGTGCCGCGTCCAAGCATCTTGACACGGTTCGAGGCGTGGGTTACCGCTTTGTGGAATGAGGAAACACGGGGAGAACGGGGGAGGCATCCGCGCTTTGCCGGCTTTTTGACCATGTGGGTGATGTTATTCATTCTCGCGGTGCTGGCGGCAATCGGCACTCATTTCTGGTGGCGCGCGAGATTCAACTCCCAGCAGGGCCAGCGAGCAGCGGAAATGGAAGCTTTTCAGAGGCGGCAGCAGCAGGCGGCGATCGACGCGAAGGCGCAGCAACAAGTGCTGTTTAACTCCATGCTGGAAGGTTTGCTCTTGCTGGACCGGAACCGGAAAATTTACCTGGCCAATCGCGCCTTCAAGAGTCTGTTCGGACTGAAGACTGAGTTGCGCGGAAAAACCATCATGGAGGCATTACGGGTCCACGAGTTGGATGATCTGGTCAATCAGGTCGAAGCCAAGGGGCAGGTATTGAACTACGAGTTGAAGCTGCCGGATTTGAGTGAACGCTGGCTGCAGGTAAATGCCGCCGCCATCTCTAACTCCACTGGCGAACGGGAGGGGACAATCCTGGTTTTCCACGATCTGACGCGGTTAAAGCAACTGGAGCGCACGCGCGAGGAATTCGTCGCCAACGTCAGCCACGAATTGCGCACGCCGCTTTCGCTCATCAAGGGTTACGTCGAAACGCTACTCGACGGTGCGCGGAACAATCCCGAAGTGGCCGAGCGATTCCTGAGGATCATCGAGCGCAATACGCAGCGGCTGGACTTGCTGATCCAGGACTTGCTGACGATTTCAGCGCTGGAATCGGAACGCATCAAACTGGTTTTGCAGCCGGTCAATCTGCATGGGTTGGTCGACAAAGTCTTTGCCGACCTGAATTCCCGCGCGGAAGACAAAGAAGTGGTGCTGGAAAATGAATTGCCTGTTTTTCTCGGCTTGGTCGACAGCAATCGCATTGACCAGGTGCTGGCCAATCTCGTGGACAACGCCATCAAGTATGGCCGCGTGCAGGGTAAAGTGGTAGTTGGCGGCAAGAAAATTGACGGCGAAAAAATTGAAATTTACGTGAGGGATGATGGGCCGGGAATTCCGCAGGAATCACTGGACCGTGTCTTTGAAAGGTTTTATCGCGTGGACAAAGCGCGTTCCCGTGATCAGGGCGGCACGGGCCTGGGGCTCTCCATAGTTAAACACATTGTGCAGGCGCACGGGGGCAAAGTCTGGGTGGAAAGCGAGCTGGGCAAAGGGGCGACTTTTTACTTCACGCTCCCGACAGGGGCTTCGAATTAAGTCCGGGAACCCAAGTCCGAAAAAAGGCCAACCGGTTCGTGCCTCGACAAACGGGCATAATTTTCTAAATTGTCCGTCATGTCGTTTTCGAACAAATCGTTGGTCATAGCCGGACGCACCTTTGCATCGCGCCTGATTTTGGGCACGGGAAAGTTTCCCTCGCCCGAAACGATGCGAGACGCCCTTGCTGCCAGCGGCACGGAAATGGTCACGGTGGCCTTGCGCCGGGCTGATTTGAGCGGCAAGCATGACCCGTTCGCCAATATTCTGGAATTCATTGACCCCGAGAAATATCTCCTGCTGCCCAATACCAGTGGGGCGATGAATGCAGGGGAGGCGGTCCGCCTGGCGCGGCTCGCGGTCGCGGCTGGTCTGCCGAAGTGGGTAAAGCTCGAGATTCACCCCGACCCGCGCTATTTGCTGCCTGACCCGGTTGAAACGTACAAGGCGGCGGAAATTCTGGTCGGGGAAGGCTTTACGGTTTTGCCTTACATCAATGCCGATCCCGTTCTGGCCAAGCGCCTGCAGGAGATAGGCTGCGCCACGGTGATGCCGCTTGGCTCGCCGATCGGGTCGAATCGCGGCGTACAAACGCGCGACCAAATTCGAATCATCATTGAACAGGCGACCGTGCCCGTCGTGGTGGATGCGGGTATCGGCGCACCCAGCCATGCGGCGGAGGCGATGGAGATGGGTGCGGATGCGGTGCTGGTGAACACAGCGATCGCCGTGGCTCACGATGCGAACAGAATGGCTGTCGCCTTTAAAATGGCCGTTCAGGCCGGGCGGGAGGCTTACGAGATCGGCCTTGGCGCACAACACCAAATCGCCAGTGCGACCAGTCCATTGACGGGATTTCTTAATTAGAATATGAGTGTGACCAAACTGTTGCCCGAACGCGCGAAACGAATATTATCCGAGGCGAAAAAAGCGCGGATCCTCGTCGTCGGCGATGTGATGCTCGACCAGTTCATCTGGGGTGGCGTTTCCCGCATTTCACCGGAGGCTCCGGTGCCGGTGGTGGATTTTGCGCGTGAAAGTTTCATGCCGGGGGGCGCGGCAAACGTTGCGCGCAATCTGGTTTCACTTGAAACACCGGCGGAATTGTTTGGCGTCATCGGCAATGATGATGCCGCGCGGAAACTGCAAAAACTGTTGGGCGAACAGGGCATCGGCTGCGGCGGCCTGGTGAAAAACTCCGCGCGTCACACCAGCATCAAGACCCGGATTGTCGCCCATCAACAGCAACTTGTGCGCATAGATCGTGAGACGCGCGGTCCGCTTGACCCCACAACCACCGGCAAATTGCTGGTCGAATTCAAGGCCAAACTTTCCGGCTCGGACGCGGTCATCGTGGGCGATTACGGCAAGGGCGTGGTGACACAGCCATTGTTGAATGAGATCAAATCTCTCTGTCGCGAGCGCGGCGTCTGGTTGAGCCTTGATCCGAAACCGGTGCACCATTTGAATCTGAACGGCCTTTCACTCATCACGCCGAACCGCAAAGAGGCTTTCGAACTCGCAGACCTGCCGGACGATACCAAAAGTGAAAATCCGTTTGCGGATAAGCCCCTGATGCTTGTGGCCGAAAGGCTGCTGAACGAATTGCGACCGGCGGTATTGCTGATCACGCTGGGCGAATTGGGGATGCTCTTGTGCCAGCGCGACCAAAGGCCTTTCCATATTCCGACGGTCGCGCAGGAGGTTTTTGATGTCTCCGGCGCGGGCGACACCGTCATTGCCACGTTCACGCTGGCGATAGCGGCGGGGGCGTCACCGCTCGAGGCGGCCATTTTGTCCAATCACGCAGCGGGAATCGTGGTGGGCAAGGTCGGCACGGCGACCACCTCGCCGGGAGAATTGCTGCAGAGTTTCAACCACAAATAAAATGAATCCACATCGTTTATTTTCAAGCTGCGGTTCGTGGTTCTAAAATGAATTCTTCAAAAATCACGGTAGGTGCGATTCGCGCGATGAAGGGTCGCGGTGAAAAGATTGCGGCACTGACTGCGTACGATTTTCCCATGGCGAAATTACTGGATGAGTCGGGTGTGCCGTTCCTGCTGGTGGGTGATTCCTTGGGCATGGTCGTGCTTGGTTATCCTGATACGACCGGCGTCACAATGACCGAGATGGAACATCATGTTCGCGCCGCCGCGCGTGCGAAAGTCAATGCATTGCTGGGCGCAGATTTGCCATACAAAAGCTATGAGACAGTTGCTGACGCGGTGGCCAACGCCAAACGGCTGGTAGCTGCCGGCGCGGAATTTGTGAAGGCGGAAGGCGGCCGGGAAATTTTGGAGCAAGTCCGGGCGATTTTGGAAGCGGGAATTCCGTTTTGCGGCCATCTTGGGATGCTGCCCCAGCACGTGCTTGAGGAAGGCGGTTACAAAATCAAGGGTAGGCTGGAGGCTGAACATCTGGCGCTGCTGAAAGATGCAAAGGCGTTAGAGGCGGCGGGCGCGTTCGCCGTGGTTTTAGAGCTGGTAGCGCCACCGGTTGCCCGGGAAATTTCTGGCGCGATTTCGATTCCGACCATCGGCATTGGCAGCGGGGCGGATTGCGACGGGCAGATTCTGGTGACGCATGATTTGACCGGAAATTTTCCGTGGTTCACACCGCGATTTGTGCAGCCACATGCGAATTGCGCGGCGGAAATCAGGGCTGCGGTGATGTCCTGGAGAAGCGTAGTCGAATCGAACAAATGATTCTTTACGCGAAACATTCAGGGATCGTTTGGTGTTTCATGTTCAAATGAAACGGGTGTTGGCCATTTTGGGTTTACTGCTCGGAGTGACGGGATGTACCACAGAATCGCACGCACGTCTGGAAGAGCGTGACGCCTATCTAGCCGGACAAAATGAAGCGTTGCAGCAGCAGAAAGCCGAGGAGCAAATGCCCAGCGTGATGATCATCGGGCCAGTGCAAAACCCGAGAGTGCCATGGGTTGCCGGGTTGACGCTTGTGCAGGCGTTGGCGACGGCCAACTATCTGGATTCGCATGGACCGAAGCAAATTATCCTCACGCGCAACGGCGAAAGCGCAACGCTGGATCCCAATGTTTTGTTCAATGGAGATATGGTGCCGCTGGAAGCCGGTGATGTGATTCAATTGCGGCGGTAAGCAGGTTACGCGTATCTGCTGCATTTCAGGTGGCTTTCCTCTCTTTTTAAAATTCCGGTCTGATGAACCGCTTGGACAGCGGATGTCCAACACTCCCTGACAAGATGATGTCGTAATTAACACAAAATTATGACAACTAACCAGCAACTCGAACTCGGTTTTAACGGAACCCCAACTCGCGTGTTTGGCGGGAGATATGAAGCACGTGTGGCACGTGGAAGATGGTGGTTTGCCAGGATGCGCGAAGCCGTTGCCGGCGCCATCGACTGGCAAAAGCAGGTGATGCCGCGTCCGGAGCAGAGTGTTTTTCCGGATTTAAACCGTGAGCTAAAGGCATGATTTCACGAAGCCGCGGTCCAAACGGGCGGACGCCTGATCCGCAGGATTTCTATGCCCCAGGCACTCATCCGGCAATTTTATTAGCGGGTAAATATCCAGCGCGCACAAATTCGCGAAGAATGGAAGTTTCCTCCGCTCCGTGAATGGTGTGGGCCTTTGGAAATTCGCGCCATTCGACGTTAAGGCCGGCTGACTTGAGTTTTTGAATCTGCCCGCGCACGGGTGCGATTGGGATAACGGCATCGAAAGTGCCATGGGTGGCGAGCAGGCGTTGTTGCCTGGCAACCGGTGAAAGAGTTTTCAGCAGATCTTCAATATCAAAAACCCAGCCGCTGATGCCGACGAGCCCGGCGAGGCGATGCGGGTAACGCAAGCCCACGTCAATCGTGACGAGGCATCCCTGCGAAAATCCACCGAGCGTAATTTGGTCGGCGGGGAAACCATTGGTGCGGAGGTCATCGAGGAGGTCAAACAGCAACTTGCGGCTGCGCAAGACGCCGGGGGCAAGGTCGTCCGGATAATTGAACCAGGAATAACCGCCGAAATATTCGTCGGGCCCATTGACGAGCAGGAAATTCAACCACGGCAAATCCATCATTTCGGGGAGCCACCGGTAACCTTCAATGCTGTCACCGAGGCCATGCAGCATGACCATGAGGCGGCGGGAGTTTTTTTCGCGGGCGGGAATCAATTCTTGATGCAGCATGAAATTATTTTGGTGAGGCCTGCAGTTTATCCACCTCGGCGTCAAGCCAATCGGTCATGGCCTTGCGCTGGGTCGGGGTAAGGCGCGCGTCGGCGTGAATGGCGGTGTATTTTTTGGGCGGCATGTTACCGGAATCAATATTATCGCTCATGTTTTCGAGGCGACGGGCGGCACGTTTGGCGTCATCCGCCGGCCAATCGGACAAATTAAGGTTTTTGCGACCTTCATTGACGTCGTTTGCAACCAGCCACGATACCGGGGCGATGTGTGAATACCAAGGCCATTTGGTCTGGTAGGAATGGCAATCGTAACAGGCGGCAACGAGGGCGGAAGCCACCGGCGCGGGCGGCTGCGTGCTGGCGATGAGATCCGTTTTCACCGGCGGATTAGTGCGCGATGGATTGGCCAGTTGCAACAACACAAACACCACGGCAAACGAGACCACCAGCCATTTTAGTTTCTGTTTCATTCGATTTCCCAGGGTAGGAGTTCCGGTGGCCCAGGAAGTTCCCCGGAGGCAATATGATTAGGGAAAAACTCCGGGTGGGGCAAAGTTTTTCGCGTCCGAATTAGCGGGTGGCAAGGGGGGTGGACAGGATTTTGCCACGCATGACGTGCGTGAGCGCCTTGACCGTGAGCTCAATGAACAAAAACGGTTTGGCGATGAAGTCGTTTCCGCCAGCCATGGTGGAACTGGTGCGGCTGTCAAAATCATTGAGGCTGGTGACAAAAATGACCGGGGTCTTCTTATGTTTCGGTATTTGGCGAAGCCTGGTGCACAATTCGAAGCCGCTCAAGCCGGGCATGTCGACATCCAGAAAGACGAGGTCGAAATCATTATCATCCATGAGTTGCAATGCCTGGGCGGAGTCTTCGACATTGATGGATTTAAGTCGCGCTTTTTCAAGTGCGTAGACAATGGCCCGGCGCGAAATGGCTTCGTCGTCCACGACCAGAATTTTTGAGGGGGGGAGTTCCTGCTTTTCCGGCAAAGTGGTTTTTTCAAAGAGCAGGCCGAGAAAATCAACCGTGGCCGCGATGGTGCGGACGCTGGAGGCGGTGATGTTTTTTGGCTTCTCATGAACTTCTTTGAGCAAGGCTTCATAAGCCGACGCCATGTGTGCGATCTGTACCATCCCGGCTACGCCAGCGTTGCCATTAAGTGAGTGAACAAGGCGGTAAAGCTCTCGAACCTGTTTCAGCCGGGCAATTTCGTTATCCGCCTTGACCAGCGCCTGCATGACGGACCGTAATGAATAAAGGATGGAAGGTAAATTATCTATGAACGTCGTGCGCAGGTCGGCTTGAAATTCCGCGTCGCTTGCGGAAGCCGGTCTGATGAATTTGTCCAGCGAACCTCCGCTAGTGGCGGTTTGCGTTTGGGAGACCATCGAGCCACTGTGGCCGATCAGGCCGCGCACAACGTCGATGATGTCCTTGGGGGTGCAACTGGACTTGGCCAGGCATTTGTTCGCGCCCGCCCGCCACGCTTCTTGAACCAGGTTGGTAAGGTAGGTATTGGTGAAGACCACGGTGGGAGTTTTTGAAAACTCTATGTCCTTGCGGATTTCCTTGATGACATCCACACCCGATATCCCCGGCAACATCAGGTCGAGAATGACGATCTGCGGTCTGAAAGTGCGCAACAGCTTCAAGCCGGTTTCTCCGTCCGGGGCGGTTTCAGCCAGGTAACCCTCAACGGTTAGTTTGTTGCGATAGACATTGGCTACGACCTTATCGTCCTCAATGATTAGAATTTTTTTCATGCGGGTATGAGATTCTCAGCCATAATTGAGGTCAATTCGGCGCGTGTTTTCAGAAATTCCTTGATGCGCTGGTATTCGCTGGCCGCGGCCTCGAACACTTCGTTCGCGCCGGCCACGGTGCCGGAGGCGCCCGTTTTTTCCATTTCGCGCAGGTATGGAACCAGGTGGGTCATGCCGAGGGTCGCGCTCGCGCCGGCGCAACTATGCGCCACCCGCCGCATGGCATCGGCATCACCGGTGCGGATGGCCGATTGCATCTGTTCAAATTGTGTGTTGGTCTGTTTGAGGTACATATCGACCAACTCGCGCAAAGTATCGTCGTTGCCATCGGTAAGGTCGAGCATGCGGTCCATGTCCACCGGCGGTCCGGAGGGGGCGGGGACACTGGGCGCCGCTTTTGCGGGCGCGGGCGGGGGTTCGGGATGGTGGCCGATTTTACCTCCCCAGCGTTCGATTTGGTCGCGGACATCTTTAGGGCGAACCGGTTTGGACAAATAATCGTCCATTCCTGCAGCCAGGCATTTTTCGCGGTCACCCTGCATGGCGTGGGCAGTGACCGCAACGACGATGATGCGGGCCTGGTAATTCTTGCAGTCTGGGTTTTTCTGGCGTTTGCGCAGAATCCGGGTTGCCTCGAGGCCATCCATTTCCGGCATCATCACATCCATCAAAACCAAATCGTAAGGCTTGCCATCGATGGCTTCGAGTGCTTCGCGGCCGTTAGCGGCAATGTCCGGCTGATAACCAAGTTGCTGGAGGATGCGAACGGCCACCCTCTGGTTGATGGTATTGTCATCCACCACTAAAATCCGAAGCGGCAGTCTTTCAGCCAGTAACGCCTCCGCTTTGGGCGGTTCCGGGGGTCGCTGGCTGAGCTGGGGATTCAACAGAGCGCGCTCAAGGGCAGCGCACAATTGCGCAGGTTTCACAGGCTTTTGGACGTCATTCGCAAATATGAGGCGCGCGGTGTCGTTGCTGGTTTTCTTCTTTCCCAGCGGACTCAGGAGGACCACGGGCATCATGGAAGCCATGGAAATCTTATGGATTTCCGAAGCCACGGCCGCACCGTCTGTGCCTTGCAGCTGCATATCAACCAGGGCCACATCAAATTCCTTGCCCTGACGCAAGAGATCGAACGCCTGGGCTGGCGTTTCCACGACTTGCGGCAGCATGCCCCAATTTTTACATTGCTTTAGCAATTGGCTGCGGCTGGTCGGGCTTCCATGGAGGATCAAGATTTTCAGATCGGCCAGGCTAGATAATTTGCCGGCGTGTAATGGCGGTTTGGCTCCGGGTTGCATCGTCACATTGATGGTAAAGTGAAACGTCGAACCAATCCCCGGCACGCTTTCAGCCCACATTTTCCCCCCCATCAATTCCACCAGTTTCCGGCTGATGGCCAGGCCCAGCCCGGTGCCACCGTATTTGCGAGAGGTGGAAACTTCCGCTTGCGTGAAAGGACGAAACAATCTGGCCAGTCGATCAGCGGACACGCCAATGCCGGTATCGCGCACGGCGAAGTGCAGCGTCAAGGCCGAGGACTTTTCCGCCTCGCCGGGCGGCAGCGCCAGCTTGCACACTTTCACAAAAATGTCGCCACGTTCGGTAAATTTCAGGGCATTGCTTAGCAAATTCACCAGGACCTGCCGGAGACGTTGCTGGTCGCCTTCGACCAGGGCCGAAATCTGGTCTTCCACCTCATAAACCAGGTCGAGTTGTTTCTCAAATGCGCGTGAGGCGACCAGGTCGAGTGTCTCCTCGACACAGGCGCGCAAATCGAAAGGGTGTTTTTCCAATTCCATCTTGCCCGCCTCGATTTTTGAAAAATCGAGAATGTCGTTGATAATGCTCAACAACGACTCGCTGCTGTTATAAATGGTGTCCAAATAGCCACGCTGGTCGTGCGTCAACTGCGTTTCGAGCATGAGTCCGGTCATGGCGATGACGCCGTTCATGGGGGTGCGAATTTCATGGCTCATGGCGGCGAGGAAATCTGATTTTGCCCGGGAATTTGCCTCAGCGGCGCGCCGTGCTTCAACTTGCTCGTGTTGCCGTTGGGTAAACTCGTCCAATCGGCGCTTCAGTTGCCATGCGCTGTTCAGTTGCGCGCGTAAAAGCGCGTTATTTTCGAGTGACACACGAATGAATTCGTTCAGGCCCAGCGCAAACGCCTCAAGTACGGCGGTTGAATTGCCGGGGTCCGGGGAGACGGCAATGGTGAAAATCATCCTGGCGGGTGGAGAATCCTTGAGCTGGCGCAGGAGTTCTAGGCTCTCAGCCTCGGCGGATTCCAAGTCCAGCAGCATGAGGTCCATGGGCTGGTTTTGGATGGTGCGCAAAACTTCCCCATGGCTGATGGCAAAGGCAACATTGCCGCCATCCGGTTTGATGGCAGCCGCGATTGCGTCCAACAACTTGGCATTACTGCCAAGCAATAGGACTTGGAATTTGGTTTGGATCATTCAGTTATGGCTGTAAAAGCGTTATAACTCGCGTTATATCTAGCAAATCTTGTTCCCAACGACCATGTGTTTTTTGTTTTTCGGCTGTCAAAGAAACATTGCTGGCCTGCGTTTCCGTGGATAAACTTGACTCATGTTGCAGACCGCGCTTAAACCCGGGCCAGCGGACACGGTGTCGGAATCGCATCTAGCCGCCTATCGTTTCATGTTGCGCGCACGGCTTTTGGACGACAAATTGGCCGCGCTTTACCGTGCAGGTAAGATTCACGGCGGGGTCTTTCTCGGACGGGGCCAGGAAGCGCTGAGCGTGGCGGTTGGCCTGACCTTGAAGAAGACCGATGTTTTCGCCCCCCTCATACGCGATGCCGCGGGCCGACTGGCTTTCGGCGAATCAATTCTGGACGCGGTGCGCACCTTCCTCGGTTCATCGTTGGGGCCAATGCGCGGGCGCGATGGGAATGTGCATCGGGGCAAGCCCAAGGAAGGGTATCTGGCCATGGTCAGCCATCTTGGTGCGATGATTTCGGTGGTCAACGGCATGTTGGTCGCGCGCCGGTTTAAAAAAATTACCGGCACGGTGGGCGCGACTTGCGTTGGCGACGGGGCGACTTCCACCGGGGCGTTTCACGAGGCACTGAACCAGGCGGCCGTGGAAAGACTGCCCCTGGTTCTCGTGGTGGCAAATAACCAGTACGCCTATTCAACGCCGACGGACCGGCAATTCGCGTGCGATGATCTCACCGACAAGGCGATTGGTTACGGTGTGACGTCCCATTCGCTAGACGCAACCGATTTGACGGAATGCTTGAAAATCGTCGGCAACGCCGTGGCGCAAGCGCGTAACGGGCAGGGACCGCAACTGGTGGTTGCCAAATTGCTCCGGCTATGCGGCCACGGCGAACATGACGATTCCGGTTATATTGTTCCTGAGTTAAAGAATTCGCCGCTGGGCCGCGACTGCTTGAAGGTCGCCGAGGAATATTTTTTGCGACAAAACTGGACAGAGCCGGGACAATTGGCGGTTTGGCGCAGCAATACCATCCAGGAAATCGAGGAGGCCGTGGCGCAAGTGCAGCGCGAGCCTGCCCCGGATCCATTCACCGAAGAATGGCGCGCAATTGCTTCGGAGCATTTAAGCGAGACACACCATCTGCACCATCAATAAGGAATCCGGAATGAAGCGGACGCCAGATTCTAACATTATGTACGTTGGCAGTCTTCAAACAGGAGGCATTTTATTGTGAGCATCACCTATTTGGAGGCCATTCGTGAAGCCCAGGCGCACGCCTTGCGCGACGATCCGCGGGTATTCATTTATGGCCAGGATATCGGCGCGTTTGGAGGTGCCTTCAAGGCCACCAAAAATCTAGCCAAGGAATTTCCGGGCCGGGTTTTGGATTCACCCATTTCCGAGGACGCGATGGTTGGTCTGGCGGTTGGCGCAGCGATCGAGGGGATGCGGCCGATTATCGAAATGCAATTTGCAGATTTTTCGACGGTGGGATTCAACCAGATCGTCAATCAGGCTGCGACGATGTTCTGGCGAACGAACGTCAGCTGTCCCATCACCGTTCGCCTGCCGTTTGGGGGCACCTCCGGCGGCGGACCGTTTCACAGCCAATGCCTGGAAGCCATATATGCGCATTATCCCGGACTGATTGTGTTGACGCCGGCGACGGTGGAAGATGCCTACAGTATGTTGCTGGAGGCGGTCACGCTTGACGACCCCGTGGTTTTTTGCGAGCACAAATTCCTTTACTACCATCTGAAAGCCGAGAAGCTGCCGCAGGAAGCGCTACCCATCGGCAAGGCGCGCATCGCGCGCGAAGGACGTGACTTGACCATTGTCACGTATAGCGCGATGGTTCACGAGGCGCTGGCTGCGGCCGTGGAACTTTCGGCTGACGGATGGCAGGTTGAAATTGTTGATCTGCGTTCCATCAAACCGCTGGACACCGACACGGTGATGGCGAGTGTTGCGCGCACTGGAAAATTATTGTGTGTGGGTGAAGCCTGGCCGTGGGGTGGAGTGACGGCGGAGATCATCGCGCGCGTGACCAGCGAAGGATACGGCCTGCTGGATGCGGCGCCGCAAAGGCTCAACGCCAAGGACACGCCTGTGCCGTATCACCCGAACCTGTGGACCGCGCATCGCCCGACGGCGCGCAGCATCGCTTCAGCGGCCCGCAACCTGTTACGCCAATAATTATTGAACATGCAGATTCCCATCATCATGCCGCAGCTTGGCGAATCCATCGCCGAGGCCACCATCGTGAATTTTCTGGTGCAGCCCGGCGACCAGGTTGAGGCGGACCAAAATCTCATCGAGGTTGAAACGAACAAGGCGACCATGACCGTCACTTCGCCGTGCAGCGGGCGCATCGGAAAATTCACCGTCGAGTTGCATGAGAGCTACGAAGTCGGTGCGGCCCTGGGCCACATCGAGGCGACCCAGGAAGAGGCGGTGCGACTCGGGCTGGATACGGCCGCCACGAAAAATTCCGGAAGCGACACGGCGGTAAAAGCTGAGTTTGTCGGGAGTAAATCCCGGGTTACACCCACCGTGCGCGGTTTGCCAGTTCCCGCGAACGCCACGGGCGCAAGTTATCTTTCGCCGAGACTCAAAGCGCGCATGGACGAGCTTGGCCTGCACGCAGCCGATCTCGCCGGCGTGGCCGGCAGCGGTGCCGCCGGACGGGTGACCGTCGAAGATTTCGAGAAATATATCTCCAGCCTGGAAAAGCACAAAATGAGCGGCGCATCCAGCATGCGCGTGGCCGTTGCCGACGCCATGCGCCGCAGTTGGACCCGTCCGCTGGCGACAGTCGGCCTCCCGGTGGTACTCGATGCCGTGCTGGCGCACCGCAAGAACTCCAACCCTAAGCCGGGACCGGCGCTTTACGCCCTGCGGGCGCTGGGAATTGCGCTGGCGGAGAATTCCGCCGTCGCCGGACGGCTGGTCGGCAACAAAATTGTGCACCCTTCGGCGATTGACGTAGGCTTTGCAGTGGAAGCCGAGGATGGCGTACTGGTGCCGGTGATTCGTCGCGCCGACCAGAAGCCCTTAAAAGATTTGACCCAGCGCTACAACGAACTGGTGGAACTGGCACGCGAACGCAAACTGCCCGCAGACGCCACCGGCGGTTCCATCGCCACCGTCACAAATTTCGGCACATTTGGCCTCACTTGGGCGACCCCGATTCCTTTGCCGGAACAAACGCTGGTACTCGGATTGGGTGCCGGTCGCCGGGTGCCAAACTGGGACGATGCAAAAGGGCAGTTCGTTCCCGTAACGGAGGCCAATCTTACTTTGAGCTTCGACCATCGGGTGCTCGATGGCGGTGCGGCGGGCCGCTTGCTGCAACGGATTGCCGAACTGATGGCCAAGCCGGAGAGTTTGTGACGGTCAGATGTCTTTGCGAGGGAACAAAGGTGTCGGTTCGCCAATGACCTGGCCGGGTTGCAAACTTCCCCAGGAGGAGTCGTCAAATTTTTGGGGCGATCCGGTCAACCCGAGCTGAGTGTAAATCTTCGTCGCGGTTCCCGGTAAAAATGGCCAGAGCAGGACAGCCAGCACGCGGCAGGTTTCAGCCAGGTTATACAGCACTTCATCAAGCCGCTTTGCTTGTGACGGGTCTTTCGCAAGTTTGAACGGCGCGGTCTGGTCCACGTATTGATTAGCCCGCGTCACCAGTCCCCAGATGCTGAGCAGGGCCGATTGCAGCTGATTTTGCTTTAACAAAGCGCGGGCCTCATCCGCCGCCTTGGCTGCGTCCGCCGCGAGTTCGTCTGATTTCGCCGGAACAATTCCATTACGATAACGCTTTAGCATCGAGAGCGAACGGTTTACGAGATTGCCCAAGCCGTTCGCCAGTTCTGCCGAATAGCGGGATTTAAAGCCGGCATCCGTCCAATTGCCGTCCGGGCCGATGTCCAATTCGCGCAATACGTAAAACCGCAGTGCGTCCGCGCCCCATTCGTTGATGACTGCGATCGGATCAACGATGTTGCCGGTGCTCTTGCTGATTTTTGAGCTGTCTTTTTGCCAAAAGCCGTGAACCAGGATTTGTTTCGGCAGCGGCAAGCCCATGGCCTTCAGCATGATCGGCCAATAAACGGCGTGGAATTTTACGATGTCCTTGCCGATCAGGTGGATGTCCGCCGGCCAGAGTTCGAGTGCAGGATATGCCGCAGCGATACTCGCGTAATTGACCAGGGCGTCAAACCAGACGTAGGTGACGAAATCCGGGTCGAAGGGCAGGGGAATGCCCCAGTTTAAACGTGCGACTGGACGTGAAATGCACAGGTCTTCCAGCGTGTTATTTTTGAGAAAGCCCAGGACTTCATTGCGGCGATAAGAGGGCGCGACGAAGTCCGGATTGGCCTCGATATAATCAATGAGCCATTGCTGGTGCGCGCTGAGCTTGAAGTAGTAGTTCTCCTCTTTCAGTTCGACGACTTCGCCATAACTGTCGTCAAATTTGCCGTTAGGCAGGCGATCTTTTTCGGTCAAAAACGTTTCTTCCTTCGCCGAATAGAACCCCGTGTAGCTTGCCTTGTAGAAATGTCCCGCGTCGTTGAGTTTTGCCAGCGTCGCCTGCACAAATTCCTTGTGGCGCGGCTGGGTGGTGCGAATGAAATCGTCGTTGGTCAGTTCCAGTTTCCGGGCAAAAGCCTGCCAGTCTGACGCGAGTGCATCGCAATAGACCTGGGGATTTTTCTTTTCGGCCTGTGCCGCCTGTTGGACTTTCTGGCCATGTTCGTCGAGGCCGGTCAAAAAAAAGACCGGCTGGCCGAGGCTGCGGCGCGAGCGAGCGATAACGTCGGCAATGATCTTTTCGTAGGCATGGCCGAGATGCGGCTGCCCGTTCACGTAATCGATTGCCGTGGTGATGTAAAACCGTTTGTTCATTTATCGAATCCTCAGTGTGACGCATAAACCGGCTGAAGGCAATCTCGCTTGCAGCCGGAAGGTTTAATGCTACCATGGTGGCCGGCTGTCGCGGAAAACCAGCCGGTAAACAAACACCGCATGAACAAAGAACTATTAGACTTCGCTGCACGTTTGCGCCGATCCATTGCTGCCGGCTTCGACCGCAAACATTTCGATGACTTGGCGGTCGAGCTGTTTTCCCTGCAATATCAGTTCAACCAACCTTACCGGTCACTTTGTTATTCCCGAAATATCTACCCCGACAAAGTATCTGCCAGCCGCGCGATCACCCCCTCCTTTGCCGGCCGTTGGACACAAGTTGCGTTTGCGCCAACTCGCGCCTTCAAGCGACTGGAATTCACCTGTCTGCCACCGGAAGAGCGCACTTTGGCCTTCCGCTCGAGTGGGACAACTGAACAAACACCAAGCCGCCATTTTCACAACCCCGAATCACTCTCGGTCTACGGAGTATCGCTCTGGAAATGGTTTCAGGCCAATTTTGGCGATGTGGCTGAGCTGGGTTCTGATCTGTGTTTCCTGACGCCCGGATCGAAAGCGGCACCGTATTCCTCGCTGGTTTACATGTTTGAAACGATCCGTCGGAAAGTTTCGGCGCCGGAAACGGCGTTTACCGGAGTCGTCGCGAGCGACGGTTCCTGGCTGCTTGATTTTAAACCAACCCTGGAAAAGTTGAAAATTTCCTGCGACACGGGAAAGCCCCTGACGCTGCTCGGCACGGCTTTTTCCTTCGTGCATCTACTCGATCATTTGGCGGAACACAGTTTGAGTCTCGAGTTGCCTGCTGGCTCACGTGTCATGGAAACCGGAGGTTACAAAAACCGTTCGCGGTTCCTGCCCAAATCAGAGTTGCACGCGCTCATCACGAAACGCCTGGGCATCGCGGCAGACAAGATCATTTGCGAGTACGGCATGAGTGAATTGAGTTCGCAAGCCTATAGTGCGCGCCATGACCAAAGCCCGGTGACGCATCGTAACCAGACCATTTGGCCATCCTCCTACACCACGCATTTCCAC
>JBEKMT010000045.1:0-27540 GCA_050008355.1 Verrucomicrobiota bacterium
CAACCAAGAGCAGCGTTATTTGGACTACAATTCTCGAAACCTGGATCAAACCAACGCCTATGAGCTGCGCGTCGTGGAAACAACCCCGATTTCCGACCAGGTGCAGGCGATGGTGTCGCAAGTGCAGGCCGCCCTGCCGGGGATTCTCGCGCTCACGAACAAAATTGCCGCCGTGCTTGGCAATGCCGCGGACGCCACTTCCAACTTGAACAAGACCGTCATTTCCGCGCAGCCCATGCTGAATAATCTTGCCGACATCACCGCCCAATTGCGCACGCCAGGCGGACCGGTCCTCTGGGCACTGGGAACAAATGGCAATTTGCAGCTGGAAAGTGCCCTAACGAATGCGAACTCGTTGATCGCGCACATGGACACAAACCTGGACCAACTGACGGCGCAAATCGGGATGACCCTGGATAATGTTGCCAACATCACCAGCAACTTGAACGCGCAGGTGCAGGCCAATCCGAACATGCTCTTTGGCATTTCCAAAATGGTGACCGACTCAGATGATTTTGTGCAGGGCTTGAAACGCCATTGGCTGCTGCGTTCCGCGTTCAAAAAAGAAAACAAAGCCGCGGCGCAGGCGGCGAAGACGAAAAATTAATCCTTAATCTCGTTCCGGTTTGGGAAATTGTTCGGAAGGGCAGCAACGTGCAGGAAGCTTCGAACCATTGTTCCTGACCCATAAATCACGTCCCCTCGGTGGGAGTTTTGATTTACTTCAGGAGGAAGATGGCCAGCACGCCATAGCTGGCTAACACCGTGGCAATCAGAATGCGATCCACGACACCGAGCCGTGAAGCCAAAGGCTTGGAGGCAGGTGCCAGCGCTATGTAATTGATGCCCCGGGCTTCATGGGCGACATATTCGATCTTGGTCATGACTGAGCATCAAACAAAGCATAGTTCGCGCCATTCGCCCCGGCAGGCCGCAAACGGCATAAACAAGGCCAAAAACGTCTCGGGTTTTGACAAAAACCCGCAAAAAGCGGGCTGTTTGTCCCGTTATTTGCCAGGAGTTTGGGAGTTAATTTTGGCCCAGGATGGTGCGCAGGCGATGCAACATTCGTTGCGAGATGCGTTCGTAGGGCAAGAGCGGGCGCCCGTGTAGCTTGATCTCGTCGATCGTTTCCAGGGCCATGCTGAAATCAAAATCGTGGAAGGCGCGATCTCGTTTGATGCGGCGCACCCAGCGTTTCAGGTCAGTCACTTCTTCGATCTCCCCGGGGTGGCCGGGGCGGAAGGAAATTTTCCAGTCGTCACGCCGTTCGTAGCCGTCGCGCGTGTTCTTTTCCTCGAACCAAGGATCGCACAACAAAATACAGATTGATTTGCTTCCCGCCGAGCCGAGACGGTAAAAAACAATGCGCGCGGGTGTCTCGGTAAAATAATCATAGGCGATCTCCAGCGCATCGGCATCCGGAGGCGAAAACTTCGTCTGAAAACCGAAACTGAAACTGCCCGGCGTCGCGCGGGAAGGTTCGATGCACAGATTTTCGGCGAAAATCCACAATGGGTCCGCGGGCAGGCCGTGGCCGGTGAGGTTTTCTTTCCAGGCGGCGAGGGCCGCTTCCAATGTCGGTCGGGCGAATCCTTGATTGATCATGGTTTACTTTGATTATCCTTATTAGTGCCGGTTTTTTCGAAACCAATCAACAAAAAGCGGAATGCCTTGGGTGACTTTTGTACGGGGATGGTAGCCGAGGCGGGCCTGGGCCTTGGAAATATCGGCAAAGGTCAGCGGCACATCCCCCGGCTGCAACGGCTGCCGGTCGATGATGGCGCGCTGGCCGAGAGCGGATTCGATCAGCGCGATGAGTTCGCTTAATTTCACCGTTTGCGATTCTCCCAAATTGAAAATCTCGAAGCCGAACTCATTTTTTGTGCAGGCGATCACGCCCTCCAGAATGTCCGCGATGTAGGTATGGTCTCGCGCCGTGCTGCCATCGCCGAAAACCGGGATGGGTTTGCCCTCGCTAATTAACTTCGTGAATTTGTGGATCGCAAGGTCGGGCCGCTGGCGCGGGCCGTAAACCGTGAAAAACCGCAACATGGCCACGTCCATTTTATAAAGGTGATGATAAACGTGCCCGAGCGCCTCGCACGCGAGCTTGCTGGCGGCGTAGGGCGACACGGCTGAAAAAATCGGGTCGCCTTCGGCGAACGGAACTTTCGCGTTCACACCGTAAACCGAGGACGATGACGCGATGGTGATTTTGTTCACGCCGGCCTGGCGCGCGGCTTCGAGGACGTTGACCGTGCCCTCGACATTGACTCGCTGGTAGAGGGCGGGTTGGGCAATACTCGGACGCACCCCGGCGCGCGCGGCGAGATGGATGACCTGGTCAAATTCCACCGACGAAAAGATTTCTTCCAACGAGGGGGCATAGGCGAGGTCGCCGTGAAAGAATTCAAAGGGCAGGGCAAGCGACTGGATCTCGCGGATATTCGCGCGCTTGAGTTGCGGGTCGTAGAAATCGTTCAGGTCGTCAAAAGCCCACACGCTGTGGCCATCTCGCAGGAGCCGTTCGCAAACGTGCGAACCAATGAAGCCGGCACCGCCGGTGACGAGAAATTTCATGCAGACACGCTAGCAACCGTCGCTGGGACTGTCGAGTGTTTGGAAATAAGACCGGCCCGGTTGCGGCAATGCAATTCATGCATCTGTTAAGGATTCTGGGATGGTGCTTGCTCCGCACCGTAGCAATCTGGAAATCCGGAAGGAATACCCAGAAGTACCGGGGTGGTTGAATTCTTATCACCCTCTGTATAGCCACGAATCACCAGGGCTGAGCATGCCTTTTTGCGTTTAGTTCAAATTCATCAGCAGGGTAACCGGTGTCGCCTGTGCGCCAAAATCAGACTGATGTTCAACGGGATATCCTAATTGCCGGCGACCCGGACCAGAGAAGCGGTTTCCCTCAAATAATGTGAGGCGAAATCGCTAATGGCACGTCTACTGCTAGTAATTCCACGGTAGTTTGAATGAACCCTTGGAAGGTGGTTTGCCGTTTGTGATGCATTGCCTCAAGAGTTTGAACTAATCATGAAATGGATATGGTTTTTGGTTTGCTTCATGGCCGGTCTTGCGCTCCTTGCGTGTGGCTTGCTCATTCCCGCCCACCTGCGGGCGGTGGATGCGGGCGTCATTCAAATCGCCGGTAGAAGTACTTCCTCATTATCCGAACAAATCAAGGCACTTGCTCAAAAAGGGGATCTGGGCACAGCACAAATGCTGGTGCAGGCGGCGGTTGCAGCACAAATTCCAGATGGTGAACTGCTTGGCACAACTGTGACCAATCTGGTCCGGCAAAATCCAGGAGCGCTTTTCTGGGGCAACGCCAGCAAAGTGGAGGATCTCTTTGGTGGAAAGCTCAACCCGGCGCAACCAAATACAGAATCATTCACTGCTTTTATGGTTCGGCAGAAAAATCGTGAGGCGGCCCTGGCACACCTTCATGATTCGCCAAATCCCGCGGTTCAGGAATTACTGCGCAGCCGATCGTTGAACAATACGGTTCTCTTTCCCTCGCCTCAGTCAGCGGCGGGTCAGGTTTATGACACGGCGGTGGCTCTAAGTGGGCTATTGGTGGACAGCGGGTCTTTATCAGCCAGCTTGAAACAGAATGTTTCGGCGCTGGCTGCAGCGGCAAATGACGGCGACAATTCGGAACCGCTGGAACAGGTGTTGATGGATTTGATGTCGCTGGGCCAACGATTCAATTGGGATCAGTTGACGGCTTTTCTGGCCCAGATTCAGAGTCCGGCAACGCTTCACCAATTGACCGACCAGGTGCGCAATGTTAACACGGAATTACCGGTGTTGTTTGCCGCCGTCCAACTCTCTGCGCAACCCGAGGCAGTGACAAAGTACGTCACAAACTTCAAGCAAACCGGCTTTCCAGACCTCACCGCCAGTTTGCGTTACGGCGCGGGCGGCGTGCAGCAAATGGTAAAGCAACAGCAGCGTTTTTATAATCCCGGCTGGGAACGGAGTTTGACCATCCTCAATCCATTCGGCCCGTTGTTTTATTCCGCGGCAAATTTCTCGATTCAGCAACCAATTTATGCGCTGGCGGTGAAATGGCTTGCTTATCTGTTGGCTGGATTTTTTCTGGCTGCCGCCTTGCACCATGCGCGGCCCAGTGTGTCACCCCTCCAACAACCGTTGCAGGTGCGCGGGATTCATTGGTTGCGTGAATTATTATTTTCGGCCGGTTTTCTGCTGCTGGTCTTGCTGTTGAGTGAGCCGTTTCTCTCTCAAGAAAGCCAGAAGGGGGATTTCTCTCTTCGACCGCACCTGCCCATGGCGGGCGGCGTGGTCTCGGCAGGAATCGTCGGAATAAAACAAAACATCATGAACCCAACTATCATATTAACATTGTTAATATTTTTTGTATTGCAGGCACTGCTCTATTTCGGGTGCCTGGTGAAACTGGCGGAAATCCGCCGACAAAACGTGCCAGCTCGCATGAAGCTCAAGCTGCTGGAAAATGAAGACCATCTGTTCGACGCGGGGCTCTACCTTGGCTTCGTCGGCACCATCGTGTCGCTGATCGTGGCCTCGATGGGCCTGGTTAAATTCAGCCTCATGGCGGCCTATTCGTCCACGTCCTTCGGTATTATCTTCGTGGTCATCTTCAAAATATTTCATCTGCGCCCGGCCCGCCGGGAATTGTTGCTGGAAGTTGAAGCTGAAACCCCGTCCGCCGAGGTTCCCCTGCGAGTCTCCGCGCCCTTAGTCCCCTTGCCGTCATGAACCGCAGCATCCTCATCGTCATTTGCGACTTTTTGCTTTTGAGTCTGTTGACCTTTTCAACGGACATGAATCGCATGGCCGACGAGAATACGCAGCGGTCGGCTCAGGTGGAGGTCGTCACCAACACCGTCGTCGAGCCGGGCAAAGACCTGGCCGCCGTGTTGAAAATGTCCCTCGAAGAAGAACGCAAGGGCCGTGAGCAATTGCAGCAACAACTCGCGCAGACCCGCAGCGTCGCCAGCCAGCAACAGGCGCAATTGACCGAAAGAGAGCGGGAAAACTCACAGCTGCAGGAGCAATACGCCGTTGCCCGTACCAACATTGAAAGCCTGAGTCATAAATTACAGAGCAGTTCGGAATCGGCGCAGGAATCACAGCAGAAGCTGTTGTTGACCCAGGCCGAGGCGCAAAAGCAGGCGGAACTGGCTGCGGCCTTGCAAAAGCAGCTCGCCCTGCTTGCCAAAAGCAATGAGCAGGCACTGACAGAAAAACAGCGTCTGGCCAATCAACTGCAGTTGGCGCAGGTGGAGGGGCAGGCTGCCGCTCAACGCGCCGAGTTAATGCAGCAGGAAGTCCAGGCAGCGCGCGCTGAGAACACGCAACTGGCCGAGGGATTCAAAGCGCTCGCCACCAATTCCAGCCAGTTAAAGCAGGAAATCATTGAGAACCGCGCGCTCGCGCCGAACACCATTTTCACTCAATTCGCAGCCAACCGGATTCAAACGAGCATGCTCGCCTCGCGACCGGCCTTTCTGGGCTTTGGCGGGGACAAGACAAAAACCACCCAAACAATTCTGGTCACCGACGGGGTGAATATCTTTGCGCTGTGCCATGTGGATGACACACCGTTGGATTTGTGGGATCCGGGAACCGATTGGGACAAATTGACCGGAACGCTCGCCTGGCGGGTGGGGCAGGTGCCCATCCAATCATTATCATTCAATAAGCAAGACCCGCGGGTCATCATGATTCCGGTCACACCGGCGGAAGCCAAACAACTCGGCTGCAAAGTGTATCCCCTTTCCTCCGATCCGTACAAATTTCAAGATGCAGTGCTGGTCGGTGCGGACGAAGGTTATTATGGCGAATGCAATTTCCAGGTTGATTTGGACACACCGCATTACCTCAAGCTGGATCGCAGCCTTTTGAAAGGATTGTTTGGAAAATTTAATCCTTCACGCGGCGACCTTGTTTTCAGCCGTAACGGCGAAATTCTGGGTATCATGGTGAATGACACCTATTGCCTGACGATTGAAAAATATACCACGACGACCACGCTGGCCTTCGATCAGGATCTGAGCAGTCAGCACACGGGCGGAACGCTCGCGCAGCTTTACGATTATCTATTCCAATTTCCGCAACGTTTGCAGTAAGTGCCATCGGACCAATCGGCAATGATCGAATCCGCTGGAGTCACATATTTAACTCGTTGCTCTGACGGGTTATCCCTTGTCGTCGCATCGATCTGGAGCACTTTTCCGGGCGATGCTTCGCTGATTCTGGCGCAAAAGCGATGCCGGATCCCGCCCTCGCCTTCGCCCGTTCCGGTCGGATGATTCTTGCCGGAATGACTTGCCCCCACGCTCGTTTATAAGAAATGCGGCGATTGACGTGGTGCACCAGGTTTGTTTATCTGTCGTCACGCATGAAGCCACTTCGTCCCTACCTCGCATCCATTTTGGTCGTTCTGGCAGTGTTCATATTCCTTGGTCCGGCGTCAATGTCTGTTGAAGCCGCTGGCGGAGCGATCTCCTATGAACAACGCATCGACCGGTTGGAAAAAATTGCGGAGCAAAATCAGGCGGCAGCCACCTCGAACTACAATGGAGACAACGCCTGGGTGTTGATGAGTTCAGCTCTGGTGCTGATGATGACAGCCCCGGGTTTGATCCTCTTTTACGGCGGTTTGGTGCGCAGCAAAAATGTGCTCGGGACGATGATGCACAGCCTTGTGCTCATGGGCCTCGTCTCGATGCTATGGATGATTTTCGGTTACAGTCTGGCGTTTGCGCCGGGGAACGCATTCTTCGGCAATCCATTGACTTATTTCATGTTGAACGGGGTAAATGGGGTTCCAAATCCTGACTACTCCGGCACCGTCCCGCAGGAATCGTTTATGCTGTTCCAGATGATGTTTGCTATCATCACGCCGGCGCTGATCAGCGGCGCCGTGGCGGAACGGATCAAATTTAAGGGGTATGTCCTGTTCATCATGCTCTGGGTGACCGTGGTGTATTTTCCCCTGTGCCACATGGTTTGGGGCAAAGGTGGTTTTTTCAACTGGATGCTTGGTGGAAAAATTCCCGTACTGGATTTCGCCGGAGGCACCGTGGTTCATGTCAGTTCCGGGGTATCCGCGCTCGTGTGCGCCGTGCTGCTCGGAAAGCGTCTGGGCTATCCGCAGGGACCGATGATGCCTCATAATGTGGTGCTTTCGCTTATCGGCACGGGGCTGCTTTGGGTGGGTTGGTTCGGCTTCAACGCCGGCAGCGCCCTCAACGCAGGGCCGCTCGCGACCAGCGCCTTTGCCGCAACTCATTTTTCGGCGGCTGCGGGCGCACTAAGCTGGGCCTTGGTTGAATGGCGCTGCAAAGGCAAACCCAGCGTCCTCGGTGCGGCGTCGGGCATGGTGGCCGGCCTGGCCACCATCACACCTGCTTCGGGTTTTGTCTCCATCCCCTCGGCATTTTGCATCGGGTTGGCGGGCGGCCTGGTGTGTTACTTCGCCGTGAGCAAATTGAAAGCTTACTTTGCCTACGACGATTCCCTCGACGTATTTGGCGTGCATGGCGTTGGCAGTGCCGTTGGTCTTTTGATGACCGGTCTGCTGGCCAGTGCCGTGATTAATCCCGCCATCGCCTCGACCTTCCAAGTGAATGGAGTGGCCATGTCTTTGGCCGGCGGGAGGCATCAATTGACCAACCAGCTCATCGCCGTGCTGTTCACCATCGGCTTTGCCGGGATCGCCACCCTGGTTCTTTTCAAAACTGTCGATTTCCTGGTCGGTTTGCGGGTCGATGTCGAAGATGAAGGCGTTGGCCTGGATCTCTCTCAACATGGCGAACGCGCCTATAGTGAATAACTTGTTTATGAAAAAAATCGAAGCCATCATCAAACCATTCAAACTGGATGACGTCAAAGTTGCCCTCCAGGAAATCGAGATTCATGGCATGACCGTGTCCGAAGTGAAAGGCTTTGGCCGGCAGAAAGGTCACACCGAAATCTACCGCGGCAGCGAATACACGGTCGATTTTTTACCCAAGGTGAAAATCGAAATCGTCCTGCCCGATAGCCAGGTCGGACCGGCCGTTGCCACCATCATCAAAGCAGCCAAAACCGGCAAAATCGGCGATGGCAAAATATTTGTTTCGACGATTAGCGAAGCCTATCGTATCCGCACTGACGAACGCGAAGACGCCGCGCTTTAGGTAGCGCCTACTCATACCGATCGCCAGGCGAGTCTGGTAAAGGAATCATTCGTGCCATGAAAAATATTGTGACCATCCTCAACGCCCTAGCGATGGGCATCCTTCTGGCGGTTTCCGTGCCAGCACAATCGACACAGACCGTATTCAACGTCCGCGATTTCGGCGCGGTCGGGGACGGCAAAAGTCTCGATAGTCCTTCGATTGACAAAGCGATTTCGGCGGCGTCGGCAGTTGGCGGTGGCACGGTCTTGGTGCCGGCTGGGACATATTTGAGCGGCTCCATCCATTTACAGAGCAATATTCATCTGCTGATCGATGCCGGAGCAACCATCATTGGGGCTCCGCAGGAATTGAACGTTTATGACGAGACCGAGCCGTATTCATTCGGTGGTTATCAGGATGGCGGACATTGTTTTTTTCACAACAGCCTGATCTGGGGTGAAAATCTCACTAATGTTTTTATCACTGGCAACGGCATGATCAATGGTGGCGGGCTCGTGCGCAGCGACGACCTGCTTGATCGGATGTGTGGTTTCGACCATTGGCAGCATCCCGAGCCGAACCGGCTTCCGCCCGTGCGCCTCGGCAACAAGGCCATCGCCTTGAAACTGTGCAAAAATGTTCTCATCCGTGATGTCACCATTTTTCACGGTGGTCACTTCGCGATTCTGGTCACCGGCTGCGACAACTTGACTGTGGATAATGTGACGATGGATACGGACCGCGATGGCATTGACATTGATTGCTGCCGCAACTCGATGGTGAGCAATTGCCGGATTAATTCGCCCAATGATGACGGCCTGTGCCCCAAAAGCACTTTCGCACTGGGTGAGTGGCGGCCGACCGAAAATTTGACAATCGTGAATTGTCAGGTTTCCGGATTTCAAGAAGGCACCTTGATTGACGGCACGATGAAGCCGAGCAGAGGCCACAATGGTCGCATCAAGTTCGGAACCGAATCCAGCGGGGGCTTTCGGAATTGTACCGTCGCGAACTGCACCTTCCGGAGTTGCAAAGGTTTGGCGCTTGAGGAAGTGGATGGCGGCATCATGGACAATATTACCATCAATAACCTCACGATGATGGACATACCGGATTACGCGATCTATATCACCACCGGCAAGCGCAACCGGACACCCAACCTTACCACCACCAGCCGGGTCAAAAATATTTTGATTTCGAACGTTATTGCCGAAGGGGTTGGAAAAATGAGCGGGATTCAAATCATGGGTTTGCCGGAACAACCGTTGGAGGGCGTCCGGCTGGAAAATATCCGCCTCATTAGTCGCGGCGGAGGCACTCCGGCTGATGCCGCCATTACACCGCGCGAGCTGGGGGAGGGCTATCCCGAACCGGGCAAAATCGGCACGTTGCCGGCGTATGGGATTTTTGCCCGCCACGTTCATGACTTGGAGCTGGCAAACATCAACGTCAGTTTTGAAACGAATGATGCGCGTCCGGCCGCTTCCTTCGCCGATATCGACGGCCTGGAAATTGATAATTTCAAGCCGGAAGTTGCGGCCGGTGTTTCTGCCGCACAATTTTCTCCGGACGTCCGCAATCTGGTCGTGCGCAATTCGCCATTGGTCAAGTCAAGTAACTGAATCAGAATCGCGTGCCATTTGCGCGCAGATTCATAAAGGCTGGCAGCCCGCATTTCCCGGTCACCAAGACGCGAGGGACAGGGTTTCTTCATCAACCCGGCAACAAATTCAATTTAGTCGTCGACATTCGGGGGTTTGGCCCCATGCTGGCAGGTAGCAAACTAATGTATGCACCGGTCATTCAATTCAAATACTCTTCCTCCGGCAGCAAGCATTGTGGGAACACCCTCGTCACTGCGCGCCTGATTCAGATTTGGAATTCCAGAAAATAAATATCATTTAATATTCATGAACATTCTCATTGAAAACAGCGACACGCTGGAATACCTCGCCGCAACTGGCGGTTGGTCGAAGAATCCTCTGGTCGGAAAATGCTTTTCAGACGTGGGCGTTGCGTTTCGGACCGCGAGACAGGAGCCGGTTGGCAAGTTCAATATCGTCTGTCACATAGTGCAAACGAATCAGTTCATCAATTTGAAGAACGGGCGTGGCGCAGGTGCGACAGATGCCGTGGAAAAATAGTGTCGGCCGTCACAGTCCCTGCACACCGACCATCCGTTGGGTTTCTACGCACCAGACTTTCAGGCGCAGGCAGCGGAAAATGTCGAAGGGATGGAGGGTGGTGGTTTTGGCGTTTTGTAGTTCCGGGAACTGGCGATATACTTCGGGCAGGCGGTAGAACGGGATGCGATGGTTTAGATGGTGAATATGGTGGTAGCCAATATTTCCAGTGAACCAGGCCATTACGGGATTCGTCTTCAGGTAACTGGAAGATTCGAGCGCGGCCTTCTCAAATGTCCAGCCTCCCTTGTCCTTGAACGAGACGCCGGGGAAATTATGCTGCGCGTAAAATAGATAGCTGCCCATCGCCGTCGCGATAAAACGCGGAAACACCAGGGTCAAGATCAGTGCCAGCCAGCCGAAATATACCACCAGCACCAGCGCGAGGACGATATGCATCAATAACGCCAGCAAACAATCAAAGTGTTTGCGAGGCGAATTAATGAAAGGATTGACCACCATCCCAAACAAAAATACGAAAACATAACCAAATAGGATGGTCATTGGATGGCGCACGAAAAGATATTTGAAACGGTCGCTGCGGGGAGAATTTTGAAACTGCTCCTTGGTCATGATCGGATAAGAACCGATGTTGGAACCCCGTAGCCGGGAATTGTGCGCGTGGTGATGGTCATGCGAGCTGCGCCAGATGCTGCTCGGGCTCAAGGCCCAGATACCGAAGACGCTCATAAAAATTTCGGCGAGCCGGGACTTCGGAAGGATGGCATGGTGCTGTTGATCGTGATAAATGACGAACAGTCGCAAACTCAACAAGCCGGTTAGTACACTGAAAATGGCTCTGACGAAAAGCGGGATTTTTCCGACTTCCGGCCATCTTGGCAAGGTCGCCGCCGCCGCGACCGCAAGCAGAAACGTCGTGGAGAGGATAAACCACCAGCTTTTGAAATAGTGGTCTTTCGCATACGCTTTGGTGCGCGCGTGAAGGGTTTGTGCCGAACTCATGAATTAGTCGATAGAGTTTCTACCACGGCGCGCGCGGGGTCAATGAACTTCGGGAATTATTCTTCGACGAAAATCCCAGGTCCCCAACGATCAGCGGAGTCGCCAAGTGATGCGTGCCTTGTCCAAATCGTAGGGCGACATTTCCATTTTAACACGGTCGCCGACCGTCAGGCGCACCCAGCGTTTCCTCATCTTGCCGCAAATGGTGGCCAGCACGAGATGTTTGTTATCCAATTCGACCCGGAACATGGTGCCGGGCAAAACGACTTTCACATTACCTTCCACTTCGATGTGTTCTTTCTCTTTCATGATATAAAAAAATAAAAAAGCGGAGTCTGATTCCTCAGAACCCCGCCGTGCTTGACGGCTTGCCAGTTAGTAGCGATCGCGACCGCCACCACGTTGTCCACCACCACCGAATTCGCGCCGGCCTCCGCCCGAACGTTCCTCGCGAGGGCGGGCAACGTTGACCGATATGGCGCGTCCGCTTATTTCACGGCCGTTGAGCCCATCAATGGCCTTCTGCGCTTCTTCTGCGGATCCCATGGTTATAAAGGCAAAGCCGCGCGGCTGGTTGGTCATGCGGTCCATTACCAAATTTGCCTCGCTGACCGTGCCGTACGCGGTAAACGCGTCCTGCAGATCGTTCTCAGTGGTGTTGAAGGAAAGATTTCCTACGAATAGTTTGTTGCTCATGCGATGTTTTACTGTCCTGGGCCGAATTCTGCTTTTAATCAGAATGTTTCCGTTTTTCGGATTTCAAATCATCACTGAAACAAGTTCACTTGAAGATTTACCATGACCTGAAAGAGTCAAGCTGTCCATTAGACACTGCCACCCTGACAGGTTTCATCGGAATAGCAACCATTATCCAGACAAATAATCTCCTTCCATTTCGGCTCTTTGCGCTTTTTGGATCCACGTGCCCAAAACCGGTCAGGAACAAATAGCAGGAGACCGTCGCGTAGCGTCGCATTTTTGATCCAGGCATGGCCTTGGTCGCAGTGATGATCCAGCCAATCTAATCTTCGGCGCCCTGGCTTTCCCGGCGAAGGGCTTTCTTCATCCTTACGAGCCGTAATGACGAGAATTCGACACTGCGACCACCTGACGACTGCCGAAGCTGTCCAATCGACACCTCTTCTGTCCACGCGCGAAGTTCTTCAATGAAGTAATTGATTAAAGAATAACGGCTTGGGTCGCATCAAATCATTCGATTGGAAGTTGGAACGCGTTATGCGTCAGGAGCGGACGTGATTACGATTAGGTGCATTCAGATAACTTGGTCGCAGTTTGCAAAAGGAATTTAATTTGAACATCAGCCAGGCCACAAGAACAGAAACCAGACTAATATGAATACGATTACCACCCAGCCCGAGACAGCATCAAAAATGTACGAAACCGAAAACGATATTCCACAAAGTTCTCGATCGCAGCTAATTGTGTTATTGAACCAACGCCTGGCCGATGCTGTCGACCTTCAGACGCAAATAAAACAAGCGCATTGGAACGTCAAGGGTCCTCATTTTATTGGCCTCCATGAATTATTTGATGAGATCGACGAGGCGGTGGAGTCCTATGTCGACTTGATTGCTGAACGCGTTGTCCAATTGGGTGGCGTTGCCGAGGGCACGGTGCGTTTGGCCGCCGAACGGTCCAGGCTGGAGGAATATCCGCACACTATCTCTGACGGGATGGCCCATGTCGAGGCGGTAGCCAGGGCGCTTTCCACGTTCGGCCGCGAAGCGCGGGTTACCATTGATGAAACCAATGCATTCGGTGACGCTGACACCGCCGATATATTCACTGAAATCTCCCGTGGCATTGACAAGTGGCTTTGGTTCGTAGAAGCCCACTCGCAAGCTACAAAATAGTTGCGGAGTGAGTGTCCAAGCCGATGATTCATCAACCCGAACCCTGGACTTCCACGGATTCAAGAATCGACAAATCTGGAATGAAGTCTTTCGTCCAATCATTACCCGTTCAAAGGGTTCCTCCTGCGATACTTCAAATGGTCGCCATGCTGGATACCCGGAAATTTGCAAAGGCTTCCCTGGTCATTCGGGCCCACAACGCGAAATCCGACGCCTCCGTAACTCCTTTCCTGCCAAAGGGCCGGAAAATGAACGGGATGAAAAGCGAGTATCGTTTGGATGCTCCTAAGGCAGGGTCGGTTTGGTTCTCCAGGAACTTTACTGGGTGGGAAAAATCACCAACCAAAATGGCCAGGCTTTCTATCGGGCCCAGGAAAAGCTGCGGGCGCTTGAATCCGGTCTTGGATTCGAACCGGCTGCTCCCTGATGGCCGGTGGTTTGACGATTATGGTCGTAATCAGCGGGCAACGAACTCGAATGGCTTTCGCCAACTCCATGCTCATTCTTGATTGCATCAGTTGACGGCTGGAAAAACAGGACCCTTGACGAAATCGAAATCAGGTTAATTGTTACACCATTAAAATGAAAGCGATGTCATACGTCGTTACTCTCATGGTTATTTTGGTTCTGGTGGTTGCCTGGCTGGCGACCGACTTGATTTTTCACTTGGGCCGGCCGTTGGCTCGCAATATAATCTCAAAAGCTAACAAGGATCGAAGCTAACTCAACATGGCAAACAATAGTGCCGCTAAACTGTTTATTCTCAACATATCGTCAATCGCGATTATCTTTTTCGCGAATGCCAACCCCGGTCGGGCGCAGACAACATTGGAGAACCCGTCCACGAACAATGATTCTTCATTGAGTCTCTCACCGAAGAGCATCTGGGAAAACGGTGTTGGCGAGGGGTTCAAAGCCGGAGTTCAATCCGTGAGCCTTGGACTTGGTGCCGGATATGGACTCGAGATTTTAGGCTCCGAGCAAAGTCATGATCTGGCGTACCTGAGCCTATCCTACGGTCGGATGGTCGGCTCTGTGGAGGGGGAAGGCCATTTTTACCGGGGCAATTGGGAACTGCGGGGGGAGGTGTTCAGCGGTGGACAATTCTCACCCTCGGCTGAAGGTTTCGTGGGTATCACTCCACATTTACGATACAATTTTGCCACTGGCACACGCTGGATTCCATATGTGGACGTGGGGGCTGGCGTGTCCGCAACGAGTATCGGTCCGCCGGACTTGTCACATATCTTCGAGTTCAACCTGCAGGCCGCCACGGGAGTGCGCTGGTTTATCCGGGACAATCTCGCCCTGGGTATTGAAGCCAAGTATCTCCACATGTCCTGCGCGGGAATCAACACACCCAATTTGGGATTAAACAATGTGAACGGGATGCTCAGTGCCACCTGGTTCTTCTAGAAAAACCAGATCGAAAACCCGTCTGTTGGTGCATGAAAGATTTAATGATTGCCGCGCCCAAATTCATGCCGCACAGGCCGTACGGCCAGAAGGCGATATCAAAGGGACCTGTGTCTGGTAATGCGAGATGTTCGGCTTGGACGCCACGACCGAAGCGCGTTCCGGCCCACGGATGCATTTTGCTGCTCGTTGATTAACGAAATCTTCGGGGCTAAAGTCCGTCGGCAGTCCGGAGCGGCTAAGAAAGCTACCTCGATCGCATTCACCAATGCCCGGGCAATTTTCCGCCTGCATGCACCGCGATGATGCCGGGACAACATCAAGTTTCGCCCTCAGTAAAAGTATCCCGCGTATTCAAGCAGTTGGCCTGGGAATTAGCCCACCATTAGAACAAATGGGAAAAATTTGACTTAAACGGTTTCACAAATGAGGCATGATTGCTTCCACAACCTCTAAATGTGAAACACCTGAGGCACATTATATTGATACTGGCTGTCGTCCTGGCTTGTCCCGCAAATGCCAACATCCGGGAACCCGCACCCCTCATTGAGCCGGATGTCGAGTTGGTTCGTCTGGATGAAATTGGCTTGTTTGCTGTCGGATACGCTTACCGGGGCCAGGCTGAGCAACAGTTTCCGATGGGTTGGACGGGCGGGTTTGATGACCTAACCGGGGTGGCTCTACAACCCGGCGGTGAACAGAACGGCCTGCCAACTTGCTTGATGCATCCCCCATGGCGCAGTGGCACCGGTGTGACATTCCAGGAGTTTCGCTTCCGGTTACCATCGGCTGCCGATGTGCAGCACATCCGGCTGATCGGCGCGACCGCCATGCGTCAGGACGCTATGGCCGGTCCAAATGAAACCCCCAAATCTGATGGCGCCACCTTTCGCGTTCTGATTAATGGACGAACCCTGCTGGACACAAACCGTCAGGACGCCACCTGGCAGAACTTCTCTTTTGATCTCACCGGCATGGCGGGTCAGACCGTAGCGCTGCGCTTTGAAACCGACCCCGGACCTCGCAATGACGCGTCATTTGATTTCGCCTTGTGGGGAGGGCGCGAACTGGTGCTCGACGGCTTCGTTCCAAAACCGGGGATGGCCCAATCACCACCTCCGCCGTTGGACCTGCGGCGGTTGTATTCCGTGCAAAATGGAGAGGTCGCACCGTCCTCTGGCTTCACCGGTAAACTCACCACTTCATTGGATGCCGAGCAGGCTAAGCTGACTTACCGGGGCTTGGATGGGACATTGCAATACGATTGGACCCTCCCCGATTCCGCCGAAGATCAGCCGTTGGGACGCTGGCGATTGCAGGCTACCCCGCACGGTTCCGCCCTCCCGACCGAGGTCCCACTGGCTGGCGACGCCAAATTGGAATGGCTCAATCGAGCGGTGTTCCGGGGCAGTCACTGGGAACAAGCGTCAAACAGGATTGCTTGCGTTTCCACCTATGAAGTCGGCGGGCATCCGGCGACGGTGCGCTGCACCGCAATGTTGATCGGCAAGAGCCTGGTATTAGACGTGCGCTGCGATGTACCTCAGGTTGTCGCCTTCCAAGCCGGTCGTTGGGGGCCCGTCTTGCATCGCCAGTTGGTGACGGTGCCTTACTATTCCGGCCAGGTATTTTATCTCGGCAAAGAGCAATTATTCGCGAACACGTTCCTCGATTGGACCAAATCGTCGGCCTCCGCTTTGGAAAACACTCGCGCCGTTTATGGCGCACGCACCGACGGCAGCCATGTGCCGTTGCACGAACGGGTGGTTTTCTCAGCCGCGTGGCACCTCGATGAAACCCTGCCCAATGTGCCCAACCCGCCTTCGCCATTTCGTGATCACTTGGCGGGACGGATCGTTTTCGACATTTGGGGCGGTCAATTCGATGAAATCGCCCACCACTTGGAAACGTTGCATGATTACGGGATCAACGACTGTCTAGCGATTATCCATGACTGGCAACGCAGCGGCTACGATAACGCTCTGCCCGCCCATGTGCCGGCCAATGCCAGTTTAGGTGGCGAGACCGGCATGAGGCACCTGGTGGCTACCACCAAAAACCTGGGATACGATATCGCCCTGCACGAGAATTACGTGGATTACTACCCTAATTATGAAGGGTTCAATCCGGACGACATCTCGCTGGACACGCAGGGCCGGCGTGTACTCGCGTGGTTTAACCCCGGCACCAAGATTCAATCCTTCGCGGTACAGCCACACGCCATGTTGCGACTGGCCCGGACCCAGAGCTCGCAGATTTTTCAACGCTACGCCCCCAATGCCGATTATCTGGATGTGCATTCCGCGGTGCCACCTTGGTTTCACGTGGACTTTCGCGCCACAGCTGAAGGTTCCGCCCGGTTCCAGACCATACGCGCCGCCCATCGCCAGCTGTGGTCATTTGAACGAGCCACTTACGGCGGCCCGGTGTTGGGCGAAGGGGCCAACCACTGGTTTTGGAGCGGGCTGCTTGACGGCGTCGAAGCTCAGCTTTCGGTAGGCTGGCCGGGCAATTCGGGGCGGAGTGCCCCGTTAATGGTGGATTTCGACCTCCTGAAAATCCATCCGCTCCAATTCAATCATGGCATGGGCTATTATGAACGCTGGTGGGGTGCCCCAACTTGGGGTGGGTTGCCGCCCATGGAGATCCTGGATCAGTATCGGATGCAAGAAGTCATTTATGGCCACGCTGGCTTCCTCGGCGGCGCCGTCTGGTCGAACGTGCCACTGGCATGGCTGGAGCATCACCTGCTTTCGCCCGTCACCGCCCGTTATGCTACAGCTCGCCCGGTTAACGTGGAATATCAAGTAGACGGACGCTGGGTGGACACTTCACAGGCGGCGCGAACCGGCGAATGGCAGCGGGTGCGTGTCACATATGACAACGGACTCACTGTCACCGCCAACAACTCGGTGGAACCATTGCCGACGGGACACTGCATATTGCCTCAATATGGATGGAGCGCGGAGGGGGCCGGCGTTACGGCCTGGACGGCCTTGCTCCAAGGTGTTATTGCCGACTATGCGCGAACACCCTACAGCACATTTGCCAACGCCCGGCCGGCGGCGGATTGGAATCAAACCGGCATCCATCGCATCCACCCGGCAATCACGGAATTCCGCGCGGTTGGAAGCCGTGAGTTTGCGCTCACTTACGATTGGAGCCTCGGCGAGCCCGTTCCCCTTGGTTATACCTGCTTTGTCCATTTCGTCATGGCGGGAAAAATCCAGTTTCAGGACGATCATCCATTGTCGGGTGCCAGTTCAAGTTGGAACGCTGGCGCAAAGTTGCTGGACGGTCCGCATGAAATCCACCTGACCGACGCGCTTCCGGACGGCGACTATGATGTGCGCATCGGCTTGTATCGTCCCGACGTTGGGCGATTGATCTTGCAGGGACCCAACGACGGAGAAAATCGCATTGAAGCGGGAACGCTTTCGGTACGTAAGTCGGGACAGACGATTACCTTTGCTCCGGCCTTGCCGGCCGCTGAAGGGGATGACGACATCTATATGCACCGACTCAACGCCAGTGGCCAGGTACTGGATTTTGGCGACGTGCGCACGGACGGTAGTATTTTGGTTCAGCGCGAAGGTGACGAGTGGGTTTTGCGGCCAATGCCCCGCACTCGCAAATTCACCGTCGCCCTCAACTCGACGCGCTTTGGCCTTCCGACCAAAGTGCGATGCATCGACGGAACGGAATCCTTCGTCACCCCGAATCTGGATGGAGGTTGGTGGAAATTGCCACTGAACGAAGCGCGGGAATATCATTGGAAATGAGCGTTTCCATGCCACCGGGTGGCCGTTGCCATTAAGAAAGCACCTTGTCTGGTCACCTCGGCCCTGATGGACTAAGGAGTCATCGTGTGCTGTTGCTGCAATGTTTCGGAAAGAAGAGGTGCCTTTCTTAATGTGCTCCCGTCATGCTGCCAAACTAATTCTTTTACTGAGAGTGTCACCGACACGTCTCCAATTATTTCCCAACGGTTATATTAGTTGCTGCGATTTTGATTCAGGTATGCACCACAGCTCTCACGCACTACGAGGCGAGGAGTCAGAATGAGCGTGCGCGGGGGCAGGGTGGAATTGGTCATCCGCTCACGCAAAGCGCTAAACGCAGTGATGGCGATGTCGCGCACGGGTTGCTCCACGGTGGTAAGTGGAATGGAAAGAAGACTCGCAAAGCGCACATTATCGAAGCCTACGAGTCGCAGATCTTTGGGAACTCGAATGCCGATTCGAGTCAAGGTTTGCAGTAGCTCGGCCGCAAGATGGTCATTTGTACAGAGGATGGCATCCGCTTTTTGACTCTGCGCGAAGGATTTGACGAACTTGATGTCTGTGGGGTCGCCGGAATAGACAAAAGGTTGTGATGCTTGCAAGCCATTGTCAATTATGGCCTTTTGCGCGCCAATGATCCTGGAATCCACGGTTGGCGCAGTGAGGGGGCGTTTGAGATAGACCATTCGACGAACCCCCAGTTTGATAAGGTGGTCGGCGAGCAGATAACCGCCGGCAACATTGTCAACGCCCACGATGTCGAAATCACTGCGATGGGGGAAAACGCCGATATCGCGATCAAGCAGAACCACAGGAATGCCGGCTTGTTTCAGGCGCTCGGTGATGCGTTGATTTGTGGTCTCACGATCGGTCTGATGCTCGAATGAAACGAAAAACACCCCGCTAACTCCGCGTTCAATAAACTGTCCGCACAGTGCTTCTGCCTCAGCCGCCGTCATATGTGTCTCGGCAGTCGAAGACATGTTGGCACCCCACCAAAGACCATAGTCATTGCTTCGACAAATGCTGGCCAGCTCTCCGCAAATGGGTTCAAAAATCTCGGTGTGACAAAGGCTCGGCATCATCAGGCCAATCTGGGGAAAAGTGGGATGCGCGGCATGACCGCGATCCTTTTCCTTGCGAATGTATGTGCCTGAACCGGCGCGACGTTCAATTAGGTCCTGCTCCAGGAGTTCCCGCATCGCCCGTCCGACGGTGGGGCGGGAAACGCCAAAACGCTTTACCAGCTGCGCTTCGCTGGGTAAACGGCCGGTCTTGCTATACTTTCCGGCGATGATCTCGGTGGTAAGCTGCCGTGAGATCGTGCGGTGTTTCAGTAAGGAATTCATCCTAAATGCTGTCAGTTGCGAAATCTAAAGCTGACCTTACAGCTTTATTATGGAATGTCAATTGTTCCCTTGCCTTCCAACACGGGACGGTTTCACACTCTCCGGCAAACCATGAACACCCCCGATATGCTTCCACCCGCTCCGCCGTTGGAAACGGTCAAAACCGGAAATGCATCCGGCGGTTCGTTGAAGATCAACTCCACGCTGCTGGGTGCCACTCTGGTCGCCGCCCTCGGCGGACTTCTCTTTGGATTTGATACGATCGTTATTTCCGGCTGTCAGACGCAGTTGAAAACATTGTTCCAGCTGGACAGTTTTCAGCAGGGCTTCATGACCGCATCAGCGATCATTGGCACAGTATTCGGCGCACTGCTTGCCGCCCGACCGGGCGATCTCTACGGGCGGCGCGATTCGCTCAAGGTGGCAGGGGCTCTTTATATCGTCTGTGCGGTCGGGTGCGCATTTGCCTGGGGTTTTTGGCCATTGATTGTCTTCCGGATCATCGGCGGGTTCGCAGTAGGGGCTTCCTCCGTCTTGGGGCCACTTTACCTGGCGGAAATTTCACCCGCCCAGTGGCGCGGCCGGCTCGTGGCATTTTTTCAGTTAAATATCGTGTTTGGGGTCTTGCTTGCGTTTGTCTCGAATTTTGGTCTGGGAACGTTGGGTTTGGCCGAGATGGAATGGCGTTGGAAGCTCGGCGTTCAGGCCCTGCCGGCGCTGGCTTTTTTTGTCCTGCTCTTTTTCATCCCGCGCAGTCCGCGCTGGTTGATGATGAAGGGGTTGGAGGGTGAATCGGCAAAGGTATTGCAGAGTCTCGGTACATTGAACGTGCCGGCGCAGATTGCCGCGATTCGGGAGTCGTTGCATCAGGAAATCCGCGGGAAGGTGGAACCGCTGTTTTGCCGCGCCCACGCCAAGCCCATTTTCCTTGCCATTGCGGTCGCGATGTTCAACCAGTTGGATGGTATCAATGCCCTGATGTATTACTTGAATCCCATCTTCTCAATGGCCGGGTTCACGAAAGTCTCCGGGGACATGCAATCTGTTGTCGTTGGCATCGCCAATCTAATTGCCACGATGGCCGGTATGGCGATAATTGACCGCGGGGGCCGGAAGCCATTATTGATTTGGGGTGCCGTTGGCACCGGTGTAACGCTCGCCGGCATAGCCTGGATTTTCAGCGGTACCGCCCATCACGGTATGCTTCTCTGGCTGCTCGTCGGTTACATCATCTGCCACGCGTTCGGGCAGGGTGCCGTCATCTGGGTCTATATCAGCGAGGTCTTCCCGAATGCCGTTCGCGCCAAGGGACAGACGCTAGGCAGTTCCACACATTGGTTCATGGCCATGATTATCTCCTGGACCTTTCCTATCTTCGCCAGGAATGCCGGCCAACCACACGCTGGGGCGCCATTCGCGTTCTTCGCGGTGATGATGATTGTCCAAGTCGCTGTGGTCTGGTGCATCTTCCCCGAAACCAAACGAATCCCCCTGGAAGATATGGAGAGTAAAATCGAAAGGAAGCACCCTTGACGATGGGGCAAAGCGTCGGTACCAGAATGGTTCGGGATGCAGAGGTGTTTATGGTCCGGTTCCGGCCTTGATTCTCTCTGGAGCGTCAGGAAAAGGAATCACCCGACTGCTCATGTGAACCAATGCTCTTGCCTCTGCCTTCGGTGATATCCATGCCCGATGTGGTGCAAGAGTACCGTGGTTGACCGGCAGCACATTGCGAGTTGAATTTCGGCCCGCAGTAGATAAGCCAAAGTGGTCGTATCAGGAAGTTCCAAATGCTTTACATTAATATCAAAGGGTTATGCGCTGGGATGTGAATTATTTGCCTATTCACTCAATGATCACCGGCCAATAATGATCTTGCCGGATCTAAAAGCGGCTACTGACAGTGTGAAAAGCATTAATGACAGCTATATCTGATATCAACCCAAATTCCAATTGTCAGGAACGATTGCTGCCCCATAATAATTTCATTATCAGATCAGAGCAAACGTGTGTCTCACTTGTTCGGTGTTTGTCTCCGATCAAATAGAACATCGACAAAAACAAAACACGACATATCGAAGACAAAGACTGGTTGCGTGTGCGGAGGTGACTGACTTGAGCAACCCGTCGTCTCAAAAGATTATAAACGACCTCATTAATTATTTGTGTTAACTCCATGAAATCCGCCTCCCTTCCACCATTTTACGCACTAAGGAGACCTGACATCATCTCAACTTTGGACAACCTTTCTCAGGTTTCGGTGGCGGTGATTGGGGATTTTTGCCTGGACATTTATTGGATGATTGATCGTTCGGCTTCGGAGGTTTCCATCGAAACCGGACTGAAGACCGAGCCAGTTCGACTCCAGCGTTATTCGCCGGGAGGTGCTGGAAATGTGGTTATGAATTTGGTTGCCCTGGGGGTTCAGCAAGTTTACACGGTCGGAATTTTGGGATGCGATCCTTTCGGTCGCGAATTGCGTCGCCTGCGGGTCTGTCCTCGAATTAACCACGACGCTTTGATTTCACAAGCTGAAGAGTGGTCGACTCATACCTACATTAAGCCGTGCGTGGATGCTGCCGAATTGAGCCGCATTGACTTGGGAAATTTCAATTGCCTTTCCAAAACCGCCGAGGATGAATTGTTTTCGCGGTTGGAAAATATCCTGGGCAAGGTTCGTGTCGTCTTGATAAATCATCAGGTCACCGCGAGCGTCCATGACTCCAAGTCCTTCCGTCAGCGCCTGGGGCAGGTCATAAGCGAACATTCCGAGGTGACATTCATTGTTGATTCCCGCGGATACCATGACTCCTATCCCCGGGCGATTCACAAACTAAATGAGCGGGAGGTCATGCGGGAATGTGGGATTTCTCTAAAGGCCGCGGATGAGGTCCCGTTTGAAGAACTCGTCAAACAAGCTCGCAGTCTTTGTGTGCGTTGGAAATCGCCGCTGGTTGTCACGCGCGGTGCGCGCGGTTGTTTTGTCTTTACGGATCATGAGTCCCGACAGATTTTCGGACTCCAATTGGGTGGTCGGTTGGATCCAGTCGGTGCCGGCGATACTTTTTCGTCCGCGCTCGCGGCTGCAATTTCTACTGGCGCCAACTTGACCGCCGCCGCTTCGATCGCAAATATTGCGGCCGCGGTAACAGCGCAGAAGCTCTTTCAAACGGGGACGGCCTCACCTGAGGAAATCCTGGAATTGGGATCGCATGCTGATTATGCCCATTACCCGGAACTGGCCGGACACCCTGAGCATGCGCGCTATATTGAAGATTCCGAGATCGAGATTGTCACCGAGCCATTGCCGGTCCTGAACGTAAGGCACGCCATCTTCGACCATGACGGAACCATTTCGACTTTGCGCGAAGGTTGGGAGAAAATCATGGAACCAATGATGATGAAAGCCGTCATTGGGGGCCAAACTACGCTGGCGAACGAGAAGTTGTACAACTCGGTGAAGACGCGGGTGCGGGAATATATCGAGCGTACCACGGGCATTCAAACTATCGCCCAAATGCATGGACTCGTTGATCTCGTCCGCGAATTTGGTTTTGTGCCGGAGGGTCGGATTCTTTCGGCTGCGGAATACAAGGCTATTTTCAATGAAGAGCTGATCGGTCTGGTGAATTTCCGATTGGCGAAACTTAATAGCGGCGAACTCGATATCAATGACTTCACTCTAAAAGGAGCGGTCCCATTCTTGCGCGCTTTGCAACGAGCAGGAGTTCGGTTATATCTCGCGAGCGGAACGGACGATGGTGATGTCAAGCGTGAGGCGGAATGCTTGGGCTATGCTGATGTTTTCGACGGTGGGATTTATGGTTCTATCGGCGAAGTTACCAGGGATGCTAAAAAAATCGTTGTCCAACGCATCCTTGGTGAGGTCAACGGGGCTTTTGACCAGGTGATTGTTTTTGGCGATGGGCCGGTGGAAGTGCGCGAAGCCAAGCGGAATGGCGCGGTTGCGATTGGGGTCGCCAGCGACGAGTTGCGGCGATTTGGGGTAAATCTTGAGAAGCGCAGACGACTGGTCCGCGCCGGAGCAGATGCGCTTGTTCCGGATTTTTCACAATGGCAAATATTGTGGAGGTTGCTTCGCCTGTCCGCTCGCCAGGCCAGCCATATTGGCGCCCGGCTGGAACCAATTAATAATCATGTCGGCGCCTCTGAAAAATCTATTAAATGAATGAATGCCGGAGCCACACTTGAGCCGCTGGCGCCGAGAGCTGCGAATTTTGTCTTGAAGCGAAATTTATCGTTACTAATTATCGCCGTCATTCCTGTCGTCTCAATTCGATTCAATTCCTTTCGCTTCGCTCATGTCCGCGCACCTTAATAATCTTGTTGAACGTTATTCTGCCTTGGAAACATGCCGGTCCGATATTCAAAAGGCATTTGAATTGTTGGCTGCAACATTCCAGAACGACCGGAAGCTTTTGCTTTGTGGGAACGGAGGCAGCGCGGCGGATTCGAAGCATTGGGCTGGTGAAATGCTCCAGAGCTTTACCCATCCCGGACCTCTTTCTGCTTCGAAGCGCCAGGGACTTTCGTCTGAACTGGCCGCCAGTTTGCAGTGGGCGTTTCCGGTTATTGCGTTGACCGGCTTTCCCGCTCTTGCCACGGCGTTCGGCAATGATGTTGAGCCCGATTGCGTTTTTGCCCGGTTGGTGCTGGCGCTGGGCCGGAAAGGTGACGTACCGGCCGCGTTGAGCACATCCGGAAACTCTCTCAATATCTGTCACGCCGCCGAAGTTGCCCATGCCAGAAATCTTACCGTATTGGCCATGACCGCGGCGACGGGTGGAAAACTCAAGGACCTTGCGGATGTCTGCATTTGTGTGCCAGCCACGCAGACACCGCAACTTCAAGAGTTCCCTCTTCCCATTTACCATTGTCTCTCGCTGATGCCGGAGGAAACTTTTGTTGCGCATTGGCGATGAAACACAGCGGCGACCTATCATTATGAAAGATCCTAAATTGCAGAACCCCTTGTTTTTTGAACGTAACCGTGTCTTTCGGGTTTATGAGGGAGGTAAACTGTTTCACGAATTCTTTGGAGATGAAGCCGTGGATGGCAACCTCCCGGAGGAGTGGATTGCTTCCAAAGTGAAAGCTTTGAATAAGAAGATGAGATATCCGGATGAAGGACTTTCAAAAATCCGGGGGGGAGACGAAACTTTTGCCTTTTTGCTCGCCAATCACCCCGAGGAAATGACCGGCGGCAAGGGATTCGACATCTTGGTTAAGATTCTTGATAGTGCCGTAAGGTTGCCGGCGCAAACCCATCCTGATCCGGCCTTCTCCAGAGTGCACTTCGGCAGTGAACATGGAAAGACCGAGTGTTGGGTCATTCTGGCGACGAGACCGGGCGCGAAACTTTTCTTCGGATTTAAGGATGGAGTAACGGAGGCGGATCTGCGTCAGGCTGTCGAGAGGAGTGATCAGCCGGGCGATGCCTTTTCAGGCCTCCTGCAAGAGGTTGAGGCCAAGGCAGGTGACGTGTGGCTGATTCCGGCGCGTGTGGCGCATGCGATCGGAGCAGGCTGTCTTATCTTGGAAGTTCAGGAGCCGACCGACTTCACTATTCAACCGGAGCGTTGGTGTGATCGCTACCGTCTTTCTGATCAGGAAATGTACCTGGGCCTCGACAAGAAGGTCGCTTTAAGTTGTTTTGACCTGAAGCAAGCCGGACCTTCGGTTCTCGCCAGGGGAAGGAAATTGCCTCAAAATTGCGGCGATGACAATTGGGGTAAAAAAGAGGTTCTCATTTCATTTAGAGATACCCCCTGCTTTGCGGTGAATCGCTACACTGTCAATACTTCCTGCGCCTTGCAAAATCTGGCTGTCTACGTTGTGACTAAGGGCGAGGGCGAATTAGTGAGCGCGGCAGGCAGGAGTCCATTAAAAATGGGGACGTACTTTTTTGTTCCTTTTGCAGCAAAGGCAGTGACCGTCTGCACTAAATCGAGCTTGGAGCTGGTCGAGTGTCTCCCACCTGCCGCCAAGCAATGACACGATATAGTTTTGGCACGCGCTTGGCGTTCAGGCGCTTTGCGTGCCGTTGTGCCACTAACCCCGGGCAGGAAAACGAAAATCTTGTTGCGATTTCACGTCACGCACAGACAACTGGCGCCGATGTTGAGACTATCATGACTGCTTTACCGTGCTTGCTTTTTCTTCGTCTCCCCCGAAGAATTAGCTGTTGGCTTGCTGTGGCCATGGCGTTCTGTGTCTCCGCCCGTGCCTCAACCTTGGTTGGAACAAACGATTTGCCGCGGCCATCTGTCGGTTTAAATGGAAGTTTGATTACCCATGATGTCACCGACAGAGTGTCGTATTCTTATGCTGATTTAATTGGCAGATTGACCAATTTGGAACAATTGGCTCGCTTGCCCGTTGCCGGTGAAACCTCGGCCGAATGGACCTCTCGCGACCGGGCGTCCGTCTATGATCCGGTTACCGGCCAATACTTGAACTGGGGAGCCAACAACGATGGCGGCGGTTTTATCCGCACCCAGCCGGATGGGGGAATCGTGATGGCGGAAATGACTGGCCCCGGATGCATCTGGCGAATTTGGGCCGGGACGCCTGAAACCGGTCACGTAAAGATATATCTGGATGGCTCGACCAACCCTGCCGTGGATTTGCCATTCAAGGATTATTTCAACGGAACTCAGGAGCCTTTCACCTATCCAGCCCTGGTTTACACGGCGTGCAAAGGATTGAACTCCTATGTGCCAATCCCATATAACGTCTCTTGCAAGGTGGTCGCCTATGATAACAAAAGCTATTTTCATTTCAATTATTCCACCTTTCCACCCGGAGTGACCCTTCCCACGTTCTCCCGGAACCTGACCGCAGCCGAACAGGGCAAACTTTCCGACGTGAATGACTTCTTCCTGAACCACCTTGGTTCTGACCCGGCGGGCGGGCGGGATGGCGAAGTGACCACCACCAATGCGTTCGCGATTGCTCCGGGACAAAGCGTCACGCCCCTGAATTTCAGCGGGCAGGGGGCGATTACGGCATTCAAGGTTCGAGTGAATGGATTGACGAACCAGGGCGACCAATGGGCAGCCTTGCGTGCCTTGACCGTGGGCATGTCCTGGGACGGAGAAACGAATTCGAGCGTCTGGGCGCCACTTGGCGATTTCTTTGGTACAGCTTGCGGGTACATTTCGTATGCGGCGCTGCCTTTGGGAATGCAAAGCAATGGCTGGATGTATTGCTACTGGTATATGCCGTTTGCCTCCAGGGCGCAAATCGTGCTCGGCAATGACGGGATGGCGACGAGGAATGTAAATGTGGTGATTACTCGCGCGCCCTTGACTCAACCGATCGGCAGCCTGGCCCGGTTCCATGCAAAATGGCATCGCGGCGTTTATGTGACCAACAACGGACGCTCACCGGATTATCGGTTTCTTGCAACCGCAGGACAGGGGCGATTCGTTGGGCTTGCCCTGCACATTTACCAAGCCGTGGACGTAACGCCAGGACCATGGTGGGGCGAGGGCGATGAGAAGTTTTTTGTCGACGGAGAAAAGATGCCGTCCTGGTTCGGCACGGGATCGGAAGATTATTTTGGCTTTTCCTGGGGCACCCCGGGTTATTTCAGCAAAGCTTATAACACCCAGGCCCTCGCCCCGGACGGCACTCTATATGCTCCCGGCAATCGTGCCCTAAACCGGTTTCACATCACCGACAACGTCCCTTTCCAATCGTCCTTCGAAGGCTGCATCGAGAAATGGTTTTACACGAACGACACCGTAACCACATACGGCACCATGCCTTATTGGTAT
>JBEKMT010000046.1:0-27081 GCA_050008355.1 Verrucomicrobiota bacterium
CTCTGGGATGCCCAGACCGGCACGAACCTTCTCATCAGTGCCAACACCAACAATGCCCTGCCGGCGGCACATGTCTGTGACCAGCCCGCGGTATCGTCCAACGGCCAATCTGTAGCATTTTTCAGCAACAGCGCCGAGTTGGCCACCAATGCGTCGGGCAGCGGTCCGTTTGCCTATCTGCGCGACGTTGCGGGAGGATCGACCCTTCTCGTCAACGCCGGCACCAATGCTGCGAGCGCTGGTGACGGTTCTATGTTGAGCTTGGGTTTGAGTGCGGATGGACAATGCGTTGTCTTTGAAAGCTCGCTGCCAAGTTTGGTGATCAACGATGACAATCGCGGCTACGACGTGTTCCTGCGCAATATCACCAACGGATTCGCCGAGCTGATTTCCGTACGACAACCCAGCTTGCCGTCGCTGACGGGCGTCGGTTACTGCACACTTTCCAGTCAACCTATAAGCCAGGACGGACACTACGTTACGTTCGCCAGTGACGCCGATGGTCTGGCACCAGGCAATACCAGTCCAGCCGGCTCCGACGTGTATGCTTGTGATTTATTCGCGGGAACAAATCAAATCGTCAGCGTGGGCACGCTGGGGAACGCCGCCTCCGGGAGTTCCTCCGAACCCGTTATCAGTGGCGACGGCCGCTACGTGGCCTTCACTAGCGCGGCGACCAATCTGATCGCCGTGGACAACAACAATTCCACGGACGTTTTCGTCCGCGATCTCCAGACTCAAACAACGACGCTGGTGAGCGCAAATTCCGCTGGCACCGGCGGTGGAAATAAAGATTCCTATTCGCCGACGATCAGTTCCGACGGACGATTCATTTTGTTTGTCAGCCAAGCAAGCAACTTGACCGCCGGCACTTTCAGCGGCACCGACAATATCTTTCTCCGCGACCAGCAGTACGGCACAAATTACGCGCTGACCACGGCGGGCCAAGCTTGCGGCGCAATGACGTGCGACGGACGCTTCGTCGCGTTCGCGGGCGCCAGTGGTGGAACTGTTTATGTCTGGGATTCGCAGCAGGCCCAGCAGATCGCCAACCAAGCGGTATCGGGAAACGTGCAGGCGCTCGCCATCAGTTCGGATGGCAACCGCATTGCGAGCATGGCCGGCTCAAATCCAGTTTCGATTTCGATCTGGGATCGTGCATCGAACACGGTGTCTTCTGTCGGCTCCGGCTACATCATTTATTCCCATCCTGGGCTTCGCTTCAGTGCCGACGGCCGATTCTTGACCTACGCCATGAATTCCACGACTGCTGGCACCAACCAAGTGTATCTTTACGATTTTCAGACCCAGAGCAACTTGTTGGTAAGCTACTCCACAAATTCTGTTGACGCCGGCAACGGAACATCGGATGGGCCAGATATTAGCGCCGATGGTCGGTTCATCATTTATCGAAGCGCCGCGAGCAACCTGGTAGTCGGCGATACCAATGGCCTGCCGGAAGATTTTCTTTACAACACGGCAACGGGTGCCAACACCATCCTAAGTTCCGGTGCCTACGGCCATGTTTCCGCGAACAACCGTACCTTGCCGCCGATGTTCAGCGGCGATGGACATACCGTGGTGTTCGGCAGTTGGGGAAACGATTTGACTGCGGGCGATTTCAACCAGTTTAACGACGTGTTTGCTTTTGTCTTTTTGTATGCCGCGGTGACTGGGAACAATGGAACGCCGCCCACAATCAACTGGCCGGCATCGGCAGGTCAAACTTACAGTGTGCAATACAAGGAAGACCTTTCCGATCCGGTTTGGCACACCTTGTCCGGCGCTGTCACGATCGTCGGCAATCGCGGTTATTTGACGGATTCAACCTTGGCGTCGGGGCAGCGGTTCTATCGAGTGGTGTCGGCCCACTGATTCTTTGATCCGCAGCTGGGCCTACAACTTCGCCTGCAACTCGGCCTGCAATCGCTTAGCCTCCTGCTCGAAGTTGTATGGAGTTTCGCATTTGTCGGTTAATCCAAAATCCGGGTTCGCGCCCACGATTTGTGCGGTGTCATTCTCCTTATCCCATATCAATTGAAATGATTTTAGTGTCATAATTTTAGGTTTTATCGCATGGCCTGAAGATTTTAACCGCTTGCTCTTACCTCCGTCCAGGAGTCAGCAGAAAGCGGCCGGCAACGAGCCCCGGATTTTTACGGCTACCGGGTAGAGCCATCTGTTCGTCAACTGGCGGCATGGCTGCGCAAGATTTAAACAAATGCGTCACGTGATGCCGAGAAAGACAATCGAAATACTCCTTCTGCAGCCAATTGCGCCTTGACCCGCCACGCGATTTGATTGCCCCGGGCTGACCGGTTTGGGCATGGTTCTGATATCTTCGCGGCCATGGCGCGCAACGCGTCGTGCGGCGCCACGGAGCTGGCACACTGCGCTCGTGTGACCGGTCGGCCCAGGGCCGAAGCGGTTGACCGGTCGCGCGATAACAGAGTCGTTTGAGGGCGCAGATCGAAAAGGCAGGACCAAGGATTCGGAATTTACGGCGACACAACCCGGTAAAAGCGCCCGTGAAAGTCTGTCCATTGCGGGTCGCTGAAATAGGATGAACCAGTTGTCAGGGTGTTTGTGCTGATGGGAATCCAGACTGGTTTGGCCAGGTTGGTGCAAGCCTCCACCACGGCGATCAAATTGGTGGCACCGCTGAGGGTGAAACCGAATTCATGATTCTGTAGACCGATGCCGGCGAAGCCGATTGCCGGCGCTTGCAAGTTCAACATCACGGTGGTGAGACCACCATACAGGGAACCCCATCCGGCAGTGCCAGCCAGATAATATGCGATCGTCTGGGAATCGCCATCAAACACATCCGGCTCCCCGAGAACCGGAGCATTTCCGAGGAAATAGACTCCTAGCAGGGCGGCGCAGTCCGCGAACGCGGCATCGCCCGCGAGCGGCTGGAGATCATCCCCAAGCGCCAAAACGCTGGCGGGAATGGTGACCTGGGTCAGTTTGCTGCAATCGGCAAACGCCTCGTCAGCAATATAATTGACACCGGCAGGCACCGTATATGCCCCGCTCAGATTCCCGGGACAGGTAATGAGAGTGGTCAGGCCTTTGTCGAAGAGCACCCCGCCAACACTGGCATAAACGGGATTCGACGCCGCCACGGTGATATTGGTCAAACTGGAGCAAAAGCCGAAAGCAGCTACGCCAAGGCTGACAACACTCGCGGGAATGGTGACGCTCGCTAGGCTGGAGCATCCATTGAACGCAGAACCAATGTTCGTAACGCCATCAGGGATATTAATACCGGCCAGGTTGCTGCAATCATAAAAGGTGCTGTCGCCAATACTGGTCACCCCGGGCGGGATCTGCATTCCGTTCAGTTTGTAGCATTCAAAGAATACCGTATCCCCGATGGTGGTGATGTTGGTCGAAAGGAGGACGCTCGCCAGCTTAAAACAATTATCGAATGTGTCCGATCCAAGATTGGTGACGCTGTTCGGAACCGTGACGGCGGTCAGACTTTCGCAGTACGAAAATACACTCGCTCCGAAACTGGTGACGCTGCTGGGAATCGTGACAGCCGAGACAAGGCTGAGGCTGAAGGCATCGTCTCCGACGGTAGTGACGGTTTCGGGTATCGAGTAAGATCCGCCCAAGGCAGTCGGATATTGGATCAGGGTTGTACGGTTCTTGTTGAATAAAACGCCGCCGAGACTTGAATAAGCGGGATTTGTAGAGGCCACCGTAATGGCGATCAGATTGACACAGATTCCGAAGACCGATTCCCCGATGCTGATGACGCCACCGGGAATGGCGACACTCTCCAAGGCGGAGCCATTGAACGCATAATCCACGATGTTGGTCACGGTAGCGGGAACGGTGTAGGATTCATCCAAGCCTTCGGGATATTGAATGAGCGTGGTTTGGCTCTTGTTGAAAAGAACGCCACCGAAGCTGGAGTAGGCAGGATTCGATGCGTCGACAATAATATTGGTCAAATCACTACATGAACCAAAAACAGAATCTCCGATATTCGTCACGCTGTCCGGGATCTCGACACTGGTCAGAAAAGTTTGATAAAACGCGTAGTCGTCGAGGCCGGTGACGGGAAGACCGTTGATTGTGTCGGGAATAGTCACCGCACCGCCGGAGCCGTTGTAACCTGTGATGCTGACCGCACCATTATCCGTTGTGTAAGTGAACTCTTGTGCTTGCACCGCAGCAGGCAAGGCCAGCAGCAAGAGTGCCAGCAAACTCGCGACAAAAGGGGCACGCAAAAGGTGCCCGGGGTGGGAATTGGAAGGACACACTCGTCTTGCATGTGGCCGCCGGTGTTGGAAATTGCCTTCTCCAAACTTCACGTGCCCTGTGTGTATGCTTGAATGGTTACCAGGTCAAGAACCGAGTCCCGCCTGCGCACGCGCTTGGGCGCGTCAAGGGGTTCAGGGTTAAGCTTGGGCGATTTGTAAACCTCGATTTGATAGGAAAACGGTGGCCGCCGTTGTAAACGTTGGCCCCACTTGGAACCCGTGATGCACGTCTCAATGCTTGCCTGAACGAAAACCGGGGGAAGCCAACCTTGCATGGGCTATTGAGCCCGTCCAAATGCGCATTCTTAATACTCATTATGAATTTTGAAATAAAACCCTTGAATAATTCCTTGCGTCTTCGATAAAGTTTCCCCCGAATCAGAATGTGGCTTCCAGATTATTAATACGAAATGTTTAAATCCGTGCAATCAATCGTCGTGAAAATCGACAGCATATACGGCTCATATTCGCCGAAGCGATTTTCCGAGCAAAAGGAAAGCCGCTTAATAAAACCGCATAAATTATTGCAGCAAAATATGAAAATCAAAAAGTTCGCTTTACTACTTGCTTCGCTGTCTGTCGTCACGACGATCATGGCCACCGGCTGTGCCAGTACCCGGGTAGACAACAGCACGCCTTCCACCGAAACCCAAGTGAGTTTGAATCAGGGCAACTATAGGGTCATCAAGGCTGGGGCCACTGGAAGCAGTTATGGTTTTCGATTTCTGCTGGGAATCATTCCCATCACTGCACCATCCACTGCCGCCGCCCGAACCGCCTTGTACAACAACGTGGGCGAATCGGTGAACGGCAAATCCATCGCTTTGGTCAATGTCGTGGAGGACCGCTCGACGACTTGGCTGCTTCTGTTTTCGATTCCCAAGGTTGTAATCACCGGAGACGTTGTGGAATTCACCGAGGAAGGCAAGGGACAAACAAGCCAACCCGTCACCACCCGGTAATGGATTTTTGTGTCGAAGCAATCGATCGCTAAAGCTTGAAAAGCGAGTTGGTGCTGTCGTCGGATCCGCATGAGAATCAGCTTTCGTAAACGTCCAACATTTCGGACACGGCCGGTACCCCGGCCGGAAAGTCCGGCCGGACATTACTGGTGATAATTCCAGCGGGACCACCAATGCCAAAGGCATTACCGGCTCCCTGAATCAAGCAAGTACGCCATTTTCTTTGATGCAACCTGTCAGTGTTTAAAACTCGCTCGCTCTTCTTTGGCAAGATTTAATGCAGGTTCATCTACTTGCTTTTGATGTGGTTGCCAGAGCCGGAGGAGCTTTTCAACTCGACGCCTTGCTGTTTAGCGGTTAAATTAAAGATTATGTCAACGGAAACTCCCGTCGTCCAAAAAAAGATCAACCTTCGCAGGCCCGACATCATGGAACAGGTGCAGGCGCAGGTTTTGTCGCACTACCGCAGTGAAATCGTCGAGAAGATTCGCGGCAGCGGCGGTGTGCTTTCGGCCGGCGACCTTACCGTCAAACTCGCGAAAGAATTCGGATTTTGTTATGGCGTTGAACGAGCGATTGACCTTGCCTACGCCGCCAAAAAATATTTCGCTGAAGTTTCGCCGGAAACACCGATTTATCTGCTTGGCGAAATCATTCATAACCCCGAGGTCAACGACCAGATCAGAAACCTCGGCATCAAGATCATATCCCCGAAACCGACCGAAGCTGAACTCGCAAAATTAAACGCCGACGATGTCGTCATCATTCCCGCCTTTGGCACGGAAGTCTCGACGCGCGAACGGCTCAAGGAAAAAGGCTGCGAACTGGTTGATACGACCTGCGGCGACGTGATGAGTGTCTGGAAGCGTGTCCGCCAGTACTCCAAGGAAAGTGTCACGAGCATCATCCACGGCAAGGCGAAACACGAGGAGACCAAGGCTACGACTTCCCAGGCCCGCGCCTATGGCAGCGGGCATTACCTTGTCGTCTTCAATCTTGCCGAGACGGACTACGTTTGTAATTACATTTTGCGCGGCGGGAAAAAACAGGAATTCCTTGAGAAATTCAAGGGGGCGCACTCGGACGGGTTTGATCCCGATTTACACCTGCAGGCCGTTGGGGTTGCCAATCAAACCACCATGTTGCGTGGTGAAACAGAGGAAGTGCAGCGCAGATTCAAGGCCGTTATGGAGAGGAAATTCGGCGCGAACGAAATCGCAAATCATTTTCGCTTTTTCGACACTATTTGCGGCGCTACGCAGGACCGACAAGATGCCTTGCAAAAGATGCTTAAGGAACCCCTCAATCTCCTCATTGTCGTTGGTGGCTACAATTCCTCGAACACCTCGCATCTCGCAGAAATGGGCGAGCAGGTTCTGCCGACGTATTTCATTAAGAACGCTGCCAAGATGCAGTCTGAACGGCTCATCGCCCATTATGATCTCCATAAAAAGGCGGAAATCGAAACGCGCGACTGGCTGCCTTCCGGCAAAATCACCGTCGGCATCACTGCCGGCGCCAGCTGCCCGAACAACTTGATCGAAGACACGATTCGCCGCCTTTTTGCCTTACGCGGCATTTCCGTGCAGGAATTGCTTAAAAACTAGATCATGTTTTTAATGCTTATAAATGATGGTTAAATCATCATTTTATGAAAACGAGAATGACCCCCGGGCTGCAGGGAACCAATTTGCAGGAATTGTTGAAAGTTGAAGGCCTGAGAAAAAGTAGCCCAGCCGCGGCACTCGCCGTTCGGGATTTTGCCAACCCGCGGAAGGCAAAGGAATTCGGTAAGATATTGCGGGAAAGCAAGTTCAACTATTCCGTCACGATCAACCAGATTGAGAACCGGGAAGTCTAAGCCAACATGGTGCCTCTTGATTCAACGGTATGGATCGGGTCACTGCGTCGCGCAGGCTCTCTCGAAGTGAACGTCAGCCTCGAAAGTCTTTTGGAGGAATACGAGGCCGCTTGGTATGGACCGGTAAAAATGGATATTCTCGGCGGGGCTCGTCTGCCCGACCGCAAAATCTCGGAGGAGCAATTCGTCGTTGAGCAAATTTGCGCCACCGGCGCCGGAATCGGACTTTACCACGCCGCATACAGTGGCCGATACAATCCGGATTAAATCATGCCTCGAACTCGACAGGAATTGGAGCTCATCGAACGCCAGATCCTCGCGCCTTACGCGCAATTCAGTGGCGAAACTCGCGGGCGCAAATACAAGGAAACCCCGCCGGATTGGCGGACGCATTATCAACGCGACCGCGACCGCGTGATCCATTCGCGCGCCTTTCGCCGTCTCGAATATAAGACCCAGGTTTTTCTCAACGGAACCGGCGATCACCTGCGCACACGGCTCACGCACACCATTGAAGTGGCCGCCATCTCGCGCAATATCGCGAGCGCTCTGAAACTAAACACCGATCTGGCGGAAACCATCGCCCTCGCGCATGACCTTGGACATTCGCCTTTTGGCCACAAAGGGGAAACGGTCCTGGCGCGTTTGATGAAAAGCCACGGTGGGTTCGAACACAATACCCACAGCCTCCGCATTGTCGAACAACTTGAGCAAAAGTACCCGAATTTTCCTGGATTGAATCTCACCTGGGAAGTTCGTGAAGGCCTCGCCAAGCACCACACTGCCTACGATCAACCCGGCAAACGCAAAGGTTTCGAAGCCAGGAATTCCTCGCTCGAAGCGCAAACTGCCAACGTCGCCGACGAAATCACTTACTACAGTCACGACCTGGATGATGGCCTCGATTCCCAGTTGTTATCCGAAAACAAACTGGTCGCGAACGTGCGCATCTTCTCGGATGCCACGGAATCAGTGAGAAAACAATTCGGCAATCTGCCGGATGAGTCGCGTCGCTATTTCATCATCCGGACGATCATTGACATGCAGATTCGGGATTTGGTCGAGAACAGTGAGCGTCTGATTCTGGAAGCCGGCGTGCAAACCGCCGACGAAGTCCGGCTTGAAGCGAAGGCTCTCGTAGCCCACAGCCCCGACCGCCGCAAACTCAACCTGGAATTACGCAATTATCTCTATAAAAACCTGTATTACAACCCCGTCGTCCATGAGCCGAACGTGCGCGCCGTGAAATTATTGGAAAAACTTTTTGATTACTTCCTCGCCCACCCCAAAGCTCTGGGCGAAAGCGCCCGGAAACGGGTGAAGAAAACCGGTCTGCATCGCGCCGTCTGCGATTACCTTGCCGGAATGACCGACCGCTACGTGGTGCTGGAATGCGAACGCATCTTCGGCCAGAACACTGAACCTTAATCCACTGATTGCGATTTTCCTCCGCTGCTAAAAATTCAATGCATGGCGGAAAGCAAAATGCCTCACGTGGTCGTCCTCGGCGCAGGATTCGGCGGCTTACCGGCCATCCGCAGGAAACCTTACGCGAGGGTTAAACCACCCGTGCCAGCACTTCATCGCTGCGCAGTGCGGTTAGTAATTCCGCGACAGTTTTCCGTTGCCCCGGCAAAATTAATTCCGGTGCGATCTCGCTTAAAGGCTGCAAAACGAATCTCCGCTCGTATGCGCGCGGGTGCGGCAGAGTGAGTTCCGGTGAATTGCGGATTTCATTCCCGAACACGATCAAGTCCAGGTCCAGTGGACGCGGTTCATTCAAAATCTTTTTGGGACGACGGCCAAACTCGGTTTCCAGCTCGCGCAATTTTTTGAGCAGCGTTTCCGGAGTTTCTTCCGCGTGAGGAATTAGACCAACTGCGGCATTCACAAACCGTGGTGAACCCGGCGGGCAGTCCACGGGAGAAGTCTGCCACAATGAGGATTTCAGAACTGGTGTATCGGAAAGTACCTGCAGCCGTTCCATTGCCTCCAAAACGATTTGCCGCGAATCACCCTGGTTCGAGCCTAGCGCAACAAAGGCAAAGCGCATATTAAAAATTGAATGGGGCATCAGTATTCGAACCATTTCAGGCCATTGGGCAAAGACCGGGACGCGTATTCTACATGAAGAACACGACGATGTGTTGGATTTGTTGCCGGCAAGGATGCATGCAGGAGGAGCGGCCGGATTAGCAATGCGCCGCCTTTGGGGACCCCGCAGACCACTGCTTCATTCGACTGGACACACTTGGAGATTTCGTTTGCACTCAGTTTTCCATACCGATGCGAACCAGGAATAACTTTCAAGGCACCATTTTCGGCAGGACAATCGTCCAGGTGGAGGCGCAGCGCCACCATGCATTCCAATATCTCCCGAGGAGGATGGACATGTGGCACCCCGTCCTTGATTGACCAACCTGTGAAACCTGGAGTGTCTATACGCGCAACCACTGGTATAGCCAAATCCTGATGCCACGGCACCAGCCAATTTGATTCGGGATTCTTGTCAAAGAAGATGGCGCGAATCGGGAATAGAGGTAACCCGGCGGCCATTTGCAAAACGGAGACAATGTTTTGCGAATTGGCGAGCTGTGAAACCAACGAATGGTCGTAGAGGAGATTTCTGACACCCCCGATTTTAGTCCCGGCTGTTTTCTGTTGCTCGTCAAAAAGCAGCGTGAATTCTGCCGCCAACATCTCACAAGCATCAAACGCGATGACCGAATTAATAACTTGAAACCCTTCCCGTTCGAACCAACCAGGCGCATCCAACTCCAAATTCTGAATTGCGAATCCTGAATCCTGAAACATGAGCCCCGGATTCATTTCAACCCCAGCACATCCTGCATGTCGTAGAGACCCGGCTTTTGTTTCACCAGCCATTGGGCCGCTCGCAGCGCTCCGTTCGCGAAGGTGTCGCGGCTTGACGCCTTGTGCGTCAGCTCAACACGTTCCCCGACATTCGCAAAAATCACAGTGTGGTCGCCCACCACATCCCCGCCACGAATGGAATGCACACCGATTTCCGAGGCCGTACGTTCGCCCACAATCCCCAGTCTCCCGTGACGCGCCACTTTTTCCAGCTGTTGCTTGCGCACATCCGCCAGAATCTCCGCAAGCGATTTTGCCGTGCCGCTCGGGGCGTCCTTTTTTAAACGATGATGCATTTCGACGACTTCCAGATCGAAATCAGATCCCAGAATTTCCGCCGCCTTGCGCGTGAGCCAGAATAACGTGTTCACTCCGGTTGAAAAATTAGAGGCCATTACCACCGGAATTTTGGAACTGGCTTTAAGAATCGCTGCTTTTTCCTGTTGCGCATGCCCGGTTGTCCCGATGACGATCGCTTTCTTGTGGTTGGCACAGAGTGCGGCGAATACCGGCGTGGCCAGGTGCGAGCTGAAGTCAATCACCACATCGCCCCGGGCAATCACTTCCACCAGATCATCGTCGCGGTCCAGTGCCGCCACGACCTGCAATTGGGAGAAATTTTTCGCGCAGGAAACAAGTGCTTTCCCCATGCGGCCGTTCGCGCCGGTAATGATGACTTTGGTCATAAAATCAGCCATGAATCAAAACTTCCAAGCACCCATCCAAAACCCAGAGCGAAGCAGAATTGGCTTCCAACATGGGAGTCTCAATTCGCCGGTTAATCCAGCACGTCGCAGCGCTTCAGCGTCGTCCGCAGGACGTCCCAGTTTTTTGGATTCATCGGCACCAGCGGCAGGCGGTATTCCTCCTCGATGATTTTCATCATCGCGAGCGCGGCCTTGACCGGCGTCGGGTTGCTCTCAATGAACAAATCCTTGAACAACGCATAATATCGCGCGTGGATCGCCATCGCTTTTTTTGCGTCGCCGCGCGCGAACGCACTCACCATCTGCGAAACCTCTTTGGGGATGATATTGGACGCGACGCTCACGACGCCGTTGGCCCCGACGGCCATGAACGGCAGAGTCAGCGAATCATCACCGGAAAGAATTTTGAAATTCGCTCCGAGGGCGGCGCGCAACTGCGATACCCGGTCGCAACTTCCGCCTGATTCCTTGATACCGACGATGTTTTTGCAATCCGCCGCGAGCCGCCTCACCGTGTCCACTGCAATCTCTATGCCGCAGCGGCCCGGGATGCTGTACAGGACAATCGGCAGTTTCGTGGCCTTGGCAATGGCTTTGAAGTGCTGATATAACCCTTCCTGTGTGGGTTTGTTATAATACGGTGCCACTTGCAGCGAGCCGTCTGCACCCGCTTTCTCAGCTTCCTGGGTCAGAAAAATCGCCTCACTGGTCGCGTTGCCGCCCGTGCCGGCGAGCACTTTGATTTTACCGGCGGCAAACTTCACCGCCAGCGCCACAATCCGGATGTGCTCCTCGTTATTGACGGTTGGCGATTCACCCGTGGTGCCGACCGGCACAATGCCATCAACGCCACCCTTGATCTGCAATTTGATCAGGCGTTCAAGCGCGGCTTCATCCAGTTGACCGCCGCAGAAGGGCGTTACAATCGCAGTATAGGTGCCAGTGAACATGATTTTATTTTAGACCGGACAACATAGCAAAAACCGGATGCTTGGCGAGCAATTTCAGGATGAAATCAAGTAACGAGAGACACTGCCGGATGGTTCCCGGCAGCCAGCTAAAACGCCACCTTCGTCTCTGCCAGCGTGAGCAAACGTTCGAATTGCTCTTTCGTAAGCGGTGTCACCGAAAGCCGCGAATTTCTCAGGAGAGCCATTTCCTTCAACGTTTGATCAACCTTGATGGTTTCCAGCGAAACCGGCTTTAGCAAAGTTTTTAATGGTGCGAGGTCTACACTCGACCAGTCACCTTCCTCTGCGGTGGCGTCAGGGTAGGCTTCCTTGGACACCTTCGCCAGCCCGACGATTTGTTTTTCGCTGACACTATGGTAAAAGAAAACCGGGTCGCCCTTCCTCATGGCACGCAGATTGTTCCGCGCCTGATAATTTCGAACTCCGGTCCACGCCGTGTTGCCATCCTTCAGCAGTTGCGACCATGCGTATGCCTCCGGTTCGGATTTTGCCAGCCAGTATTTCATGGAATTAATTTACGGTTGCTGATTTTCGATTTACGATTGCACCGTGAGTTTGCCTGAGAACCTGATTTCAATTCAACAACGGATTCGCGCCGCGAGCGCCCGGGTGGGCCGCGACCCCGCTTCCGTCACTCTGCTTGCCGTTTCCAAAACCCATCCGCCCGCGACCATCGAGGCGGCCGTGAATTGTGGACTGTTTAACTTCGGAGAGAATAAAATCCAGGAGGCCAGGGCAAAAATCCCGCTCTGCCCAAGCAAAGCGCGCTGGCAATTCATCGGGCATCTGCAATCAAACAAGGTTCGCGATGCCGTTGAACTCTTCGAGATGATTCAAACCGTCGACAGCCTGGGTATCGCCCGGGAAATCTCGAAGCGCGCTGAACAAGCTGCGAAAACGATGCCCATCCTGCTCGAGGTGAACGTCGCTGGAGAAGCCAGTAAGTTTGGTTACCCAGCCGCAAAACTGCTGGCTGAATTGAAGGAACTGGACGAGCTGCCGAGGATTGAGATCCATGGACTAATGGCCATTCCGCCGTTTTCGCCGCTGCCGGAAAAATCGCGCCCATATTTTCAGCGTCTCCGCGAGTTAAAAACTGAATCGGAGAAAATCCTGGGCTGTCTTCTGCCCCATTTAAGCATGGGCATGAGTGGTGATTTTGAGGTGGGCATTGAAGAAGGCGCCACCATCGTTAGAATAGGCACGGCCCTGTTTGGTGAGCGCTCCAGCCGCGTGCGGCAAGAGGCTCCTTAGACTTGCCGCCACCCCGGTATCGCGGCACAAATTCCTGATCTCAACCCCAAGCGACGGAAACAGGATCGGGACAGGGAGGTACAGAAACCGGACGTGGAAATGTTGTAGCCTTTTGGCGCCGTTTAATTATTTTGTCCCGATGACCGTGGAAACCTTTAAGCGCGAAATCACCGATGCCGTCAAAAATTTCGATCGCTATGTCATCTGCCTGCAAAAAACGCCGGACGAGTTTGAAGCCTCACTGAATTCACTGGTGCAAAAAGCCATCAAAGCTTACGAACACCGCAGCGCGGGATTGCGCCATGGTATCGCCCTGGACAAGGAAGTCACCGTCATTTTGAGCCAGAACGATGACGCCCGTCCACTCTGCGGAATCTATTTCAATCTCCACTCACCCTACAAAAAAGATTCGTTGCCCAAAAGTGTCAAGCCGCTCGTGGAAAAATCGCCTTCAGCCGGGGAATGACGGCTTACTCGTTCCTGACCGCGTCGCCCACCTGGACATCACCGGAAACCAAGTCGGCAACAATATCGTTTTCCTGCTGAGGCCCGGTGATTTTGACTTGGGCCACCTTCAATCCGGCACGATAAATGAACAAAGTGTCGTCCGGTTTGGGCAATTGGCCGGCGGAAAAACTCAACACCACGAAACGGCCCACCGAGTTGACCGAAACGACCTTTGCCTCCAGCGAAGAATCCGGCGTGACGATCGCCTGCGGAGTTACCACGGCCGGTTTGGCTGCAGTTCCATGCTTTCCAAAAAGGCTACAACCTGACGTGGCGAACGCCAGCGAAAGAACGACGAACAGGAATTTGCTTTTCATTTTCAGTTTCCAGAGCATTGCGCAACCATGGCTGAAAATCAATGCCATTTTCGAGGTGCACGAGGCTCGCGATACTCGCAACAGCTACTTGAGCTCACAATTTCCCCTTCGTGCTGGGCACCTGACCGCTGATGCGCGGGTCGTGCTGACGCGCGGCATCCACCGCTCTTGCGAACGCCTTGAATAAAGCTTCTACGATGTGATGCGGTTCATCACCGTAGAGCAACTCTACATGCAGGTTGCAACGCGCCTCGTTCGTGAAACCCTGGAAGAATTCCCGGGCCAGACCAAAGCGAAAAGCGCTGGAGAGATCCTGGTTTTTTTCCGCGAAGGAGATTTTCTTTTGCGAGAACTCCTTCAGCCCGCGCCAGACCAAATGTGGCCGGCCGCTGAAATCCACCACACAGCGTGCGAGGCATTCATCCATCGGCACGTAAGCCTCTCCCGCCAGCGCAGGTGCGGCTTTGTCCCCGGAAGCCACCAAGCCGGAAGGATTTCCGGGATGGAAGCCGTGGCCATAGCGGCGAATGCCTCGTTTGTCTCCCAGGGCGTTCGCAAAAGCCTGACCGAGAGCAATACCACAATCCTCCACGGTGTGGTGGGCGTCCACTTCCAGATCCCCATTGCAAACCAGGTCCAGGTCTACGGTCGCGTGTTTGGCAAACAACGTCAACATGTGGTCAAAAAAGGGCAGGCCGGTTTTGATCTTGGATTTGCCTTTCCCATCCAGATCAAGCCGGAGGGTGATCCGGGTTTCCAGGGTTTGCCGTGAAATCTTTGCTTGCCGAGGTTTCATTTCGGAAATTTAAACAGACTAGGGATTGAAAAACAAAGCGCAATTGCGCGCCACCTAACGAACCGGTGCAGTGGAGTTTTGTGAAGCGGACGTCATTTCATTTCTGGTGGCTTCAATCCGCACCTGCAAAATGCCCGGAACGCGCGAAACCGTCTTGGCCTTTTCAAACCAGTCTATGGCCTCCTGCCAATGGCCGGCCTGGCGCGCCGTATCGCCCAATTGGGTCGTGATTTTCTCGTAAATGAAATCGTTGGCTGCCACCTCATCGTCGCTGCCTTTGACGGTCTTCCAGTTCCGGGCGGCGGCAACCCAGACGCGCACCGCCCGGTTGGTATCATGGTTGCTCTCTGCGTAGAGCCGGCCCAGCTCAAAGAGGATGTCGCAACTGCCGGGATTTTCATGCAAACCTTCCAGCAGCACCTGATGCGCTTCCTCGGGTCTGTGCATTCGCTCGCGCAACCAGTATGCCGTTACGGTGTAGTTCTGTGCATTCTTCGGATCGAGATCGGTGGAGAGTTTCAGCCAAGGCAGGATTTCGCGCACCTCATCACTGCTGCTGAGGTCATCGTTTGGTCCGCCTTCGTCCAGATGCGTGTGGCGGTCGGGGAAAAAATGACGGCCAAAGGCATCAATCCAGTTGCGCGGTGCCCCCATGAAGTTCTCCTCTTCTCCGTGATTCTTGCTGCTGACCGCGCCGGTATCCTCCGCCATGTGCGCTGTCTTGAACGCTTCATTATTGTCAAAAATGGTCGGATAAAAACCGCTGTGGTAGTAGGAATCAGCCTTGACGAAAAACTCATTGGCGAACAGCTTGCGACTGTCACCGAGCAGAATTTTAAAAACGTCGCCGTCCGCGCGACTGCCCGGCCAGACAGTGTATCGCGGTTGCAAATCCGCTGCCATCCCGAAGGTCAATACCAGCAGGGCGATCAGCAGCAATAAGTAAGTCCGCGACGAATTCATTTTAGTTCACCGCTTTGCGCTGGAAAACCAGGCACGCGCCGGTGAGAAAAACGGCGGTGTAAGCCAGCGCATAGAGAATCGCCAGACCATAGAAACCCCAATGGATCAGCGGCCAGTTGTGAATGACCAGATCCCGCGTATCAAAAAATTCCAAATGCGGTATGACATAATAAATTGCCAGAATGATGCTGCGCGAAGGTTCCGCCATGGGGATCGCCACCTGATCCAGATGCCGGCCAACCAGCAAAATGCCGCCAACCACCACAAAGCAAATCGTCGAGTTTGAAGACGGTGCGGCAAAAACCAGCGAGCCCAGCAAGGCCATCGCCACCACAATGCCCAGCATGAACCATTGCAACGTCGCGGCCTGGACATAATCCATCACCATCCACTGGTGCTCACGGCTGGCGGCCAGCGCCCCGAAGAAAATATAAAAGCACAGCAGCGTCAGCCCGCAGGCAACCCAGCAACCGAAAAACTTTCCAAGCACCAGTTGCGTCCGCGTCAGTGGCTTGGCCAGCAACGGCAGCAACGTCCGGTTTTCGCGTTCCGCGGGAATCTGTCGCGCCGTAGTGGTGATCGCAATCACCAGCGAGGAAATCCAGACCAGCAACAGGCAGATTTCCTTCAGGTAACGCACAACTTTGTCGTCGTTAAAAATATTGACCGAAGCCATGACCAGACAGATCAAAATCGTGACGATGAACAGCACGTAAAAATCCTTGCGCCGGTATAATTCTTTGATGACGACACCGGCGACGGCAAATATATTTTTCATCTCGTGGCCTCCGGTTGAACACCGATGATTTCGAGAAAAGCTTGCTCAAGGTTTGCGTGTTGCGGCTTTCTGATTTCATCCACGCGGCCAACCACCTTCAATTCCCCCTGGTGGATAATGGCCACGCGATCGCACACCGTCTCGACCTCCCCGAGCTCATGCGAAGAAAAGAAGACGGTCTTTCCTTCGTCTCTGAGCCGCTGAATGATTTCGCGGACTTTCATGCGCCCGAGCGGATCGAGTCCACTCGTCGGCTCGTCAAGGATCAACAGGTCAGGATTATTGATAAGCGCTTGCGCCAAACCAACTCGCTGTTGCATCCCCTTGGAATAGGATCGAATCGGGCGGCGGCGGGCATGTTCCAGCTCCACCAGTTTCATTAACCGGTCGATACGCTGGTCGGCCTCGCTCCGGGAAAGCCCGAAAATTGTGGCGTAGAAACGGAGCAACTCCTCGGCCGAGAGAAACTTGTAATAATAGGTCATCTCGGGCAAATAACCGATACGCTGGCGCGCGATCGGTTGCCGGACGTCTATCCCAAACAGGCTCGCGGCCCCGGAGGTCGGCTGCACAAAGCCGAGCAGAACATTCATGGTCGTGGTCTTGCCTGCGCCATTCGGCCCCAGGAAACCAAACACCTCGCCGGCGCGGACTTCCAGGTCCAGCCCGGCCAATGCGACCTTCGTCGACTGGCGCATTTCGCGGCTGCGGTATTCAACGCGCAATTTGTCAGTTTTTAAAATCGTGGACATCTTATTGACTGACTTTCTGATTTTCGGGAAAAAGTACCCATATTTCGGCACAATTGAAGCAAAAACAGCACCAAATTCACGCGCAGCCTTAATTTTCCCTGAATGATTCCCGCCAGGGCTGGTGCTTTTCGTACAGTTCCATCCGCTGTTTCATTAATTCAAGGTCGTCGGATTGCCCGATCGCTTGAGCCAGATTGATGGCCTGCGATTGGAACAAGTTGGCTGCGCCAAAATCGCCCTTTTCGGCATAACTCATTGCCATCGCATCGAAAGCGGCGGGCTGCTGGTTATTGGTCACACTGACAGCTTTTTGCGCCAACTTAATGGCTTCCAAAGCATTGCGAACCTTTGGGTCCTCGTCAGCCGCCAGCACACTGGCGGTATAGATGAGTATTTCCGGGTCATTGGGGTCTAGTTCGGCGGCTTGGCGCAATTGGTTGACGGCATCCTCGTCCTTCCCGCGTTGCAATAAGAGCCGTCCTGTCAAAAAATGCGGCTCCGCTGCCCCGGTATCAACGTTGGCCGCATCGGCAAATTCCTGAAGCGCCTCATCCGGACGTTTTAACTTGATCAAAATGATGCCCAAATTGTCGTAAGGCACCGGCGAGCTCGGTTTCCGGTTCACCGCCTCGCGATAATAAACCGCTGCCAGTTCCAGTTTGCCCTCCTCGGCAAATATTTGGCCAAGGTTCCAATAGGCCAACTCCATCTCCGGATTTATTCTGATGGCCATGATATATTCTCTGGTGGCTTCCGAGTTCCTTTTTTGATCCTTCAGTGCCGCCGCCAGGTTACAGTGGGCGGTCGAACTGTCCACCACCTCCAGCGAATGACGGAAAAGCGTTTCGCTGTCATGCCAATAACTCAGCTGGTTTTCCGTCACCAAAACACACAATCCGAGGATCAGAATTGCCGTCGGCAAAACCCATTTTCCCAAGAACCTGAAGCGCTCAATCAAAGCTTGGACCGAAAAAGCCACGGCCAGAAAAATCCCCACCAGTGGGAAATAAGTGTAGCGATCGGCCATGGATTGGGCACCGACCTGCACCAGACCAATGACCGGCACAAGCGTCACCAGAAACCAAAGCCAGCCGACGAGGATCCAAGGTTGGCCTTTGCGTTCCATCCAGGCGATGATCGATATGCCGGTCAAGAGGATCACTGATTCTTCCACTAAGGACCAGGCAATTGGCGGGCGCAAATTAAAAGGATAAAATATGGCCAAATGCAGCGGCCAAACCATTTTTCCCAAATAGGTCGCATAAGCCGCGACCGAATTCTCCAGCCTCAAATTGAACGGCACCCAGGCGAGTGAAGAGACCGCATGAGACTGCGCCAGATAGGTAACGACACATGAGGCGGCGGCGACCAAAAAGAATGGCCATTTTTCCCAAACAAGCATGGTAAAGGATGCCGGCTGAACCTGCGGCAATCCAGGTTCCCGGGCTTCCAGACCAGGGGGCGCAAACCTGTTTAGAGGCCAGTAATCCAGAAATAACATCACCAGCGGAAGCGTTACCGGCATTGGTTTGGACAGTAATGCAAGGACATAAAACACACCGCAAAGCCAGAAACTTCGACGGCGATTCTCACGCACATAGCGTGTGTAGCTCAGGAGCGAAAGCAGCGTAAAGAATGTGCTCAAAACGTCTTTGCGTTCGGAAACCCAGGCGACCGATTCCACGTGAAGTGGATGCCAGGCGAAGAGTGCAGCGACAAACACAGAAGGCCAGATGACCTTTGTCAACTGGTACAGCAGCATGAACAGCAACGCAGCGTTCGCGGCATGGAACAAAATATTGACCAAATGCGGGCCTGCCGGATTCAAGCGGAACAAATCGCAATCCAGCATATGGGAGAGCCACGTAAGCGGATGCCAGTTACTCGCATGCGCCCCGGAAAACGCCCATTTGACGCCCGCCCAGGTCAGGCCGCTTTGTACAACATGATTATTCGCAACATAATCGCCGTCATCAAAATTGATAAATTGATGGGATGTTGCCGGCAAGTAAACCAGCAACGTCAAGAGGCCGATCATCAATCCAATGGAACGTGGCCTTAACATGCGTGGTAGATATACGTTTTGTTTTCTGAAATAAAGCCAAGAAACCCGGGATTTTCATCCCGGGCTTTGATCTTCAACTGCTTCGCAATTCTTGCAGGTCAATTAAATTGGCAGAAATGCGTTGTGGATATTAGTACTCGTATTAGGGCAGGTCGGTGGGTTTGTGACTGCGAGTATGTTATATGCCGGCCCAGTCGGACCTGAGAGCGGGCAATACGGCATAAAAGCGCCGGCACGACCGAGGTAGGGAACAACGTCTGATGAGGCCGGCGTGTTGCCGGATGCCTGCCCTGTTTCAATTGCCCATTCCTGTTTGGCTTGGTCGATTATCCGCAGGTTGTTAATACAGGCGTTCGTTTGCGTGGTTTGGCGGGCGCGGACGAAATTGGGTATCCCAATTGCCGCCAACAGGCCGATGATGGCCACGACTATCATGATCTCCACCAGGGTAAAGCCCCCCAGAGGATGACCTCTCGTCTTCTTCATAATGTTTCGTCTTTCTTTGGTGGCGGTGGAACAAAGTAGACGGCGGATTTATAATGATAACTTTGTTGTTCGCTGAATTGCCGACTACAACCGCAACCAAGATAATAAGCAACCGCTGTGCCAAGAGGGCTCAGGTATTAACAATAAAAAAAGCCCGGATTGCTCCGGGCTTCGTGATTAACTTGTTATCCCAGGATTACTGGGAAAGAACGGCATTCGTATGACCAGCCTCGCCAACGTTTGGGCAAGTTGGAACCGTGGTCAGAGCGTTAATGCTATATGCGGTACCGCTGGGTCCGGACAAGGGGCAATACGGCATGACCGTGCCTGAACGACCGAGGTAGGGAACAATGTTCGCCGAGCTCGGCGTGGCAGTGGTAGCCTGGCCGGTTTCCAAAGCCCATTGCTGTTTCGCCGCATCGATGATGCGGAGGTTGTTGATACAAGCATTGGTCTGTGAGGTTTGACGGGCGCGCACGAAGTTGGGAATCGCGATTGCCGCCAAGAGACCAATGATGGCCACGACGATCATGATTTCCACCAACGTAAAGCCGGATTTACGGATGTTTTTGATTGCTTTCATGTTTGAGTTTTTTTCGGTGTGGCGGTGGAACAAAACAGCAGGCGGGTTATATATGATAGCATATTTGTTCTCTTGATAGCCTGCTGCGACCGCTTCGAAGATTTATGAGCACCCGCTGTGCCAAGAAGAAGCGGGATATTTCAAATAAAAAAGCCCGGATTGCTCCGGGCTTCGTGATTAACTTATTATCCCAGGATTATTGGGAAAGAACGGCATTCGTATGACCAGCTTGGCCGACGTTCGGGCAAGTTGGAACCGTGGTCAGAGCATTAATGCTATACGCAGCACCGCTGGGACCAGACAGGGGGCAATACGGCATGACCGTGCCCGAGCGGCCGAGGTAGGGAACAATGTTCGACGAGCTCGGCGTGGCAGTGGTGGCCTGGCCGGTTTCCAAAGCCCATTGCTGTTTCGCCGCATCAATGATGCGGAGGTTGTTGATACAAGCATTGGTCTGTGAGGTTTGACGGGCGCGCACGAAGTTGGGAATCGCGATTGCCGCCAAGAGACCAATGATGGCCACGACGATCATGATTTCCACCAGCGTGAAGCCGGATTTACGGATGTTTTTGATTGCTTTCATGTTTGACTTTTTTTCGGTTTGGCGGTGGAACAGAACAGCAGGCGGGTTATATATGATAACATATTTGTTCGCTTGATTGCCTGCCGCAACCGCGTTGGAACTAGCCTAGCATCTGCAATGCCAGCTCTTTAGAGGTTAAAAACCCAAAAAACCATAAAGTTTCGACTGATTTTCAGCCATTTTTGCGCTCTTTTCTCAGACCAATTTGTGAAGGATTAAGTGCCAATAAAATCCAGATCCAAAAAATGGACAGATGCAAGCTTCACACAAAAGCGGTAGCAATTCGCCGTCTTTGCTCCTGGTAAAGCCGGGTTTAAAATATCTTAACTCTTTATTGACCTAAATCTTACCCGCCTTGCCTCCCTCGACAGTCATTTTCTTGAGCGTCATGTGCAACAGACGAACTCACTACACTTAGGCACTGCTTTTGTATAAAGTGTCCTGCATGTGTACATAATTTATACACTTTCGGCGGGTAAATAGACAAACGCACCATAGAAAGTATCAAAGTTTGACAGTTATGGGTGCGCGAGATTCGAAATCTTGTTCTGAATGCAACCTGCGCAAGGCAATCGTCCTCAATCCAAGTACGGGTAAATTCCTCCACAGCCCACCAAAAAAAGTTCAAAGTTAAATCGTCCCCCTTTATTGAAGTATTGGAATCTCTACGGGATTAAACTCCCGCAGCCCTCACAGCACCTGGTTTGGCCTTGGCTCCAAATGTGGTTTGGACTTTCTGTGAAACCGTCGCCCAAATCAAAGCTCTACTCTCCTTACTGAACCGACTACTCGTTTACGGACCCGCCCGGGGCCTTCCTGGCCACACTTTGCCCGATGGGCAACGGCAGTTCGCCGCCTGAAAGCTTGACTTTGATTTCATCAATCATTTTGCGGGTCTCCTCAATTTCGAGGCATACCTGATCCCTTTGCTCGATCAACTTCTTGAGCTTTTGTTCCAGCAAGGGAAGAAACTCCTTCGCTGGTGATGTGATGCCTTCCACCGATTTTTCCATGACAAGGATATTTAATGAAAACGATGATCCGCTTACAACTCAATAAATGGAATGGAGGGCTGCTGGGCCGGCAAAGCTGAACTTGGGAGTCGGAAGCCAGAATTTGGAATTGCAAGAGGCTTGGGCCCTTGATTCGCGGTTGGACCGGCGGCTACCTGCCAGCGATGTCTCCGTTGGCCGGTTGGCTCCATTCCAGTGGACCTTAGCATCGCTTGGGAGGAAGAAAACGAGACCGTCCCGTTTTGAGCTGGAATTCAGGAGGGTGCGCTTAATGCATCAGATGCCTTCTTGGAGTCACCGGAGCTCACGGCATGAGCCGCCGGGAAATAAAGTTCGCGAACGGGCGGGCACGTGGCAAAATCCTTTTGGCACCGATCAGAAGTTATGGAAATACGCAAAGCCGTCATCACCGCCGCCGGCCCGAGCCAGCGGACTCTACCGCTGCAAACCCTGGTGGACCGCGACGGCAAAACCAAAACCGCGCTGGCGATCATCGTCGAGGAGGCGTTGAATTCGGGTGCGGATGAAATCTGCGTCGTGGTTTTTCCCGGCGACGCCGAGGCTTACCGGGCCGCCGCCGGAACGCATGGCAAGCGCCTGCAGTTTGTGGAGCAGGGAAAATCGCTCGGCTACGGTCACGCCGTGTGGAGCGCACATCCATTTACCGGCCGCGATCCATTCCTGCTGCTGGTCGGGGACCATCTTTATTTGAGCCACGAAAACCGCAGTTGCGCGCAGCAGCTGGTCGAGGTCGCCGCCGCGGAAAATTGCGCCGTCTCCGCAGTACAGGCCACCCACGAAAGCAAGCTGCCTTACTATGGCGCGGCGGGCGGACGGCTGGCGGAAAGCCGTAAAGGACTTTACCTCGTTTCCGAGGTTTTGGAAAAACCCACGCCGACCGTCGCCGAACAGAGGTTGATTGTGCCCGGTTTGCGCGCGGGAAATTATCTCTGTTTTTTCGGGATGCATGTGCTCACATCGGCAGTGATGGATTCGCTCGGTGAGGAGATTGCCGCCGGCCGGCAAGCCAGCTTGAGCGGAATCCTTTCCCGCCTCGCCGCGCGCGAACGTTACCTCGCCTACGAAGTGTCGGGCCGTCGTTTTGACATCGGGCTGACCTACGGCCTGCTTAACGCCCAGATTGCGCTCGCCTTGAGCAGCCCCGCCCGTGCCGAGGTGCTCGCCGGGCTCGTGGAGCTGCTGGCACACGAACACCGCTGAACAATCCCATGGCCAGTCCGCTGCTCGAAATCATCACTTCGCCGGAACCGAAGATTCGGAACCAGTCACTCGACGCAGTCTGCGCCCGATCTTCGGCTGGCGAGTTGCTCGCCGCCTGCGCGGAACTGGATGCGTTTCGCCGCCGTAGTGAAAATCTTTACGAGCGCGTCCGCGCTCTGTTTTTTCTCCAGGCGATTCACCGGTTTCATCTGCCGAAGCAGTTGCCCCCTGGCGCGGGCGGCATGATTCCGTTCAAAGGCTTTGAACATCTCCTCCAACGCCGCTTCGAGGAAGCGTTGGAACAATTTCTTCTCGTCCAGAATAAGGCGGGTCCGGGCGACGCCATCTCCAGCGCCCTCTCAGCAGTGTATCAACGGATCGGTTTTCAGACGCTCGCCGACCAGGTGCGCCGCAGTGTCCGCTCCGTGCGCGGCAACCAGTGGATGTTCCGCATGGGCCACCCGATGGATCATCCGCTGCGCTTGCGATCCGAATTGTTGCAGCGCGATAACGATGGCACCTATCCCGTCCTGCGGGAGCGGACGCCGGTCCGCATGGACTTGAGCCATTCGGGCTGGAGCGACATTTTTTTTCTGGGAATGGATTTTCCCGAAGGTGCGCGGGTGCTGAACATCTCCATTGACCTGGGCGTTCACGGCCGGGATAGCAGCACGCGGCCGCCCGTGGAGGCGTGCCTGCGGGTGATTGATGAACCGGTTTTGCGTCTGACCAGCGTGGACCTTGGCGCCAGTGCGGATATCAACAGCCTCGCCGAAATGTTCGATTTTGCCCGGGATTATCTCGGCCTGTTGAAAGCCGCCGTCATCGCGGCGGGCATCGTTCCACCAGGAATTGAGGGTTCGGGGCAGAATTTGTCCGACTTGCTCATGCGGTTGGTCGGCCCCGGCCGTGGGTTGGAGCTGGTCAGCCACGTCAACGATATTCCCAAAGGGTCGCGCCTGGCGGTTTCCACCAATTTGCTGGCATCGCTGATTTCCGTTTGTATGCGAGCCACGAGCCAGGCGAATTCCCTCACCGGCGGGCTGGCCGAGGAGGAGCGGCGCCTCGTGCTGGCCCGCGCCCTGCTCGGCGAATGGCTCGGCGGGTCCGGCGGCGGCTGGCAGGATTCCGGCGGCGTGTGGCCGGGCATGAAATTGATCTGCGGCGCTGTCGCCACAGAAGGCGATCCGGAGTTCGGCATCAGCCGCGGCCGCCTGATGCCGATGCACAAGGTTTTTGATCGCAACGAGGTTGCGCCCGAAACGCGCGACCGCTTGCAGCAGAGTCTCGTCCTCGTTCACGGTGGCATGGCGCAGAATGTCGGGCCGATTCTGGAAATGGTCACGGAGAAATACCTCCTGCGTTCTCCCGCCGAGTGGGCCGGACGCCACCAGGCCATCGGTTTGCTCGATGAAATCGTCTCCGCGTTGTGCGCCGGCGACATACGCCGGCTCGGCGAACTGACAATGAGAAATTTTTGCGAGCCGATTCAAACCATCATTCCGTGGGCGAGCAATGCGTTTACCGAATCACTGATCAATTCTGTCCGTGCTGAATTTGGCCGGGATTTCTGGGGCTTTTGGATGCTGGGCGGCATGTCCGGCGGTGGCATGGGATTTATTTTTGAACCCGCCCGAAAAATGCAGGCCCAAAAGCGATTGCAGGAGATCATGTCGCAGGCCAAAAGCGAGCTGCAGGACGCCCTGCCCTTCGCGATGGAGCCGGTTGTCTATGATTTTGCCCTCAACGAGTGTGGCACCTGCGCCGATTTGCTTCGAGGCGGGGAAGCCCTGTTGCCGCGCGGCTATTACGCCTTGCATGTCCCGGGCTGGCTTCGCGCGGAATCAAAGTCGCTTACCGCCGCACAACGCGCGGAACTGGACAAATTTAGTGGCGCCTGCCGCACGCGGCCGGAATTTTCAGGCATGATGCAAACGTTGTTTGACCGACTACTGCCACGGTTGAAAGCCGACGGGGACAAACCACGCAGCCTCGCGGAGCTGCTGGCGCAAAACGGTTTCGACCGGTTGCAGCACGAGCAGGTGCGGGAAGATTTGAAGAATGGCCGCATCAGCCTCTCGCAGAATCGTCTGCCGGCTAACGTGGATATCAAAGACGTGCACGACGCGGATGTTTTGGACGCGACCGCGCCACCGGCCAGGGAACTCCGCGAATCCGGCCTGGCCGCGCTCGCGCGCGGCGAACTGGCCGTCATCACCCTGGCCGCCGGCGCGGGCAGCCGGTGGACGCAGGGGGCAGGTGTGGTGAAGGCGCTCCATCCCTTCTGCAAATTCCAGGGCACGCACCGGACCTTCATTGAGACGCACCTCGCGAAAAGCCGGCGCATCGGCCGGCTGGCGGGCTGCGACTTGCCGCACATCTTCACAACGAGTTATCTGACGCACGCGGCGACGGAGGAGTTTTTGCAGCGCAGGGGGAATTACCAATACGCCGGCCCCCTGCTGCTCTCGCCGGGCCGTTCCATCGGGCTGCGCCTGATTCCGATGGTGCGCGATTTGCGTTTTCTCTGGGAGGAAATGCCGCAGCAACGTCTGGACGAGCAGGCGCAAAAAGTCCGCGCGAGCCTGCGTTCCGCGCTGCAAAACTGGGCGCGCACGGCAGGTGAAGGGGACGATTACACGGAAAACGTCCCTTCGCAATGCTTGCACCCGGTCGGACACTGGTTTGAAGTTCCGAACCTTTTGCGCAACGGCGTGCTGGCGGGGTTGCTGGCCCAACGCCCGCAGCTAAAACATTTGATGCTCCACAACATTGACACGCTCGGCGCGGACGCAGATCCGGCCATGTTCGGCCTGCATCTGGCGCAGGAATCCTGTCTCACCTTCGAGGTCATCACGCGCCGCCTGGAAGACCGCGGCGGCGGCCTGGCACGGGTGAATGGCCAGGTCCGGCTCGTCGAAGGCCTGGCCATGCCCCGCGAGGAGGAGGAATTCAACCTGCGCTTTTACAATTCCAACACGTGCTGGATCGACCTTGACCGGCTGCTCGAAAATTTCGGGCTCAGCCGCGCCGATTTGAGCGACGCGGAAAAAGTCGCCGCCGCCGTCCGCCGCGTGGCCGCCCGCATGCCAACGTACATCACCATCAAGGATGTGAAAAAGCGCTGGGGACAGGGACAGGAAGACGTATTCCCCGTCAGCCAGTTTGAAAAACTGTGGGTGGACATGACCGCCCTGCCGGAAGTAAAAACCAACTTTGCCGTGGTGCCCCGACTGCGCGGACAACAACTCAAGGACCAGGCGCAACTCGACGGCTGGTTGCGTGACGGCTCGGCCGGTTTTGTGGATGGCCTGTGCGATTGGTCCTGAACCGCAGAACAAGAATTCAATACAGCGACCAGTTTTCCCTCCTAAGACGTCGCGAAAGAGGGCCGATTAAATTTCGCTTTCGGAAGAACCGGTTCATCCGCCAGGTCCACCGTCTTAAGACTGGCAATTTGCTTCCATCTTAGAACAGGCTCAGATTTTGCCTTCCCGTATCAGCTCGTTGCATTTTTCTAATGGCAGTGGATCTGATTTCTCGATGGCCTCAATTGATTTCAATTGTTTTTCAGTTGGTTTGCCGAAAGCGCGCACCAGGACGTCGGTTACGTCGACTTTTTCCACACCCTTTAACTTCTCCAGCGCGGCGGCGTCCCATTTGGAAATTACATTGGTCACTCCTGCGGCGCGTTCGATTTCCGGGAGTCGCATGTGGAGCAGCGCCAGGGCTTCCGTGGCCGGTGCAGTGCTGAAGCATTCCCGGTCGATTTGATCCTGTTCCGCTTTCAGGGCGCCGGCATCCTTTTCAAATTTCGCCTGGTCACCGGCTTGCTTCTCCGCCCGGGCGGCAGACATCTCTGCTTTCAACTGCGCCTGCTGTGCGTCACTGACAAACCAGGCAAACGTTACCGCGCGTGAATCAAAGATACCAATACGTCCCACGATTGCGTTGGTTTCCGCCCCCAAGGCCGGCGCCACCATCGCCGTTGCCAACACCATCGCCGTTGCCAGTGATCCGATTGCCGACTTTCCAATTGTATCAGGTTTCGTGTTCATAACCAGTTGCCTTGAGTCGGGTTGGAACATCCGCAAAGCTCCGGATTCCTGGC
>JBEKMT010000047.1:0-27037 GCA_050008355.1 Verrucomicrobiota bacterium
CCGTGGGCGCCGGGAGCGGCTTGCTGGGAGCTTATTGGGCGAATGTGACGGGCACGGCCTTTACCAACTCATCCTTTGCCATTCCGCCGAGTCTGGTGGAGACGGACGCGACCATCAATTTTAACTGGGCCACTACCCCGCCAACCCCATCCATCGGGCTCACCAACTTCGCCGTGGCATGGGTTGGATCGGTGCAACCCGAGTACAATGAAACCTACACGTTTACAACCGATACGGGCGGTGGCGTGCTGCTGTATGTAAATGGGCAGTTACTGATCAATGAGTGGCTTAACCAGCCACCGACGATGTGGAGCAATTCCATCACCCTCACGGCACAGCAACGCTACAACATCAAAATGGAATATTTCAATCAAAACGGCGGGGCCGGAGCCCAACTTCATTGGTCCAGCCCATCCACCCCGAATGCCATTATTCCCCAATCCCAGCTGTACCCGGAAACCAATCCACCTCCGGTCGTTGAGTTAACTTCGCCAACCGATGGCGCTACCTTTACAGCCGCAGCCACCATCTCGCTCAGCGCGAATGCCGATGCTCTGTACAATCCGCTCAGTTATGTCAGCTTTTATACTAATGGCACGCTCCTCGGCACGGTGAGTAACACGCCCTATGCCGTGACCGCGACCGGTTTGCCGGCCGGAAACTATCTCCTCACCGCCACCGCCACCGATGGCAGCGGTCTGAGCAGCACCTCGGCTCCCGTCCCGATCACGGTTAAGCCGTCCAGCGGTCTGCCTTACGGACTAACTACTAACGGAGTACTCGCTCCCTTCTTGAATCAGAACATGCCCGGCTCGTATTCGGGTACCCTCCCGGCCTTGCTCTCAGAGACAGGGGCTTTTGCCGACACCCCCAATCGGATCCCGGCGAGCGGATTGATTCCCTATGTTCCGAATACTCCTTTATGGTCCGACGGAGCTGTTAAGAGTCGTTATTTGGGTATGCCTTACTCAGGCGGCGGACTCATTTCCCCGGCGCAACAGATCGGGTTCGCGCCCACCGGCCAATGGACCTTTCCGTCCGGCACCGTGTTTGTGAAAAACTTTGATCTCGTCGTCAATACAACCAACCCGAGTGTCCCCATGCTGCGGTTGGAAACCCGGTTGCTGGTGTGCGACACCAATGGCTCGGTTTACGGTGTCACCTACAAGTGGCGTCCAGATAACAGTGATGCCGACCTCCTGACCGGCAGCCAGACTGAAGCCATCGCAGTAACCAACGCCACGGGTGTGGTCACGCAAGATTGGTATTATCCGAGTCCAGCCGATTGTCTGACCTGCCATACCGCTGTGGCCGGTTATGTATTGGGAGTAAATGAGCGTCAGTTAAACGGCAATGACACCTATCCCTCTACGGGCGTCACCGATAACCAGCTGCGCACCCTAAACCGCCTCGGTCTGTTCGATCCGGCCTTCGACGAGGCGGCCATCACTAATTACGAGCAAATGTGCAGCGTCACCAACCAGAACGCCTCACTGGTGCAGCGCTCACGTTCTTATTTGGACGCGAACTGTTCGCAGTGCCACCAACCTGGTGGCACGGGCATCACGTTCGACGCCCGTTACGACACCCCCTTGACCAATCAGAACATCATAAATGCAGTGGCGTCCTTTTCACTCGGCTACGACAACGCCAAGGTAGTGGCTCCATCGGATATCTGGCGTTCGGTCCTTTACGATCGTATGAACACCGTCGCCCCGACGATCAAAATGCCACCACTAGCCAGGAATCTGATTGACTCGAACGCGGTCGCCGCCATGGCGGAGTGGATAAACAGCCTGGGTGGCGTCCCGGCGCTGGCCCCGCCGGTTCTGGTTCCGGGCTCGGGCATATTCACCAACGACGTGACCCTCACTTTGCAATCGCCCGACACAAACGCTGTGCTCTACTACACCCTGGACGGCTCCCTTCCGACAACCAACTCCACAGTTTACACCGGCCCTTTCAAGTTGAGCTTCAGCGGAACGGTGACGGCCGACGCGTTTGAGCCAGACTTCGTAAACAGTGTGGCCGTCTCTGGAGTGTTCACTATTGTGCCGCCACTTTACAATTTGTTTGCTCCCGAATTTGCATTCGGTGGCTCGTTCCAGATGCAGTACTGGGCCCCGACCGGGCAGACTTATATCCTTCAATACAGCACCAATCTGCTGAACTGGACCTCCATCAGCACAAACATGCCTACCTCGACCCCGTTCAATTTGGTGGATCCGGAAGCCGACACCGCCCCTGAACGATTTTATCGCGTGGTTTCACCTTAAGTGGAGTCGAGCATGAAACTTTTGACGTTCCTGCTGTTAGTGGCGACTTCCCCGGTGGTTTCGGCCGCTCCGACCCCGGCGGCTTCGCCAGCAAGTCCGGACACTAGCGCGCAGGCGATGGATTACATGCGGGCCACAGAAGCAATCCGGGCTATTTGCATTTCGGGCCGTCGGATCATTTGCGGGAAGATCGTAAAGGTATTGCCGGGTGGTTTTATTGTGGACAGTGGCTATACCAATTTGATGCGGCATGCTTTATCGCGTGCGTGGTTGATACCTGGCACTGTTGAGGCCGAACGCCGGCCCAACCAAATTGAAAAGAATGAGCCGGATGCGGTATGTATCGGATTGGTGTATCTGACGGATACGCCGAGGTCGCGACGGGGCAAACCCAAGTTGCTTGACTATGTCGACCTCCAGGCATTTCCTGCCGGCCAATTTACCTATAACTCAGTTGGAACCTTGCAACGGACGGTGCGTCACTACTGTGCCGGCCTTCCCGCGGCTGTGCAACTCAATCGCTTGGCCGCCGGGATACGCCCGCCTTTCCAGACGGCGGTTGTCCTGACCAATAGCCTTGGTAAATGACGATTTATCCGTCGCCGAAATCTAAAGTGATGAAATACGTATTTCCCGCCTGGTATCCATGTGCCATGCTCCGATAAACTTCCACGCGTTTGCCAGGGTATCAACGATTTCACTGCTTTCACGGGCATTTTGACCTCCAATTACCAACCGAGATCAATGATTACCGGCAGCGCATTCATGGTTGGATCTTAACGTTACGCACAGCGATGATGCGGCCTTCGTCCAGCCGCTCGAGACGAATTACGCTATGACGCAGCCCGTTTTCACACTGCTTTCGTAAGCCCGAAGCGTCATTCTGAACCGACCTCGTTTGAGGTGTTCCTCCAGCACTTCAATACTGGCACGCTGCGGTAAAAGTTAATTCGTGAAGCGCGCGATCACCCCCGGTTTATTCTCGTCGCCCTCTGAATGAGGACAAATAAGCACGAGTTTAGGACGGTCGTGACGGGCCACATGTCTAAATTAAGGTATCATTTATGCTCATTGGTGATTGTGATTCAGGCGATTTTCTGCAACTTTTCGCGGCTCAGTTTGTTAAACCTGAACCAAAATGGCATTTAGCTCAGTCAGAAACCTGGTCGCTACGGTTGCGGAGACTTCGCCCACGCAAGTGGACGACTGGCGCAAATCGTGGCGTCAGGCTACGGACGGTGGCTCCACCGAACCTTTGTTGACCTTCGTCGCGCGTGAGCGCGGCGTGGCTGAAGATGTTTTCCTTCAAAGGCTTGCGTCGGCTCTCGGCTGGCCGTACCTCGATCTCCCCAAGATGACCATTGAGACGTCCGTCCGCAGCAAAGTTTCCACAAAAATCGCTTTTCAGTACTCGGTTTTGCCAACGACGCTGGAAAACGGGGTTTTGCAGGTGGTGGCCAGCGACCCTTTTGATGCGGCGATGATGAGTGCGGTCCGGTTTGACTCCAAATTGCCGGTGACCTTCGCCTTGGCCACCAAAACGGAAATCGAAAAGGCCTTAAAAAAATATTACGGTGTTGGTGCGGAAACCCTCGATGAAATGGCCGAAGGCGATACGATGGAGCTGGAGATTGCCAACGACAAGGAAATCACTGAGGGCGATCAGGAGGCGAGTGTCATCAAATTCGTGAACCAGATCATCTGGGAAGCGTTCAAGGATCGGGCGACGGACATCCATTTTGAACCGCAGGAAGATGAATTGCGCATCCGCAACCGGATTGACGGTATTTTGCACCAGATTCCGTTGCCGGCGCAGTTGAAACGTTTCCAGGCCGCGATCATTTCGCGCATCAAAGTGATGAGCGGCATGAACATTTCGGAAAAACGGCTGCCGCAAGACGGTCGCATCAACGTGCGCATCAAAGGCGAGGAAATTGATATTCGCGTTTCCACGGTGCCCACGGTTTATGGCGAAAGTGTCTCGCTGCGCTTGTTGACCCGCGGAAAGATTTTTTTGTCGCTCGACAAACTGGGGTTCTCCGCGATGGAAGAAACCGCCATCCGCGACATCATCATCAAGCCGCACGGCATTTTTCTGGTTACCGGTCCGACCGGTTCGGGCAAATCCACATCGCTTTACGCGTTCCTGAGCGCGATCAATTCCGTCCACAAACGCATCATCACAATTGAAGAGCCGGTGGAATATGAGCTGAAAGGCATCAACCAGATTGCCGTGCGCGCTGACATCGGCCTGACTTTCGCGATGGGCTTGCGCCATATTTTGCGGCAGGACCCGAACGTCGTGATGGTCGGCGAAATCCGCGATACCGAAACGGCGGACATCGCCATCCGTGCGTCTCTGACCGGCCACCTGGTTTTTTCCACGCTTCACACCAACGATGCTCCCAGCGCCTTTACACGTTTGATTGATATGGGAATCGAGCCGTTTCTCATCGCTTCATCGGTTGAGGCGGTGCAGGCGCAACGCCTGATCCGCACGATCTGCCCGCATTGCAAAACCGAGCAGAAAGTTGACCGCGATTACCTGCGGCGCATCGGTTTTCCTGAGGTGGACATTGAAACCGCCAAATTCTGGCACGGTGCGGGTTGTGAGGAGTGCCGCCAGCAAGGATATCAAGGACGCAAGGGCATCTATGAATTGTTGCTTGTGACCGAGAATTTGCGTCCGCTCATCATGAACCGCGCGCCTGCGACGACCATCGCCCAACGCGCCATCGAAGCTGGAATGCGCACGCTGCGCACCGACGGTTGGAACAAGGTCAAAGCCGGGGTCACGACGATCGAGGAGGTGTTACGCGTGACGCAAATCGAGGAGCACATGGAGTCGTTGACCGATATCAAGCTGCCAACCGGCGGGACCAAATGAATTTTGTAACCCACGATTGAATCATGGCTCGCTGGAATTCCTGTAATATCCTGCAATTCGCTCCCGACGCCAAGAAACTCTGGCAATTCGATGCCAAAGGCGGCGGCTTTGTGCTCGGGCGCGAAGTACGCGTGCCGCACGCGGACCCCTTGCCGCCAAAATTCGTTGCCAAAAAATGGGCTTCCCTGTGGCAGCCCAAATTGAATGTCGCTTGGTTGCCGCCAGAAAATGTCTTTCTGCGCGTAATTGAGTTGCCGGTCTCCAACGCCGCCGAAACTGTTTCAATGGTGGAATTGCAGTTGGAAAAGCTTTCACCAGTACCGGTGGCTCAAATCGTCTGGACCTTTCAAGTTTTGCCGAGGTCGGTGGCTGAAAATCTGCAAACCATCGTCGTGGTCATCGTGGCGCGCAACATCGTGGAAGAATTTCTGGGCAAGCTGGAGCATGAAGGTTACCTCGCCGACCGGCTGGAAGTGCCGATGCTGGACCAGCTTGACGCGATTTCCGCGACGGAGGATGGGGCCTGGATTTTCCCGCAAAACATCGGCGGGCAAAGTGCCGCGCTTGTGGCGTGGTGGTCCGGCGGAGCCTTGCGTAATTTAAGTTTTATCACTCTGGCGGCGGCGGGTGACCGCGGCGCAGAACTAAAGGACCAACTCGCGCACATTGTTTGGTCGGGAGAACTGGAAGGCTGGCTCGCCACCCCGCCGACCTGGCACCTGGTCGCAGACCCGGTGAATGCTGCGGATTGGGAGGCTATGCTGCGGGCGGGCCTGAACGAGCCGGTGAAAATAATTCCGTCGTTGCCGGCGGTTGATCTGGCCGGGCGCACGGCGAAACGCGCCGCTGCCGGGTCAAAGGCAAATCTGTTACCGCCGGAATATTCGACGCGCTATCACCAGCAGTTTGTTGACCGGTTGTGGCTGCATGGCCTGGGTTACGCGGGCGTCTTGTACGCGATTTTGTTGGTGATCTATTTCTGCGCCGTCACGGTTCTGGGTTATCGCACCCAGAATGTGGAGGCGCAAGTTTCAGCGTTGGGCGGTAGTTATACAAACTCGTTGCAACTCGCGGCGCAGTACCAGATTCTGAGTGAACGTGAGAAGTTAAAATATGCTGCGTTGGACTGCTGGAAACTCGTGGCGGAACAGCTGCCGCAGAGTATCAACCTGCAACGGTTCAGCTTCGCGGACGGCCAAAGACTTTCTTTGAGCGGTACCACGACGCAAGACCAAGTGGATACACTGTTCACTTTCTACACGACCATGCAAAAGCTCAAGGTCAACGGCCAGTTTGTATTTGACCAAAATGGTGGTGATCCCGTCGCGCCAAGATTCAACGGCAATATTGAGCAGTGGAATTTTTCCCTGCAACTGGCGCATCCGGAGGCGGAGCAGCAATGAAACAGTATTTCGATCAATTACGACCCATGGAGCGCCGCCTCGTGATTGGCGTGGCCGTGGCGGTCTTTCTCGTCATCAATTGGTGGCAGGTCTGGCCGCATTTCTCGGATTGGGGTGACTATAGCCGCCGCTTGGACAACGCTAGGGCCAAGCTGGGCGTCTACCAAACCGCGGCGGCGCAGATCCCCAAATTGCAGGCTCAAGTCAATGCGTTCGAAAGCGCGGGCAATGTGGTGGCGCTGCAAGATCAGAGCATTAATTTGATGCGCACCATCCAGGCCCAAGCTTCGGAGAGCGGGTTTGGCATCCAAAACTTTTCGCGGCAATTGACGCGTACCAATGATGTGTTCTTTGTCGAACAGGTGCAGAACATCACCGTGCAGGCAACTGAGGAGCAATTGGTGGATTTCTTGTTCAAGCTCGGCTCCGGTGCTTCCATGATTCGCGTGCGTGATCTGGAACTGCAGCCCGACTCGCCGCATTACCATCTTTCCGCCAACATCAAGCTGGTGGCGAGTTATCAGAAGAATTCCGCGGCGCCCGGTGACGTGAAGAAACCCACACAGGCTGAGAACGCGGTGATCGCCATGCCCGCCAAAAATGTCAATATTTTCGGGGGCGCAAAGCGTGAAACCAATTCAACCGTATTGAAAAAATGAAAACATTTCTGCTCGCACTGGTTTTGGCCGTGACCGGCTTTGAACTTCTGGCGCAAGTGCCGCCGGGTTTTCCGGCAAACAACCCCGGTCAGCGCCGCTTTCCGCGGCCAGCAGCAGCCTTGCCAGCGCCAGCCCCTGTTCCGGACAATACCGCAGCGCAACCTGAAGAAACGGTTCCGGCGGGCACCATTGATTTTCAAGGGGTGGATGTAAACCAGGTGCTCGACGTGTATGCCAGGCTGGTGAACCGGACGGTGATTCGCGGGGCGTTGCCCGATGCTAAAATCGTTTTGAAGACTCAGACGCCGTTGACCAAGTCCGAGGCCATTCAGGCTTTACAGGCGGTGCTTGCGCTCAACAACATTTCCGTGATCAACGTCGGTGATAAATTTGTCAAGGCGGTGCAATCCGACCAGGCCAACTCCCAGGGCGCGACCATTGATGAAACCACGGTGACCAACCTTCCTAACATGGGCTCTTACATCACTCACATCGTGCAGCTGAAATACATCAAGCCCAGCCTGATGGTGCCGATCATCCAGCCTTTCGCCCGACTGCAAAACTCCATTTTCCCCGTGGATGATAATGGCATTCTCGTCATCCGCGATTACGCAGAAAACGTCAAGCGCATGCTGGAAATGATTAACCGCATTGATGTCAGTGTGCCCGCCGAATTCATCTCCGAAGTCATCCCGATTCGCTATGCGAAAGTGGATGACATCGCCAACGCACTGAACGCGCTCGGCGGTGGTGGCGGCGCCACGGTTAGCATCGGTGGCGGTACCGGTACCCAGCGGATCAGCGGGTTGTCTGGCGGCGGCGGTGGCATTAATGGCATGGGTGGTGGCGGACTCGGCGGTGCTGGTGCCAATGGTTATCAGTCCGGCGGCGGTCTGGGCGGCAATTCTTTGCGTGGTAACACCGGCTCCAGCATCAATGGTACGCCCTCAGGCGGGGCGTCCAGTTTTGCACAGCGTTTAAACAACATCATCAACAAGGCTTCCGGCTCTGGCAACAGCCAGGACCAAATCCAGCTCTTCGGTGAGACCAAAATCATTCCCAACGAAAGCAGCAGCTCATTGCTCGTGTTTGCCACCCGGCAGGACATGGCCGAAATAAAGGAAATCATTGGCAAGTTGGATGTACCTTTGGCGCAAGTGCTCATCGAAGCCGTCATCATGGATATCAGCCTGGGACCCAACACCTTTAATTGGGGTGTTTCCGCCGCGCAAAACCCAACCAGTTTGGGTGGCAATACCTTTGGTGGTGGTGGCTTCAATAATGGCCAGACGTTTCTTGGCAATCTTTCAAGTATGGTTACCAATAGTGCCGGCGTCGCCAGCGCAGCGACCAATTTCGCCAGCCAGCTTCCTGGTGGCTTCAGTTACATGGCCAATATCGGCCCGAACTGGGATCTGGCACTTCAAGCGGCAGAGGCCAGCAGCACTGCGAGTGTCATCCAACGCCCGCGCATTCAGACCTCGCAGGCGCAGCCGGCGCAGTTTTTCGTCGGCGAAACCGTGCCCTATGTCACCAGTACTTATAATTACGGCGGCGCCTATGGCAACAGTTCCTCTTACTCCCAACTTTCCGTCGGTGTGGAGTTGGACGTAACTCCGTTCATCAATCCCGAAGGCGTGGTCACCATGGAAATTCAACAGGAGATTGACGATCTCGATGGCTACACCGCTATCAGCGGCGTTGGCAACGTGCCGAACACGACCAAACGCACGCTCAATGCCACCATGACCGTCCGTGACCGCGATACCGTCATGCTGGGCGGGTTTATCAAGACCGACAAATCGCATACGTCGTCTGGCGTACCCTTTCTGGACGCCATACCCTTGCTCGGCAATTTGTTTTCCTCGCGCAGCGACTCCCATGATCGTGAGGAGTTGGTGGTGCTGATGCGGCCCACCGTCTTACCGACGCCGGAAATTGCCGCGCGCCACACCATCAGGGAAGAACGTAGGATGCCTATGGTTTCCGCAGCCGCGGCCGAGGACTCGGTGGATGAACGGAAACTGATTGAAAACGAACGCAAAAAGGAATTGAAAGATGCAGCCAATGGCGGTTCCGCCGACGGCTTCTTCAATCCACCGACGACTGAAGATACCAATGAGATTGTATTGCCGCAGGATCAGCCGATGATTCCGCCCGCGGTGAATGAACCAGCCGCGCCACCTTCCGGCGGTGCCCCGGCACCGGCAAACCCACAGGCTGACTTTCAGCAAAAAGCACAACAAATCAACGCCGTCACCGCTGTCACCCCCGCGCAGGAGGCTGCCTTAAACGCGTTGCTGAGCCGTTACATGGCGAATGAAATATCGACCGAAGAATATCAAGCTGAGCGAAAGAAAATTCTCGCCGGCGGGCAGTAATTGGATTGGCCGCCGCTCGGGCCGCAGGCCGTTTTCACTGGCTGCCGCCCGGCGATGTGAACATTTCCTTAAGGCTGCGGATGGGATGCAGCACGTCTGTAACCGGTGCGGGAAACCAAACCGGCGTTACCTTGGGATTCTGCAACTGGCCGGTGACCTGACATTCGAAAATTTTGCTGACCGGCCATAACACCGTGCTGACCAGATAGCCGACGAGTGGCGCGTTTCGTAACAACTGTGCCGTCACCCGTGCATTCACATTCTGTTGCAAATCCACCGTGCCGGAATATTGCAACCGCATCGTGGTTGTGTGCATTTCCAGTAGCTTGGAATAAATCACGCCATTCGTCAGTCCGAAGTTCACGGTGGCATCCGTCGCACGGCTGTTGCCAAGCCCTGGTGCAAACAGATTCAGCGCGTCCGAGGCCAGGCCGAAAATGGGAATGTTCCATAGCAGCCCGTTGCGCAATTTCGCGTTTCCGTAGCCGTTCCACGAACGCCACGTTTCCGAACTAGCGTTTGTTACGGCCAATGCGCCGGACAATGCCCCCTCCAGCTTGTTGGAGGTAGCCGACAGGTCCGCGGCTAGCAGATGGAGGTTCACATTCGTCACCGTCAGGGAAAAATTAAAATCAGCACCGGGATGTTTCGGCGTAAAATCGAAATAAGCGCCTCCGGTGCCGTTGCCGCCATAGACTTCCGCAACAATATTCGTCAAAATCAGCCGTTGCCCCAACCACCGGATCGTTCCCGTCATTGCCGGCGAGCGCAATTTCTCCCATTGAAACGGCGTCGGTTTGAGAATGACGAAAGTCAAATCCGCATCGTCCAGGTCGTGGCCTCCTCTGACGTCACGCATGGGCGCACAGCCATCCACACGCGCCACCGGCGGCCCGGGAAACTGGTACGGACGTAGAATGTCCGCCGTCTTCGGGCCGATGCAAGTCACCACGTACATCGGTTCGGTGGTGCTGAAACCATTCGTAAAATAAATCCGCCCGTGCCAGAAATCGAGTGTGACCAGGTCAGCCGTCATCAATTGCTTGCCCTTCGCGCGGAGCAATTGTGGTTTGAAGAAACGCAGAGTTTTGTTCGTGTAGGAAAAATCGCCCGCTACACTGTCAGCCGACTCTCCGCGGATGGAAAAATTCGTAATCGCCACGTTCCCGTTTGCCGTCAGCGTGCTGAGGTCATGCCAGTTGCCCGCCCCTTTGATGTCCAACACCAGCGGTTCGCGCAGGCTCAAATGCTCAAAGCCTTTCACGGCATTGCTTGTGGTTAGAAACGGTCGCAGGCTCTCCGCGTCTAGCCCTCCGTGCAGGTGGCCGATGAAATTCTGCGTCGCGTCGCTGGTCTCACCGTCGAACTCCAGCCGGGTGCGCCCTTGTGCCAGCTCTAGGCCTGACAAAATCCAAAACTGATTGGTGTAGCTGAATCCCGACCGCAGAAAATCCAGGTCGAGATGGTTCAACGGTGATGTCGCCAGGGAGAAATTGGTCAGCGCGGCGCATCCCGTCACCCCAAGCGCATCCCAGTCCTCCCAGTTTCCTTGTATCGTCACGTCCAAAACCAGCGGCTCACGAAAACTGAAACGGTCAAACTGGCGCACTACATTGCTGTCGTTCAAAAATGGACGAACACTGGCGGCCTCCAAGGTGCCGCGCAAATGACCTTTGAAATCATGCGTCGTTTCATCCGCGTCGCCTTCGAACTTAAGTCGCGTGCGTCCTTGCCGCAGCTCAAACTCCGACATTTTCCAAAATTGGTTGGTGTAACTGAACCGGGTCCGTAAATAATCGAGCGTCCTGCCTCCGGCCACGGCGTTCGCGAAGGCAAATTCCCCATCAAGTCGCATGCTGGGCGCAATCTCCTCGCGCCATTCCGTCACCGGGTTGGTCCACGGCGGCAGCGTAACCGAGCCAGCCGCCCGCAACGTTGGCGGTTGCGTCCAGAATATTTCGGCCAGTTGCGCGCGCGTCGGGTCCGTCAGCCAATCCGCCAGCAAATGTGGATCAACGCTCGAAAAATTGGTGAACACCAGGGCGCGAGTGGCCACGTTCAACTCCGCGGCGGCGTCAAGGTTCCCACCCGCGATTTGCGCGGAAAATTCTTTGACTGCAAGTTTTGGCGCATGCCAATTTCCGCCGGCGGCGAACGTGTCGATGCCTAATTTTGCGACGTGCAGATCGGCGGCCCGCACCGTCCACTCCAGTTGAAACGGTTGCAAGTTTGTCCAGAAGCCCCAGGCCGGATCGTAATCTGCCGGCGCGTCGCTGGGCGCTGTCAGCCGGGCGGCCAGTTTTAGGTTGCGCCCGTCAAACCAGGGCGTCTGCACGCGGGGAACGATCGCCTCGAGCCGGACGGTGATGGAATGTACGTCACGAGCGTCGCCACCCACAAAAAGGTTTAATATCGGCTGGCCTTCGAAACTGGTGTGCGCGAGCGGATCGGAGATCTGTTTAAGCAACTGCGCCAGGGCACTGCGGTTGGCGGCTGGGTTTCCTACTGGCGTGGTGGGTCCGGCGGGGTTCGCCATGCCGAAGAATTTCCAGTTACGGATTTCAGGCGCATGGGCAATTTGGCCGGAAATCATGATCCGGGTACCGGCGAGACCAGCGCTGAAATGATCCACGATCCAGGTGTCGTCGGGAGCAAATTTCAATTCTGACTGGAGATTGGTCAGTGCGAGCGCGTTCGTGGGGGAAGCAGCCAGCGTGAACGTGCCGTCGCGCACGTTCAAGCCGTCAATTTGTAGCCGCCGGTGCAGGAGCGCGGCGAAATCCAGTTGCAGTTGCACTTCGCGCGCCGCCAGTGAGGTAAAATCGGAATTTTGTGTGCCTCCCACCCGCACGTTGTCCGCCACCACCCCGCGCACCAGGCTCAAGCGCATCCGCGTGAATTCCAGCTGCACACCTTCTGCCCGCAATGCCGCGACGAGGCGGGCTTTCAGGAAATCCGGCAGGCCGATGCGGTTGAGCCAGACACCAGCGCATAAACCAAGCAGCACGATCAACCAGGCGGTGATGCGACACCAGCGAAAGGTCGTACGACATTTGCGCCAGAGACCGGACATATCAAGGAGCATCCGGCGGGATGGTCAGATAGGTCGAGACAAACTGATAGGTCACCGGCGGAAAGATGAATGCCCAGCGCACGCCTTCGAGTGTTACGGCGGCCATTGCAGTGTTGTCTACCGGCAGCTCCCTGCCAAAAGCGACGGAAAATTTTTCGCCGGTTTTTAATTCAATCTCAATCTGAAGGTTGTTCGTGTTGTACCCTCCTTCTGTGGCGGTCAAGTCAGTTCCGACAATTCCGAACCAATCGAGCGCGGTGAGTTGACCCAGGCGGTGCACGGATTCTTCCACGGCGGGCGGAACGATGATGCCTTGCGAGCCGGGCGCGAGGGACCACAGGTTCACGCCGTTGCGCAGCATTGTCCGTGTTTTTCCATTCTGGCGCAGGGTGATTTGAATGACGTTCGTCTCGGAAAAATCCCAAATATGGCGGTCGCGGAGAAACCGGCTGTTTTCAAACATTTTGAGATTGGTTAAATCTTTTGTTCCCAAGGCATAAACGAAATTCTCGTCCACCCGTTTCACATAAACTTTGTTCGTTTCTACCGAGCCGAAGATGATTTGTGCAAGGACGCTATTGGTGTCCCCGACAGTCGACAGCAAAGTGACTTGGTTCGTTCCGGCGGGCGCCGCCAGGCCGTAACCTTGCAAATCGGTCGCGGTATTGTTGTCCTTCACAAATTCAGCCACCCGAAGACCGGCGAGCAGCCGGATGAATTCGAGCACATTGTCGGCATCGGCTGGATATTTCTCGCCGACCATCGCCCAGTTGTTGGACCCGCGCTGTTGCAAGGTGAAATTATTGGCGCCACGCACGTCAATTTCTGCCACCGGCGCGGTTAATTCCAGCAGGCGCGGGTCGCGAAAATCATACATCGTTCCGCGCCACGGATCGAAAACGTCATTCGCCACCGCGAGCACGGAATTCCAGCCTTCGCGCCGTGCAAATACCAGCGCGGAATTTTCCGGGTCGGCTTTCCCGAGGTGAACGCCATCGGTCAGATTGGTTCCGTTGCCCAGCCACAAATCGACGCTGGCCGGTTGCAACCCATACGCGGTCAAATCTACTTTTGGATCGTCCGTTACAAACCGCGCGATCTGGGCGGAGCGAACTTGTTGCAACGCGGCTATGATGCGGTCATTGTCTGCGCGGGCAGTCAACGGCCGCGTCATCCGCCAGAATTGGTTTGTGGGGTCGCGCCGCAACTCAATGACTTTGGCGCCGTTGGTGATCACAATCAGTCCAAACGGATTCGCGGCATTCACCAGCGAGGTGTCGCGCCAGGCGGCGGCGACGTGCGGCAGAAATTGCAGCCAGTTGACATCGGTCACGAACGCGCCGCCAACTCCGACTACTCGAACAAATACCTGGTCCCCGGGCGCGGTCTTGTTGCCAACCCGCAATTGCCATTGGTGGTCGCCCGCTGAAATCAAAATGGAAAACTGGGGATAATCAAATCCGTACTCAGCGTCCGCGTCCTTGTGCACACTGGTTTCGTCGGCGGTCAGTCGTGTGGCCGGCGTAAGATTTTCAAGTACTGCGATCAGGTTTTGAATCGCCGCCGCCTGGGCGGGATAGGCGAAGGGCTTTTCCAATTCCCAAACGCCGTTGGTGCAGTCGGCGTCGATCGCCAGCGCCCCCGCCGGGATGACTTCAATCGCCGTCACGTCGGCAGCGAGCATTCCCGGAAGAAGGCGGGCAGCGGTTGGAGCGGCGTGCTGCCAATGCCTTTGCAACAGCCAGATAATTGCGGATAACAACAACGCAAGCGCAAACCAGATGGCAGTGGATTTGGTTTTCATCTTCGACGTACGAGCCAGACTAGCCATCCGAAAATCAGGACACCCCCCGGCAGAGCCCCCAGCAAGAGCCAGTCGAGCTGCTGCCCCTGTTTTCGAGTGATCATGAGCCGGAACTCTGTCAGCGGTCTCGGGCTGATGCCCGTCAGCAGCTCTTGGCGGTCCACCAGCCAATTCACTGCGTAATTCAAAAAATCTCGGTTGGCCGCATAATCAATGATCTGATTGTCGAGGAACAACGAATCACCAGCGACCACGATGCGCGTATTACCACGGAGATTGGACACGCCGGCAACCGGCTTTTGTTCCACCGCCGCAATGAGCGGATAACTCCGGGGCACCTCAGCGGGATCGTCCTCGAGCGTGGAATAGTCGCTGGAAAAAGCAAGTTCATCCACCTGCGGCGGGTCGGTCGGCGGGTTCCCCGAATCATACGTGGCAATTGGTCGCGGCTCAAACATCTCCAGCGCCAGCTGCGTGAGCGGATTAACAAACGATTTTTGATTGAACTTACGGACCGCGATCGCATCGCCGCTGGAGTTTACCGGGTCTTTGACGTAGCTGGGCACCACTTTGACACCCCAGCGCAGCAGAATTGGTTCAAGGCCGGTTAGTCGATGCCGGGATTCGACGTTAAATAATGCCAGTAACCGTCCTCCTTGCGTGAGATATTGGTCAATCTTTTGAAGCTCAGATACGTCCAGCGCCTCCGTCGGCGCAGCGATGATGAGCAGGCTGCAATCCATCGGCACATTGTTGTCGCCGAGCAATTCAAGATTGCTCAAGTTCACGTCGTTTTGTACCAGTGCCAGACCAAATTTGGCATAGCCACCGTTGGCGTCGTCCGTTAGAGAAGGTTCACCGTGGCCTTGCAGGAAATAGGCCTTGAGCGGCTGCGCGTGCGCCAAGGCAAGCAGCTTTGAAGTGAACATGATCTCTCCGTTAAATGCGATTGGCTTCTTCCGGAACTCCGGCTCCTTTTGATTGGGATCGTCGGGTGTGGTCTGTACTAGTTGATATTTCACGATCGCTTCGCCAGGTACAACGTAATGCCGGTCGCCGGAGGCAAAGAGGACCAAATCTTTGCTCGGGGGCGCGTTGGGGGTGTCGGCGGCGCCGGGCAGGTTATATTGTTCCTTCACTTGTTCCGCGTCGCCTGGGTTGCGGTCATAGTCAACAGTGCGAACGGAAATATTCTTGTTCGCCGCCTGGTATTCTTTAGCCAGCGTCAGCAGCGTGGGGTAAAAATTGTTCTGGTCGTGGGTATCATAATAAAGCGTGATGGTGATTCGGTTCGTGATCGAATGCAGGATCGTCAGCGTGCGGGATGACAACGCGACTCGCGTCTGCGAGCTTAAATAGAAACGGTGGAAAAATTGCGCGCCGAGATAATTCATCATCACCACGACCGCCAGCATGAGCATGGTGCGCAGCACTTTATCGAAGCCGATCTTCAGCCGGCTTCCAGGCGAGAAACTTCTTCGGGATTTTTCGTCACTCATGTCATTTCCACCGCCGGCTCTCCACCACACGCAAGGTCAGGAATAAAAACAGAAAAGTCGCCGTCACGTAAAAAATCATCGCGCGCGTGTCCACCGCTCCCCGCGCAAAATCATGCATCTGGTCGAATAAATTGAAATACGCCAGCACCTGGGTCTGCCAATGGGCGGTCTCGGGTGTCGCCTTGGCGAGGTAGGCCAGGGAAAACAAACTCACCCCCAGCACAAAACTGATCATCGCCGCTGTCATCTGGCTCTGCGAAAGCGACGAGGCCAGGCAGCCCACCGAAAGGAATACGCAGCCGACCAGGAAAATTCCCAGATACATTCCCCATACGGTCCCCGCATCCATTACGCCCGCTTGGTTCGTAAAGCGGTGGACGATAAACAGGCATGCGAGCAATGGCAGCCAGGTAACCATGTAAAAAATGACCGCCGCCCAGAATTTCGCCAACACTACCTGCGCGTCGCCCACCGGCGTCGTCATTAGCGTTTCAAACGTCCCGCTCGCTTTTTCCAGCGCGAACAACCGCATCGTGATCACCGGCGTGGCGAGCAGCAGGATCAGCCAGAAATAAAACGTGCTGTAAAACAGCTCCGTGACTGGTTCGGTGAAAGGATCGCTGCCGACACCCGCGATCAATACGACGAAGCTCAACCCAACCAGCAATGCCACCGCTGCAATGATGACATAACCGGTCAATGACAGGAAAAAAGACGATAATTCGCGCCGCAACAAGATCCAGAATATTCTCATTCCGCCTCCTCCGTGCTCGGCTTGGTCACTTGCACGTAAACGTCTTCCAGGGAATGCCGGCTGCGCGTCAACTCCCGCAACGACCAGCCGTTTTTCTGGGCCAGGGCGAACACCAGCGGACGCAGATCGCGCCCTTCACGTGGCGTTAGTGCGCAGCGGAAATATTCACCTTCGCCTGCGGATACGTCGAATTGTTCCACCTCCGGCAATTGTTCCCATACCGACCGCAGTACCGCAGCCGGGGCCGCGATTTCCGCGATCACCTGGCTGCCTCCCGACATGCGGCGTTGCAGATTTTCCGGCGTATCTGATGCGAGCACACGTCCGCCAAACATGATCAACACTCGACCGCACATCATTTCCACTTCCGGCAAAATATGGGTCGAAATCAGAACCGTATGTTTCCCTGCAAGGCCTTTGATCAGTTGCCGAACCGAGCGGATTTGATGCGGGTCCAGCCCGATCGTCGGCTCGTCCAGGATGATCAATTCCGGTTCATGCACCAGCGCGTCCGCCAGTCCGACGCGTTGTTTGTAGCCTTTCGAAAGTTGACCGATGATCCGGCGGCCGACATCTGTCAAACCGCACTGCTCCATGACTGTCGTGACCCGTTCGCGAGAACGCCGCCAGCCGAGGCCTTTCAGCCGCGCACGGAATTTTAAATACTCGCGAACGCGCATCTCTGGGTAAAGCGGGTTGTTTTCTGGCATATAACCAATGCGCCGCCTCACTTCATCCGAATCATGAAACACATCGTAGCCCGCCACCCGCACCGTGCCGCTCGAGCCGGGCATGAAACCCGACAACATCCGCATCGTCGTGCTTTTGCCGGCGCCGTTAGGGCCGAGCAGCCCCACGATCTCGCCCCGCGCAACTGTGAACGAAATGTCGTTCACCGCCGTGCGGCCGCTATAACGCTTCGTCAAGTTGGTGACTTCAATCATCGCATTCGCGTCCAGTAAACATTCCACGCAATTTAGCTTAAAATCTCCCATCCCGGCCAACAAAATCTTGAATGGGTTGCCATTCAACAGGCAAAAAACCGCCTGGTTGCGTTCAAAAAAAGATTGTTCAGCGAAAATGAGCTGCAGAAGCAAGCTCGCCCGGCAAAGATCTTCAATTATTTTTCAACGCGGCTTGACTTCGCCCTCGCTCACGGAAAAAAATTGGTGCATGAATTCGCGCGCCGAAAATTTTTACGCTGTCTGGCGCGCTCGTTGTCGTGCCGTTGATGCACTCCACGATGAGGATTCTCCGCCGCCCGAAAAACTGTTGCAGACTATCTGGCAGCACCAGCGCCTCAAACGCGAGCAACTCAAGACGACGGAGGGAAAGCCTGTTCGCATTTTTCATCCCGGCTTTGCCAGCCTGGAAGGGGGTCCGGACTTTCGCGGCGCCGTCCTGCAATTCGGCAATGAAATCCCCGTTGTTGGCGACGCGGAAGTCGACCTCCATGCCGCCGGCTGGCATGCCCACGGCCATGATAAAAATCCCAACTTCAAGAACGTCATTCTGCATGTCCTGTGGAGCGCCCCCCAAAAATCACCAGGTAAGCATCCCGCCTTGTCATTGCAAAGCATGCTGGATGCGCCACTCGCAGAATTGGCCCTGGCGCTCGAAGATAAAACGGAAATGCCGGCCGGTCTGCGCGGAAAATGTTTCGCCCCGTTGCGCGAATTGTCCGAATTACAGCTCGCTGAGCTGCTTCGTGCCGCCGCCCGGGTGCGCTTTCGCAACAAAGCGCGTGCGGTCTTGTCCCGTGCCAGAGAGGTCGGCTGGGAGTCGGCACTGTGGGAACACCTGTTTCGCGCCATCGGCTACAAGCACAACGTCTGGCCCATGCAAAGTCTCGCAGAAACGAAATCCCGCTGGCTGCCAGGTGCACGTTCCGCGTTCGAGGTCCAGGCCCGCATGTTCGGCGTCAGCGGCTTGCTGCCGGACGAATTGACACATTCGCAAAAAAGCTCCGACACCTTTTTGCGTCACGCCTGGGATCTTTGGTGGCGCGAGCGCGACGGTTTTTCCGACTGCGTCCTGCCCCGCGCAGCCTGGAAATTCCACGGTCTGCGTCCGGCAAATCATCCGCAAAGGCGGCTCGCCCTCGCAGCGCACTGGCTGGCCGGGGGCAAACTGGCTTCAAGGATTGAAGATTGGTGCACGACGTCCGCTGCCAAGAGCCGCCGCTCCGCCCGGGAACTCGCTTGCGCACTGCTCGAGATTTTACAGGTAAAATTCGATGAGTTTTGGTCGTGGCATTGGACATTCAAATCCGCCCGCCTGCCAAAGCCGCAACCGCTCCTCGGTCACGCGCGCGTTACTGACCTGGCAGTGAACGCCATTTTGCCATGGTTATGGATTCGCGCAAGGGAAGGCGGCAACGAAAGGCTTCAGAGCGAAGTCGAATGGCGATTCTTGGCCTGGCCTTTGGCGGAAGATAATGCCGTTTTGAAATTAGCGAGGCAGCGTCTTCTCGGGGCGGCCAACACGGTCATTTTCAAGGAGGCAGCCTCGCAACAGGGTTTGATGCAGATCGTCAGCGATTTTTGTGGCCAATCCAATGCGATTTGCGCTGACTGCCGTTTTCCTGAACTGGTCCAAGGCCTCCAATCCAGAGTTTTGACTTAGCGTTGCCCACCTCCGGGGCCTCCGGGACCTCCGTCGTTCCGACAGGATTCATCCCTTCATTTTAACTCGAGGCTGGCAAACGGATTGTGGAGTCCGCCGGACTGCGGTTCTTCAGTGACCGGAACTTTCGCCTTTTGTGGAACCGGCGCGGGCTTGGCCGGGTGCGGCTTTTCCGGTTGCTGATTTTTGACCGGCGCAGGCTTTCCAGTTTCTTCTTCCACCACCCGCGGGTTTTTCGCGCGCTTGTTGCGCGGCAGCGGGCTGATCATCAAATTGATGGCTCGGCCAACCAGTTTCGGCGCGAAATCGGGATGGCCAAATGGCGCAATGAGTTCGATGAATTTATTGATCACTTCAAAACCGACTTCCGTGTGGGCCATTTCTCTCCCACGAAATTTCAGCGCGACCTTGACCTTCATGTCCTCGCACAAAAAATCGATCGCGTGTGCAACCTTGATCCCCAAGTCATGAGGATCAATCCGCGGGCTCAACTGCACTTCCTTCACCGTGGAAGCGTGCTGGTGCTTCTTGGATTCCTTTTCCTTCTTGGCGATTTCGTAGCGGTATTTGCCGAAATCCACCAGACGGCAGACTGGTGGCACGGCGGTGGCAGCGATCTCAACTAGATCCACGCCGTGCTGGCGTGCAAGATTGATCGCCTCTGTCAGTGAAATAACTCCGAGCTGGTTACCCTCTACTCCGATGACCCGGACTTCGCGGGCACGGATTTTACCATTGACCCGGATGAACGACGCGGGCGAGGAATTACGTTGGGAAGGGAATGGTCGGCTCAAGCGACCCTCTCCGGTTGGGGCTGAACTATAATTTTGTGCATCAATACTGGCGTCTGGCTAATTCTTACTATGGCATCTAATTAAGCATCCGCCGCGGCGAACGCAAGTAAATAATGGTGACAAATCAGCAAATTACTGATGATGCCGGAAAAGCCGCTGTCGGTTCTGGAACAGGTACCACACAATTAACACGTTGACGGCCAACACGATGGCAATGCCAGTCCTCGGATGCGAAAACATCGCGTGCAAGCGCACCTCGCCGGCTGGGGAATGTGGCCGGATCAGCTCAAATATCTCAATGGGAATGAAAAACGCCGATTCGCCGATCGCCAACCAGACCGCCCACGGGGCGCGGAATGCCAACCCCAGGCCGCCGACGGTCTTGAATAATCCGTAAAGAAAGAGCCATGACGCCACCACATGCACGTTGCGCGGTGTGACTGTGTCCAATCGGTCGCTGATCGCGTTGAAGAACCTGCCTTCCGGGTCCAGATGGATCCAGCGAATGAATGCGTCGAATAGGTCTGGTAGATTCTTCTGCGCCAGCAAATAAACACTCACCGCTGCCAGCAACATGAGCAAACCTTCCGCCAACTTGCCGACGACGATTAAATACAACGTCGGCGCGTGTTTTCCAGATTTCACATCCACTTTTAATTCCTCAGTCATTAACGCACTTTAGACAACAAAAACTCCAAAAGTTCAGAGATTTTCATCCGTTCCTGCTTCCCGTCGTCTCGAAAACGAACCGTGACGGTGTCCAGTAACTCCGGTTTTTCGCCCAGGGTGTCAAAATCAATTGTCACGCCGAACGGCGTGCCCGCCTCATCCTGGCGCGCATAACGACGGCCGATGGACCCCGCTTCATCGTAAAACACATTCATCCATGGGCGCAACAGATCGCGGACGGCTTGAGCTTTCTTCACAAGTTCTGGCTTGTTTTTCAGCAACGGCAGTACGCTCACCTTGACTGGCGCCACCCGGGGATGAAGCTTCATGATGACCCTGGTTTCGCTTTTGCCCTTCTCATCCGTCGCGGTGATTTCGGAATACGCATTCGCCAGCAATGCGAGAATCAGGCGATCCACGCCCGCGCTCGGCTCGATGACGTGCGGTATGTATTGCCCTTTAGCCAGGTTGTTCGCGTCTTCGGTCGCCAGACGGGATGCAGGTTCTGCCTCAACGCCGGACCTCAGAAGGTAATTCTTCCGGTGGTCGTAGTAACGTTTCCACAGCGCATCCTGCTTTTCTTTTGGCAATTTACCCCACGCGGTGCGTAATTCTTCGTCAAATACGCCCATGGGTTTGCCCGAAAAACGCTGGTGCTGGCTCAAGTCGAAGTCGCTGCGGGCGGCAATGCCTTCCAGTTCATCGCCCGCCACCTGGCCTTGCGCATCTTTCTTACTGAACGGGAACTTGAATAAAATATCCACACACGCCCGTGCGTAATGCGCCAGCTCTTCCGGCGTCTGCTTGTGAAACCCCAGCGTTGAGCGGTCCAGCCCGATGCCCTCGTAAAAACACACACGTTCCTCAACCCAATATTGATGCCAGGCCTGCCAGCCCCAGTTTGCCTGCGGCTCGCCCGGATGACCCGTTTCCGGCACTGTCGCAACCGAGCCGTGAATGGCTTCAATCACCTCATCCGGCTTGATGAAAAATTCCAATTCCATTTGCTCGAACTCGCGCGAGCGGAAGGTGAAATTGCGCGGCGTGACCTCGTTGCGAAAGGCCTTGCCCACTTGGGCTATGCCGAACGGAATTTTCTGGCGCGATGTTTCCAGGACATTCTTGAATTGTGCAAAAATGGCCTGCGCCGTTTCCGGGCGGAGATAGGCGACGTTGTCTTCGCTCTCCACTGGCCCGACAAACGTCTTGAACATCAGGTTGAACGGACGCGGTTCGGTGAGCAGGGAACCGTTTTCCGGGTTGAAACGGGTCGAGTTCTCAACTTTTTCGGTCTTTTCCTCAAGCAGCGTGACACTCTCCGCATTCCCCAAACCTCTCTGCGTGTAAAATTCCAGTGCGGTCTTCCGGGCGCTCTCCGGAGGTTTCCCCGGCAACAAAAGCACGGCGTATGGCTCCGATGAGCCCTTATTTGCCGTTTCATTTCGCGCACCGCTGTAGCTGTAAACCACTCCGCTTTGCGGTTCGACCTGGTCCGCGCGAAATCTCTTTTTCGTAAGCAAACAATCGCACATCGGGTCGCTAAATGTGTCGACGTGGCCACTGGCCTTCCAGATTTGCGGCGACATGATGATGGTGGCCTCCAACCCGGCCACATCTTCGCGTTGGCGGGTCATTGCATTCCACCAGAGTTCCTTGACGTTGCGCTTGAGTTCCGCCCCGAGCTGGCCGTAGTCCCAAAAGCCGTTGATCCCGCCGTAAATCTCTGACGATTGAAATACAAAGCCGCGCCGCTTGCACAGCGACACGATTTTTTCCATTTGCAAATTCTCTCTCGGCTCGGCCATAGGGTTGGTCAGTGTTCGTTATTCGCACTCAGAAATCAATCCCGAAGCCTTAAGAATCTTCCACAGAACCAAAGGAATGGAGGGAGCCGAGGCGGCAAATCGCCTTTGCCACCCCCTATTTTCCACAAGATTAATCCCAATTCTCTGAAAGATAGATCCAAGATTACGTTGTGAATAAGTTTTCGGTCCATGCGTGGAATTCACGCCTTATGCGTGAAATTTTCACGCATACCGGTTTTTCATGGAAAATCAGACTCAAATTCATTGGGTTTTTGCCAAAAACCCCCTTGGCACCGTCGCTGCTAAGAAGATTTATAGAAACTCGGTTGACATAACGCCCAATTTCATTAGATTGCGCCAACTGTCCCCGAACACACGAAATAAAAGCAACAACCAAAAAACCGTTAAAGTATGAAAAAAATCGTTCAACAAAAGAAAGCGTTCACCCTCATCGAGCTGCTCGTGGTGATCGCCATCATTGCCATCCTCGCAGCCATGTTGCTGCCGGCTCTCGCGGCCGCCAAGCGCAAAGCCCAACGCATTAGTTGCGTCAACAATCAAAAGGAAGCCAGTCTCGCTTTCCGTATCTGGGAAGGTGATAACGGCGATAAATATCCCCAGGCAGTCTCTACCGCTTCCGGCGGAGCTTCGGAAACAGTTGAGCATGGGAGTACCCCCAGTACTTTCAATAGTTATGGTGCGGCGAACGTTTTTTGCGTCATGTCTAACGAATTGAGCACCCCCAAAATCCTTGCGTGCCCTTCAGACATACGAACGTTGGTGAATCAGCCGGCAACAAATTTCTACCAGATCGCGATCCCCAATGGGAATAGTACCCCTGCAGCCAACTCTTCCAGCGTCCAATTCATCAGCTATTTCGTCAGCGGTGACGCCGTCGAAGCGAATCCGCAAATGCTCTTGCTTGGTGATTATACCATTGGAGAAGGTTCGGGTGCCAATTCAACCACGCCGGCAAACACGAACTTCGCAGGGCAGGTTTATTGGGCAGGAAACCTCGGGGCTACGGTAAATGGTGACTGGTGCTGGACTGCCAACAGCGGACACCTGAAAGCCGGTAACGCGGCTATCACTGACGGCAGTGTGCAGCAATTGACGGTCAGTGGTCTGCAACAGCAATTGCTGGATTCTACCAACGGCACTGCAGCGCCGATCGGTTTTAACTGGCCGCAATAATTCGGTTTTAAAGTCAATGACGGGACCGTCGCAAGACGGTCCCGTTTTTGCTTTCACACTCCACCGATCCCGACGTAGCTTCGCTGCGGTTTACGGATTTTTGGTGCGCCGTTGCTCACTAAAAAAATTCCGCAGCAAGGCCCGGCATTCTTCCAGCCGTAAGCCAGAAGTGATCTCACAACGATGGTTCAGTGTCGGAAATTGCAGTAGATTCATTGCGCCACCGGCTGCCCCGCCTTTGGCATCTCCCACTCCAAAAACCACCCGCGCCATGCGTGTATGGACTATGGCGCCCGCGCACATCGGGCAAGGCTCCTTCGTCACATAGATCGTGCAATCCGTCAGCCGCCAGTCGCCCACGGCCTGTTCAGCCTGCGTCAGCGCCAGCATCTCCGCGTGCGCCGTCGCATCCTTGAGCAGTTCCACCTGATTGAATGCCCGCGCGATGATCCGCCCTTCACGCACGATGACCGCGCCTACCGGCACTTCTTCCGCTTCATAAGCCTTCGACGCCTGTCGGAGGGCTTCACCCATGAAATAATCGTCGCTGTGCAAATCAATCATAAATACTCTGCCCGGCATGCAGAAGCCGGCGACAAAACTCAGACCCGCCGCCGCGGGATAAGCACTTTTTCATCACGTCTTCAGAATGGCGCCCGGGTCTCCTCCAAATTCCATTCATTTCGCCCCTCTGGATGGCAATGGCAGTGCGCAGCAAAAAATCCACCGCGAAACTGCCAGAACCACGGCCAGATCTGTTCACGGTCGGTTTGCGGAATGTTCAATGTCAGGATTCTTTCGCGTGGGAAAAATTCAAATCGGCCCTCGGCGTGCGCCGGCGGCAGCGAGTTCAATTTCACTTTCACCTCGAATAAAAACATTAGCCAATGTGTTTGTCCCTGATAGCCGTGTTCGCTGATGATCCCAGCCAGATGTAAATCCCGCGGCGCCAGTTGCAGTCCGATTTCCTCGTGCGCCTCGCGGCTCGCACAGGCATAAGGGGATTCCCCAATGCCCATTTTCAACTTCCCGCCGCAGGGGCTCCAGAACCCGCGGTTCGGTTCCTGCGCCCGTTCCAGCAGCAACACATCCCCGCGCTCGTGGAAACAGTATAGCAGCGTCGCTATCTTGTAAGGCAAGGCCATCAGCATAATTTCAAACGCCCGCCGACAAATGTCGAGTATCAATGTCCCCGTCCGGACCGGTTTTCACTGTCTAAAATGGCTTCGAATTGAGCCAAACTTCAAGGAAGTGGCGTCACTCTGCTCGGGTTCCCATGAAAATTCCATTGTCATGGCGGCAAAAAAAATTAGAATCAGCCGCTCCTGATTTATGAAGCATTTCAAAATTGCAGCCTTGGCCGGCGACGGCATTGGCCCGGAAGTCATGCGCGAAGCCATCAAAGTTTTGCGAATCGTCGAAAAAAAATTCGGTTTTACCACCGAAATCACTGAAGCTCCGGTAGGCTGGGCTGGCATTGATGCTGACGGCAAGGCCTTGCCCGATTCCACTTTTGCGCTCTGCAAGGCATCGGACGCTATTCTGTTCGGCTCTGTCGGCTTGCCGGATCGCGACCCGACCTTGCCCAAGGAGGAACGCCCCGAGCGCGCCGCGCTGCTGCGCATCCGCAAGGAATTCGGCCTCTACGCCAACTTGCGTCCGGTGCAGTTGCCCAAGGCGCTCGCGCACGCCTGCCCGCTGTCGATCGAACGCCAGGGCGAAGGAATTGATATTCTGGTCGTACGCGAATTGACCGGCGGCTTGTATTTCGGACAGCCTAAAAAAACCGAAGACCTGGGCGGCGGCAATTTTCGTGCGATCGATACGCTTGTTTATACCACGGCGGAAATCGAGCGTATCGCGCATGTCGCCTTCAAGGTGGCCCGGTTGCGTCGCAAAAAACTCACCAGCATTGACAAGGCGAACGTTCTGGAAAATGGCATATTGTGGCGCGAAGTCGTCACCCGCATCGGTAAACAGTATCCAGATGTGGCTCTCGAACATATGTTCGTGGACAACGGGGCCATGCAACTCATGCTCCGCCCGACGCAGTTCGACGTGTTGCTTTGCGAAAACATGTTTGGGGATATCCTGAGCGACGAAGCCGCGGCCCTTGCGGGTTCGCTGGGTATGCTGCCCAGCGCCAGTCTTGGCGGCACCAGCCATGGAAATACCTTTGGCTTTTATGAACCTGCCGGAGGCACAGCGCCGGACATCGCCGGGAAGAATCTCGCCAACCCCATTGCCCAAATTTTGTCCGTCGCGCTCATGCTGCGGTACAGCTTCAGCTTGAACGACGCGGCCAGTGGCATCGAGCAGGCCGTCACCAAGGCCATTGAAGCCGGCAATCGCACCGGCGATATTTTCAGTGCCAGAGAAGCCAACGCCCGTAGGATCGGGACCCGTGAAATGGGCGACGCCATCGCCGCTGCAGTTTGAGCAGAGCTTAATCGCAAGCGATGGAGCCTTACCGCACCGATGAAAGCCGAGCCCCACGGTAAAGTGTCGAATTAACATCAGGGCCTGACCCGCGGAACCGGATTGCTGCGCATTTCGCATTCCGATTGACACGTCTAACCTCCGAATAACCAGAAATGAGACCCTTTCGCTTACGGCGTTTGTTGGATCCAAGCGTCTGCTTCATCGTATTTTGGTAGGCGAATGGAAATGCCTTGGTTCGAGGGTGAAGCGTGGACAAGGCGACGCTTTGAACTGAGCCTGAAGAAGACGCGTCCACAAAGCGTTCGGAATCATCTGGCAGTATTATTTTTGTTATGGAGGCATGCCCTGAAATGGCAGGCGCTTTTTATTCAGCCCCGCGGTAAGGCGCATCCCAGATGACGTCTGGCAAAATTGGTTCCTGTTCACCACCAGTGGAGGGGTTGTTTTGAATGTAAGATAGTTTGAAGTAATTGACGTGGCCATCCAGAAAGTTGATGACTCCGCCCTGGCTGTGGCGCGAAGCAAAGCTGTTCTGACGATTGGCCGGATTAACCGAATTGTATTGCGGCGCGTCATTGACAACCTCGGAGATCGGATCGAAAACGCAGTCAAACATAAAGACGGTTGCGGTTGGTTGCTTGAAAGCGGTCATTTTAGGCATATTGGGACCATTCAAATATGGGATGGGAGTCAATCCATTGGCCTCTCGCTTTAAATCAATGTTCATATCATAACTAAAAAAACCATCAACCCCGTTCCCTGCCAACACCGT
>JBEKMT010000048.1:0-27025 GCA_050008355.1 Verrucomicrobiota bacterium
CTGGCTCGGCATATCACAACTTTCATCTACCGCACAGCATAGATCGGGATAGCTTGCTATTACCTGACGTGATGCTCGAAGATTACAATACTCCGCCAGCCAGGGACGCTAACGCTTCGATTTCAAGAGCAGCTCTCAGAAGCCAAGTAACCGGACAGAAACCGGACAGTGAAGATTTAACCAGTGGTCAGATGAGCGGGCGCAAACGGCAAAATACCCTTATTTTATTTCATTGCTGGCCAACAGAGTTGCCATGTGTCGGTGTTAAGTGGAGTGCCGCCGTCCATCGCCTCGCGAAGCTCTTTGCTCGCCGAGGCGATTAAATGAGAAGCGTGTGCGATTCGGGAGGCGACTTGAGCAACATCATCTGGCACACAGATTTTCTCAACTCTGGCTCGTGGCACGGAAGACATAATGTATAAATATGCCATAAGGCGAATTCAGGCTACGATGCCCGATGAGCCGAATCAATGACTCTCGGAACATCTCGCATGACGGGATCGCTTCGGAACTCGACCAGAATTCCGGCGGGTCTCTAATTTCCGAGGTCAACGGCCTTGTGCTGCCTCAATGCTCAAGAAACCTTCAAGGAAACAAAATCGGTTACGCACGGCATTGTTTTTTGTCTCATCGCTCGCAGACTCGACTTTCCGAGCGGACGATTTAACCTTGGGCAAACGGACGCACCCGTAGCTCAATTGGATAGAGCACTTGACTTCGGATCAAGATGTTGCAGGTTCAAGTCCTGCCGGGTGCACCAGTTGCAACAGGGAAAAACCGCGTTTCGAACTTCAGCCATTCCCAATCGGTGGCGTTCACCCACCGTGGTACCGGCAAGCACAAAATCGTCATGACGCTCCGATTCAAACGTTACGTCGCCATTGGTGACAGTTCCACCGAGGGACTTGAAGATCCGGATGGGACCGGCGGTTACCGTGGCTGGGCGGACCGCCTGGCCAGGCGGGTAGCGCAGGCGCAAGGCGGGCTGCTCTATGCCAACCTGGGCGTACGCGGCAAACGTTCCCTGGAAATCCGCGAGGAACAACTCGGACCAGCTCTCGCCATGAAGCCCGACCTCGCGACCGTTTTCGCGGGCTCAAATGATGTTCTCGAGCCCCGATTCGATGCCGGCAATTTATTGGCAGAACTCAAGTGCATGATGGCCGCGCTCGGCGAGGAAAAGGCCGTTGTTTTGACATTCACGCTCCCGGACCTTAGCATGCTTTTCCGGAAAAATCGTGAAAGTTCCAGAACCATGTGGCCAGTCTGTTAAACGAATTGCCTCCTGTACGTCTTCCCACGCTTTCGATAGAGGCTCAGAAGTTTTGAATCGTTGAGGGTTGAGTATGTCGTGGAATCCGATGAGTTTCACAAACCCACGACAGCAAAATTCATATGTAACCGCAACGCAATTCTGTTGGGTATGCCGATTACACCTTCAGTGATTTCGGCCAAATGCCGCCGTTCGAATCTTTTCCGACAACGAGTCCGCTCATTTTGCGATGTTCAAATGTACAACGAGTAATTAAAAAATGACCTTTTGTTCTACTTTGTGTTCTACTTGTGTAATTTCTATGTGTTATTTTAACTCATTTGTGTATAGCCACTTAAATTGTTAAATAATTAAAAGTAAGTTGTTGTGAATTAGTGAAATAAATTGCATTGTGTGCTAATTTTGAAGGCATTACAACTGGAACTAATTTCTAATCCGAAGTCAGAAGCTCTATCCAATTGAGCTACGGACGCCTGCCAGATGGTTTGCTAATTTTACGCCGGTGGTAAAGCGAATGTCGGCGGCGATTTTAAGGCGCGAAAGGGAATCGAATTTTCACCCGCGTTGACTTGCCGGGTGGCTTTGTTAGCGTGACGGTGGCATGCTCAGCAAACGCCTCTCCCGACTCGTCAAAATCGGTACCGGCACCAATTCCGGTGCGGGGGAGGAGTTGCTCCTACTTGAGGGCCGGCTTGAACGGTTTGTCCATTTCTGTGCACTGACCGTGCGACATTTCGTGAACAATCGCTGCCTCATCCGCGCCGAGGCGCTGGCGTACACGAGTTTACTGGCGCTCATTCCACTGTTGGCGGTGGTGGTTGGGATCACCAGCACCCTTCTCCCTCCGCCGGACGAAGCCCAGATCTACCACGTCATTGATAAATTCGTCTCGAGCATCATGCCGCCGGCGACTATCACCAACAATAGCAACGCCGTGATGCTGGAATTAACTGCTGGTTTGCCCATGCCACAGGCTCCGACGAACAGGCCAGGCGGCACTAGTCTTTCCATCACCAGCAATACTCCTCAATTCATGGTGAATACCAACCCGGCCACGTTCGAGTCTGCGAACAATCTCTCGGAAGATACCCGCGTGGTGGCGGCACAAAAGGAAGCGGCCAAAACCATTCATAATTACATCCAGAATGCGCTGAAGAGCAAAATCGGGCTGGCTGGCATGGTCGTTTTCGTCTTTATCGCCATCGCGATGTTGCGACGGATGGAGGAAACGTTCAATGATATCTGGGGAGTAACGAAGGGCCGCAAGTGGTGGCAACAGATCTCAAACCATTTCACGATTATTACGCTTGGCCCGGTGCTGCTCCTTGCCGCCTCGACCCTGGCCAGCGGGCATTATTTGCTCGCCACCCGATTTCTAGTCGAAAAAATGCCATTTTTGGGCAGGGCGATCCAGCAATTCCTGCCATTGATCGTTTTGTGGCTTGGCTTCGCGGTACTATATATGGTCGTGCCGAATACGCGGGTGAGATTTTCTGCTGCGTTCATCGGTGGTGTGATTGCCGGCACGCTCTGGTATCTGAACAATGTTTTCGCCTTCTTCTATGTTTCTCGGGTGATCACGAACAGCGAGATCTATGGGAAACTCGGGCTTGTGCCGGTGTTCATGCTTGGACTGTATCTTTCCTGGGTGATCCTGCTGTTTGGCGCGCAGGTCGCTTATGCCTGGCAAAACCGCGCCGCGTATCTTCAGGACAAAATCGCTGATAATGTCAATCAGCGCGGGCGTGAGTTTGTGGCACTTCGCATCATGACGCTGCTCGGGCAGCGTTTTCAAAATGGCTTTCCTCCGATGCCGGTCATTGAGCTTTCAGCCGAACTCGGTGTGCCGAGCCGGCTGACCCAAAGAATTCTCCGCATCCTCGCCGCCGCGCATCTGGTCACGGAAGTTGCGGGTGACGAAAACGCTTACCTTCCCGCGCGCCCGCTGGATACGATTAATGCCCATCATATCCTATCGGCCTTGCGTACCGGCTCAGGGCGAGAATTACTGATGGACAGTGCCCCCGCCCTGGCCGGCATCTTCGGGGATTTCGCGCGTATTGAGGCAGCTGAACGCACCGCCTCTGAGAAGATTTCCGTGCTGGCACTCGTGCAGCATTTGCCTGCGCAGTTCAAGCTCGAGACGCCAAAGGGCATGGTACAGGCAGAAACGAAATCGACACCGGAGGCAAAGTTTGAAACGCAGATTTCAAAGATAGAGCCGGTTGAATTGACGCCAACAATGGCCGCAAATGCAGAAGCAGAAGCGGTGAAAGAAATTTCTGTGGAAAAGAAGGCCGTTCACCGCGAGACTGTAAAACCCAACGAAACGGAATTCCCGCTTTGACGCAGACATCATCCCAAAAGGACGCATCCTGACAGCGCTTACAATTTGCAAGTGCTTGATAAGCAGGCTTGGGCTATGCCGGAAGGAGGACTGCTTTATAAAGGTTGTATTTGTAAGTAAAGCGTGCCTTCGCCGGCCGATGCGGGCCAAGGGTTCGAGCCCGGGATGTTCTTCGGGGCGATGCCAAGATGCGCCCCTCAAAAACATGGGGTGATTTTCTCCTTGAATTAAAACCACAATTTTGAGTAATACATCCCATAAGGAATGAAATTAGCCGTTGCCTAACAGAGCGGAATGCTCAATTGATTTGACGGAGTGTGCATCAAATTTATTTGACGAAACCCTGAGAAACAGAAATAACACTGGATCCATTCAAAATTATTAATAATTGCTGCCTATACCTTCCCGTTCTGGCGGCTGGTTTTTGCGCCCAAATCACGAAACTAAGAAATCGCATGACACTATTTCGTCCGCTCACACATTGCGTGGCTGGAGGCTTTACGCTCGTACTGGCTTTCATCTTGTCGGCCACGAATGTCCACGCCAACATTTACGCCACTGACATCAAAATTGACGGCAATTTAAACTCCGCGACTGCGTCCCCGGGCTCCGCAGTGTCCATCAGCTACCGCCTAAATGAATCTGACGCGACCATCGTCTCGGTGAATATCCTGAACGGGACCGCCGTGGTTGCCTCGATCCCCGGCGGGACGGCTATGGGGCTCAACACTGTATCGTGGACGCCTCCAGCTTCCGGAACTTATTCTGTCAGCATTACGGCTGCGGCAGCCGGCTTCCCATTTTGGACACAAATCAGTAATGATACCAATCCCGGGAATTATGCCTTTTATCCAAATGGAATTGCCGTTGATGATAACGCCCACAGCCCATATTACGGGCGCGTGGTGGTAGGCAATTCGGCAGAAGGGACTGTGACAAACAACCAAAAGGTGACGCAGTACAGCGATGGCATTTATAAATATAATGCTGATGGCAGCCCGGCGGATGAAGGTGGCTTTGGTTACGGGGGGTACACCAATGACGACGGAGGTCATATCAATATCAATCCCGGAGAGATGCCCAGCGGTTCAATGGTTGTTCCATGGCTATTACGGATCGGGGGTGATGACCGGGTTTACATGCTCGATTATAGCTCGGAAGGTGCGATAGTCGCTTTTGACATTCTGGTCAGCAGCAATTCGGTTGTGATTGACGATGGTGGAACACTCGGCGGCCATCTTGGAGGGCCGCATAATTATTCAAGAAATCCAGATATTGGCCAACTCTCTTACGGTATTAATTGTTTTGACGTCACCTCCACTGATACAACCAATGCTGCAGTCTGGCTGGGCGACGCCGATCTTCCCAGCTGGGGTGTTTGGATGTACCATATGACAAACGGCTCGTCGGACACCAATGACCAAATCGGGGTTCAGGCTGTCGAAACCGGGGGAGACCTTTCCCTGGTAGCGAATGCTGGTTTATCGGTTGATACCACTCTCGACATATTCATTTCCCAGGATCGGTACAATGCCAATGATCCCGCCGCAAGGCAGATGGAGTTCACAAATTGGAATGATGGCATTCTCCCGCCTGAATCCACTGATACCAATTCCCTCGGGCCTTTTGGCTATGTACTGGGCTCAACCGTTGGGGAGGCATTGTGGAGCATTGGGGCGAACGATAACACGGATACCGGCATCAATGATACCCTTATCAGCTCACGCACACATCCAAAATACGTGGCGACGCCGATGAATGATACCGATGGCAACAGCGGTGGCATTCGGGTGCTAAACACGGCCGACGGCTCAGTGGTCTCAGTAACCAACGGCACAACGATCCAGACTCTGACCAATGTGGATATCGCAAATAATTACACCTGTGCGGCATGGGATGGTGTGGGCAATCTATACGCTGCTTCTACCACAACCAATCGGTGGCGGGTCTGGTCGCCTCCGGGTGCAAATACAAATACTACTGTGGCAGTGGCCCGGTTGATTGTATCAGCGCAGTTCGCCATTAGCAGCGTCACCGCCAGTTCAAAGGCCGGCAGCACGACTGTTACCATTATTTTCACGGCCCAGGGAAATCAAGCCGCATCTGGCTTCACGTTGTTAGGCTCGACTACCGTAAACGGCGCCTACACGCCGGTTTCGGGTGCAACCATTACCGGCGGTTCTGGGACCTATAAAGCGGTTGCCGTTTCGACCAGTTCTGCCGGGTTTTATAAAATTGAGCAATAGTGAGCTCATACGCATCAATAGCCATGGGGCGTCAATAGGAATTTGAATTTTAGAAGTTATGAGCGAAAAGCCGGGTTGCAAAGACCATGAACGAAAAATTGCTTTTCGGGGAAGCTAAACAGAAAGCCAACCTGTACGCCTGGCGCTGATACCGGAGAAATGATTTTAGCATCGACAACCAGCCTGAGCCTTAAGCCGATGATCGGGGCCCATCTCGCCAGACCGTGATAGTTTCAACGCCTTCGGCGTAGAATGCGGTTTTTCGTTTTACCCTGCGTAGCCGTTCAGGCTTCACGTGAACGCCAGGTTGAATTTTTGAACCCAATCGGGATATGTTAAACCCAGCTTCAACCGTTTATTCATGGTCATACGTGGTGGCAATTGAATCGTTGCGGCTGAACACCGATCGCGGCGGCGGAATTATTTGAGGGATGCGGATGCAGCACGTGGCGTGAGCAAGGGAGGCACCAATGGCTCTCCGGCAATCAGTTTCTGTGTGTTGGTAACGACATAATCCCAGTTGAATGCGGGGCCGGGATCCACCTTGTCGGTCTGGATTTGGTAATGCCCGATCAAGCCCTCATAATCCTTCAACTGTTCGGTGGACAACTTGTGGGGAACCGGCATTCCATCTTCGTCAGCCGGATAGCGACATTTCAGTTTTGGGAAGATCTTGCAGACGGTGGCGGTCAGTTTGATGAGCGCGGAGTATTGTTGCGGCGTAAAATCATATTGCACGAGATCTTCACCCTGGATGGTGCCATGTACCGGCTCATTCCGCGCCGGATGGCCGACGAAGTTTGACGTCAAGATACCGCCGTCACCCAATCGCGCGGGTATAGTGATATAAGTTCGACGGTTGGCGTCCATTTTATACCACTCGGCAAATGGGTTTTTTACGTCAACAGGATAAGCTCCGATGTTGGCGAGTTCGACGCCGATGGAGCGGTCGTTGGAAGTTGTCGCGTGCCAAGCACGCTCCTTCAGATCGAGTGTCTGGTAGATAGTACCGTCCAGATCGAGCAGGAAATGAACGCTTAAGTCGCGATCATCCTGCAAAACTCGAAAACAGGTCCGGCTAGTGCCGCAAACATCGAAGTGAATGACAAACTGGTCCACCACGCGCTGTAAGAGAGGCAAATCCCAGCCGCCGCCACGGACGCGTTCAATTTCATTTGTCGAAAGCTGGGCTCGGCGTAAACCATACCGGTTGGGGGTCGTCAGGTTTTTGTTCTCCGCATGCGAAATTTCCCAGCTCGACTTTTCGTAAGGGCCAAAACGCCGTTCGACGCGATAACCGTCGTAGCCGCCGGGATCCAGCCAGAGAATCACCCGGGTGCCAGTGTGAAAAAGCTGCCCGGCGACAACAATCTCGTCACCAGTGCGGGGCTCAGGCTTGCCCGGCGAAGACTGGCTGGCGCAGCCGGCGACGAAAAATGCCGCCCATAAAAGCGACAGCAAGACTGTAATTTGATACCTCATTTCTTCGTCAATCCTTGTTTGCGAGTGTAACAATAATCGCAGCCAATGTCCAAAAATCAAGCGGACGAAGTCATCCGGTAAATCCAGAGACAATCATCCGCGCGATCTCGGGAATCAACCCTTTTTGGTCCGAATGGTTTTCCGTGAAAATGACGAGGGCCATTTTTCGGCTATCGACGAATTCGACCAGTGCGGCATCGTGCCGCGCCGAGCTCATATATCCGGCCTTTGACCATAGTTTCGCGTTCGGCGGTACCGCGACGCCAATGAATTCCCGAGTTTGGAAGTCGGCATTTTGTAAATCGGAGACGTCGCGTCTCAGCAAATCCATCATCTGGGCGCTACGCGCCGGAGAAACACACCGACCGGAATAGATCTCCGCGAGCAATCGCGCTGTGGCGTTGGTGGTCAACGAATTTCTGGCGGGCGAAAAAGTGTCCACAGCTTGTTTATCGCGGCCGTAAGGACCTTCATGCCACGTTTTGCGATTCGCATTGATTTCCGGAAAACCGTGGGCGTGGAAATAACGGTTCAAGACGTTGCGCTTTTCGTGCCAGGCGGCCAGTTCAGAGGGAGATAGCTCCGGCCCGCTCGTCGTGTCGGTCAACAGATCGATGATGTAAGCGGTCGGCTCGTTGCCTGAATCAACAATCATGTCACGCAGCGCGCGGCGCAATTCGGCCGTGTCGGCGATCTTACCGTCTTCCATCTGCCGGTGCGCGGCGACGAGATAAAAAAGTTTGATGACGCTGGCCGGATACGTTGAAGCGTCACCGCGGTAATCGGCCCAAGCTGGATCTTTTTCGCCATTCAAATCCACCAAGGTTACCGCCAATTCGTTGGCCAACAATCCGCAGGCAGCAAATTTTTGAAGCGTAGCGGCGACGGTCTCGTCTACTATTTTTTGCAAATTGACCACTGGGTTAGATTACGAAATTCCGCTGCCGATGACAGCGGGAATCTCCATTAATCGGATTGCCAAAAGGCCGGATTTTTGCTTGAATTTTGCATGGAGAAATTGAACGCGCGGCTGGTCGAATTACATCTGACCAACCCGTGGAAAATCGCCAGCAGCAAGGGATCCGCTACGCATAAAACGGTCATCGTGGAATTGGCAGAAGGCGATATCCAGGCCATCGGCGAAGCGGCCCCATCAGTACTATACGGTGAATCGGCTGCGGGGATGCTGGCGTCATTGCAGCGGATTGATTCGCGTGAACTTTCGTTTGACGACATTCCCGGCAGCATGCATTTTCTGGAATCGCTGGCTGGCCTGCCAATGGCGACAAAGTGCGCGTTGAATCTGGCACTGCTGGACGGTGCCGCGAAACGCGCCGGCAAACCGTTGCATGAATTTTTCGGCCTCGGCTTTCGCGAGAGCCATCATGTCACTTCCTTCACCATCGGCATTGACGGGCCGGACAAAATCCGCAAAAAGGTGTTGGAGGCTGAACAATATCCGGTGCTGAAATTGAAACTCGGCGATGCCCGCGACAAAGAGAATTTTGCCGCCCTGAGATCCGTGGCCCCGGAAAAACCCATGCGTGTGGATGCCAATGAAGGCTGGAAAACGAAAGAGGATGCTCTGCGAATGCTGGAATGGCTGGTGACGACAGACAAGAACATCCAATTTGTCGAGCAACCGATGCCTCGCGACGCCAAGATGGAGGATTTGAAGTGGTTGAAAGCGCGCTCTCCGTTGACACTGTTTGGCGACGAAGTCTGCCATAACATTGACGACATCGCGCGGTGCGCCGAGGGGTTTCATGGAGTTAACGTGAAGCTGGTCAAAACCGGCGGAGCGAGTATGGCCTACGAGACACTGCAGGCCGCCCGCAAAGCCGGGCTGAAAACCATGATCGGCTGCATGATTGAAACGAGTGTACTCATCAGCGCAGCGGCGCACCTGGCTGAACTTGCCGATTTCCTCGACCTTGATGGGAGTTTGTTGATCACGAACGACCCGTATCTTGGCGTGACCGCCGAAAGAGGAATATTGTCGTTCGTGAAAGCCAAAGAAAAACGCGGACTGCAAATCAGCCCGCGCTGACCAAAAATAACCTAACTCTTTCAGGACCCGGGACAACTGGAGTGGGAAGTCAGCCATAACCAATCCTGATTGTTTTTGGCTCCAGAGGCGCTGATTTCGTCTTTAGTCAGTTTTTTATCGTAATAGTTAAGGACCGCTCCCGGCAAATCGGGGGTTAACCATTTATGCGCTTCGCTGTGTCCGTCCGCAAAGGAAAATCCGCACACATTTCTATGGTATGAGCTCGGTACGTCGGGGTAGACGGGGTCGGCCATGCTGATTTGCAAATAGCCGTCATTCAAACTGCACATGTTTTCTTCGCAAAAGACAAATGCGTCGCTGGGAGACAAAGTCGACGAACTGAGCTGGCTCATTTTAACAAACGCAATATAACCCGGATTGAAATTGGCGTCTTCGGTCATTTTCTTGGTGTAGATATTTCCCATCTCACAATTCATGGAATAACTCCGAATCCGGTTCCCGTTGGCAGACGGGATCGTATCGCCCGGGCAGGTATAGACAGCGACTTGACCTGACATATAAGGCGACATGATGGAGGAATTGTAGTATTGGATGTTCGTGTTGGCATCACTTGACCCCCAGCTTTCGGTTTCGAGACCACACCATGTTTGCGCACCGCTTGGACCACCCGGAGAAGGAGCGTTGGGAATCATTACGTCAGCAGTGTCCTGGGCATACATGACGGCACCGAGCTGGAGTTGCTTTAAATTGCTGATGCATTTTGTGGTTTGAGCCCTGATTTTTGCCGACGCCAACGCCGGCAGCAACATGGCGGCAAGAATCGCGATGATGGCAATAACTACCAACAATTCAATCAGAGTGAAACCATAACACACTCCGATCGAACGTCTTCTACATATTCTCATACAACATATACTTCCGGGTATGTGTGCCTGAAGCAGACATCCCGGCGTTTCCCATTTAATTCTACCACGTTTAATTATTTTCGCCAACGCGGTAGAATTGTGTCGACCCAATCTGTGGCACTACCGCGTGGAAAGCCCCGCTGCCGAGCGAGGTGATTACCGCATTGCTCACCGGCTCAAACGGGCCAGTCACACTCGAAGAGCTGGACACGATAAAGGAGCCAGCGGTGAGGTCCCCATCCGTGGCGGTGAAATTGATTACCACGTTGCCATTGATGTTATCCAGAGCAACCTGACTGATGAAGGGTGACCCAATCCTTACGACCTTCAGATTTGAGAAATAAACAGAGGCATCAAGCGTTCCAACCGAGTCGAACGGATCGTTGTAACCCAGCATGATTGAGCCATTGGTGAAGGTCGTGGTATTCGTATACGCGTAAATGATGGTCTTGTCTATGGAGAGCGTTACTATTCCGTCATACTGTTTGATTTCCACATCTGACCAGTTGTTGGCGCTGCTTCCATTTATCACCGAGCCATTGGCTACCAGGCCGGCACCCGTGCCGGTTGCGGGGATGCTGGTGAAAATGTTGGTCTTGAAAGCATCGGCGTACGAAGACCGGTATAACTGGGCGAGTAATTCCCACCCGGTGTTGGGCACCGTACCGCCGTTGCCGCTGAAGTTAATGTAGTCACCCAATCCGGCGCCGCCATCAACACTGATCCAATACCAGATACCATCACTCTGCCAAATCTGGCTATTGCCCGGTCCCCAACCACTCGTCAACCCGCTGCCGGTCCACCAGTTGGTATCCTGCCCTGAGTGGTTTATTCCAAACAGGACACCTTCAGTGGTGACTGCAAGGTTATAGCCTTCGATAATATTCATGTTAAACCGAACGGCGTAATTGCCGCTGAATGAAACATTTGTCGGGTACAGATTAACGCCCGCAGCGGCCCCATTAGGATTGTCTTTATTGACCGTTACCCGCAATGCGTTAGTGGCACCACTTGGTGGAAGCGGGATCGTACCATAGTCGACTGGATCGCCAGATTGAAGATTGTAACCGAATGTGATCGTGTCATCGATCGCGTTGGTCTGCATATTATCGTTGGCAGACCTGACACCCCAGTTGGCGGCGTCATTGGGATCTGTCAACGGATCGGAGTATAATACCGTGGCCGGTGGCGTGGCGCTATCAATAATGGTGAGTGTTGCTGAATTGGTTCCACCTCCGGCGAATCCTGTTCCGCCGGCAATGCCGATAATCGCCGTTCTATTTCCAACATAAGGATTGGTGGTGCTGTCCACCGGTAATTCACCATTGCTCAAAGGTGAAATGTAGTTGGTGTAGGAAATGTCGCCCGGGTTAAATGTAATCGGACCAGGCATTGTATAGTCGACGCCCGCGATGGCAGTGCCGGCGAAAGTGTAATTGTTAACTGTGAACGAAGCCGCATTGGTGTCACCCCAACGGGTGAGAGTGAAGGCAGCATAATCATTTGAGAAGGAATTATACATCGTGGGAACGGCGACAGAAGCCACCACTTCATCCGGCGCGGTATTGATGATGGAGAACGTAGCGGTGCCAGGCGGTGCAAACGAATATTCAGTGGAGCCTGCGAGAGTCAGGGTCAAGGTCGTAACCGGTCTCGCTATGCCGTCGGTCACAGCGGCGACGGTAATGTTAGTAGAGGTTTGACCGGAAGCAAGTGTGACCCCGTTCGGTGAGCCGATCGTATAGCTGGCGCCGGGAGCTGTGCCGCTCAGAGTGAACGGAACCGTCAATGGAGAACTGACGTTGCCCGTGCGTGTAATCACAAATTCGCCGCTGGTGGGGTTACCCAGGGAGTTCGCTTGTGAAATGAATGTGCTGCCAATGGAATTGCTCGCCACGACGCTGACAGTCGTTGATGGTGTGGTTATGGAAAAGCCCGTTGAACCACTGGCATTGCCGGTTGTTGTCGCAACGGCAGTGAATCCAAGCGTCCAAGACTCAACCAGCGCGGTGCCGGAACTTATGAAATCTATATTGTCTGCGGCATCCCAACAGACCCCGCGGGCATTTTCGGCATACGAAGTAGGCGCCACGGTGTAAAGGGTTGAGACATCAGGGATGCCATTGGTCAGCGAGCAGATGGTAAAATGATTATCAACCCCCAAGCCGACAACGAACTTCCCATCCGGGGAAACTGCGGAATCGACAATGCCTACGGGCGTTCCTCCGTTGGCGGAGGTCAGGAAATAATCAGAAGCACCGCCATTGTACTGGGAATTCCAGATCAGGTTAGTGAAGGTCGTATCGTAGATCTGCAGAAAGGGCGGGTTGCCGGCTGCACTACTGCGATATTGGCTCGCGTAAATATAGCCATTGGGTCCTTCAGTCAGTCCGGCATAGACATTGTTAAGGTATGTGCCACTGTACTCAGGAAGGCCGATGGTCGGACCGTACAAACTCGGAGGATTGGTCAAATCCGGGATGGTAGACAGTGAGATGTTGGAATAAACCAGAAGTGAATTATAGTTAGTGCCAGAATCCGGCCAGTCACCATCAACCTCCAAAAGTATGCAATTAGTGCCGCTTGCCAGATTTCCCAAAACGAGAGGGCGAGATTCTTCGCTGCCGTGAACTCCCGCAGCCTGACCTGCACTCACACCCAAAGGGCCCAGAACCAATTCATTCGTACTCAGATCAGGGGTAACCCGCCAGATCGCGGAATTGGCGACGGAAAAATCGCCAACCATCAGGTAATCGTCCGGGGCCACGGCCATGCGGTAAGGACTACTGGTACCAGAAAAATCAATACCGGCGTCACTGTTGGTGACGTAAGAGCCATCGCTATTAAGGTCATAAATCATACCAGGACTGTATCTTTCAAAATAAATATGCCCAAAGTATGGTGAGGTCGGGTTTTTATTGACGTCAACCCCGCGCAAGTCGCCGAGAATGTACATATAACCGTTCGTGTCCTGAATGGGACTGTCTATGAGGCCAGCGACTCCAGATCCGGTTTTAGATACCGCGATTGAATAACTGGTATGCGCGCCCAGCCCAAAGCTATATGGACCGGCGGCTAGGTTTGTGCCGGTTGTAAGGCCATTCAAGCCGGCATTCGTGGTGCCGTCCTCATAAGTGACCTTAATATTGGCACCGCTTTCATTTAGATAGAATGTGATTGTGCCGGCATTGTTAGTTACACCAGAGGCATAAGGTGTTGCGCGGGAAAACGCTGGACACAATATTATTGTGGTCAGAGATGCACAGAACAATGCAATAAAACCCAGCTTTTGAGTACTTTTCATATTTCTCCTTCTACACTGCCTTGCCTTGGCAGTGATTTGCCAAAGCGTCAAAGTAGGCGTTTCACGCCTGACCATTAGAACCATCACTTTTTTATGCCGGACATCCAAAGAATGCAACAAAAATTTCACAAAAAATTCATAAACCCGTTTGGAACGCTTGCGGCCCTCCCTGCATGCAACTCGTTGAATGCGCGCTCGCGGAATCGGTCTGGGAGCATGAAAAGGCAACATTCTCAAGGGATTATTCGTTCTCCGGCATTCCGGGGTTTGAAAAAAGTCCCCTGCTTCAGGCAGAGATAGATAAAAACGGATAACCAAGAAACCAGTAGTCAGAACGACGATACCGCGTGTTACAATTCAGTTTAGGGCCCGCTGGAAAAAATAAAATATCGCAACGAATCTAAATCCCATTGCTGGATTCGTCGACTCCGACAGACCTTATTCGTCTGATCGACCGCTGAATCCGGCAAGCATCACGGCGATGGAATCCAACTCCCCGGTACGGTTGATTCGCGGTGGAGCGTCATAACGGTTTAACATCAAGCTGAATACCCATTTTTCGCCAGCCGCAGTGGTGACATAGCCGGAGAGCGAATTCGCCCAGCGCAACGTGCCGGTCTTAGCGCGGACATTTTGAAACGCGGGCGTGTTTCTCATCCGGCTTCGCAATGTGCCGTCGACTCCGGCGATCGGCAGCGCGTTAAAATAGTCTCTGGCCCAGCGGTTCGTAGACATCACCGCCAACAAGGCGGTTGTTGCGTTCGCCGAAGTCAGATTGTTCCGTGACAGGCCGGAACCTTCGTCAAAATGAACATCGTCGGGAATCCTTTTGTCCCTCAGAAATCTTTCCAACGCCGCGACCGCGAGACCTTCGGAACTTTGACCTGGTCGCGAATTCGCCTTGCGCGACAATTCCCCAACATGTTCAAAAACCAAATCAGTCTCGAGGTTTTGCGACGGTTTCATGAAACCGCGGATGAGGTCGCGCAACGGGGGGGATTTCGCCTCTCCGAGTTTGGCCAATTTCGTTTCGTTCCAAGGCGCGGTGTCTGGCCACGCCAGGCACTGAACCTTGCCGTCCACGATAATTCCATTTTGGGCCAGCGCCTCTTTCAAGGCCGAACCAAACCAAACAGCTGGCTCCGGCACCGGGATGTCGAGTTCCTCACCCTTGCCTCCCAAAGGCAATTCGCCGAACACATAAAAGGTTTTGGATCCGGGCAATTTTCGTGCCTCCAAACTTCGCCTCTCCAAATCGCCACTGCCACCCGGCGCGATGGTTTTGGTAAGATTCACCAAGATAATTTGAGTGTCGGGAGGCGAAAGCGTAAGAGCGCAGACCGCGGAAATATTTGTGCCGGGTAAAACATGGATTTCGGCGGTGTTATCCTCAAGGCTGAGTGCAGAGATTTCGGCGCCATCACTGTCTTCCAAATCTTCCACGCTCCAGCTGCCGCCGGTAGGCGGACCTTGAAAGAAAGTGTCGTCAACCACAAGGTTGCCAGTCACATGATGTACGTCCACGTTCGTGAGCACGGCGACGAACGGCGCAAAGTTGTCCCAGAAATTTGTCGCTTTCCAACTGGGGTCGCCGCGACCGGCAATGATCAAGTCACCGTTGATCCGGCCAAAATCATCGGGCGCAACCGTCGCATAAACCGGTGTGGCCATCTGATAGTCACCACCGAGCGTGTCCAGCGCCAACGCACCCGTATAAAGTTTGGTGTTTGATGCCGGGCTCATCAACCGGTCGCCGTGGTTTTCATAAACAGTTTTGCCGGTCGTGAGCGACATCACCTTCACGCTCCAGAGCGCGCGGCTGAAACGCGGCGCATTCACCAGCGCGTCGATGCGCGCGCGCAATTCGGCGAGAGTGTCCGGAGGACCCGCCGCCTGACCCGCCGCGGATGAAACAAAAATCACCCAGAGGCAGATCGTTAAAACGAATCCGGCCAACACTCGCGCCGCGAACAATTGACCACGCATTTTAAATCCTTTGAAGCGGAGCGTAATGATTTCCAAAATCTTGCGCAACTGCCGAACCGATTTTTCGCACGTGCAGTTTCAACGGGACCAATTATGCTGGCGTCATGAAAGAGCCGGAGCCGCTGGCATTTGCCGGCCAGGATGAAGTGCGATTTCGCGGACGCACGCTCGTTTATTTTTCCGGATGCGATTATTTTCGCCTCGCGCGGGATCCAAGACTTGCCGCTGCCGCTGTTTCATCGCTCCAAAAACACGTCTTGAATGTGGCCGCCTCCCGCATGACCACGGGAAATCATAAAATCTACGCGCAACTCGAAGCCGAACTGGCGAGATTTTTTGAGGCGGATACCGCAGTGCTCCTCCCTGACGGTTATTTCGCGCCAATCGTCGTTGCCCAGGCGCTTACCGGAGAATATACGCACGCATTTGTGGACGAATTTGCCCATGGCGCATTGCTGGACGCGGCGCGGATGCTGGATTGCCCGGTAAAAAGATTCAAGCACCGGGATTCCGGCAACCTGGAACAACTGCTTTCTCGAATCGGCCAAAATGCGCGACCGATCATTTTGACCGACGGGATGTTTGCACACGACGGTTCGACGGCACCGCTACGGAAATATCTAAGGATCCTGCCGCGAGCGGGGTTGATTCTCGTGGATGATGCCCATGGCGCGGGTGTGCTGGGTGCGAAGGGTGCGGGCACTCTTCAATTGGAAAGGGTCGACCGTCGACGAATCGTTCAATGTACGACCTTGAGCAAAGCTTTCGGCGCGTATGGCGGTGTGGTGCTGGCGTCGAAAGCATTGCGTCAAAAAATCTGGTCACGAAGCCGGACGTTTATCGGTACAACTCCGTTGCCGCCGCCGTTGGCGGGTGCAGCATTGATGTCCCTGAAAATCCTGCGGACCGGTAAATTGAAGCGGAAAAATCTGTTTAGGAATTTGAGCCATACGCGGGTTCGATTGCGCGAGGCTGGATGGGAGATCGCCGACAACCCCGGACCGATCATCCGGTTGCCGGCCATGGATGCAAAGCAGGTGGCCGGAATGAAGTCGCATTTGTTGGCGGCGGGCATCTATCCCCCGTTCTTGAAATATCCCGGTGCGTCGGCGTATGGAGTTTTCCGGTTCGTTATTTCCAGCGAGCACAACCGGACTCAGTTGAACAGATTGATTTCAGTCCTGGCTGATTTCAAAAGCGCAGAAAAATTTTCCGGCGATAAAGGAAGTGGGCGAACCCGATAAACAACGCCACGGCGGTCATCGAGATGACGAGTTCGCCGCTGCCCTGAGCGACATGGGCGTCAAAGAAATCCTTCACAGGACCGCCGGCGAGACGCACTGCAAGCTTCTCAAATCCAAGGCCGCCCAGGAAATTGCTGGTGAGGTAGAGAGTTATGGGATTCATGCCAATCCAGACAAATGGCTGGCACCAGGCCCGCCATTTCTTTATATCCACAATCCAGTAGAACGCTCCAAGCAGTAAGGCACTGTAACCACCGGCGACGAGAACGTAAGATGAGGTCCAAATCTTTTTAACGACGGGAAACTCGGTTGACCAAATCCATCCGAGAGTTGCACTGGCTACACCGGCCGCGATCAACCAAGCAACCTTCTTTGTGTCCGTAACGGACTTATTACGGACAAGCAGGCCGGCGAAGATTCCGAGTAGCGCGGTAACAATCGCCGGCATGGTGCTGAGCATGCCCTCGGGATCGTACGTTCCATCATATTTGCGGGCGGGCAAATATTTCTGGTCGAGGTAATCGGTCAGATTTACGCCTTGGATGTAAGAGCCACGAAGCAGGTTGGTGCTGTCCATGTTCAATTGGGTGATATTCGTAAAGCCGGCATCCTTCGTGATTACCGAATCACCGCCTGGCACAGGCCGGACGTCTGGAAAAGAGACCAGCGCCAGCAGCGCCCAATAACCCAGCAGCAACACGGTGGCGATAGCAATCAGCGTGCGCGTTCGGAAGAAAACGAACAGCAAGCCGCCAAAGATATAGCAGAGGGCGATACGGTTCAGCACCCCCATCAAGCGCATGTCGGGCCAGGGATTGGTGAATCCCCCGGAATAAATCAGCCCCATGATGAAAAGTAAAAAGCCGCGGAATAATACACGTTTCACCGCTGCGCCTCGGCCCTCATTGGCAATGATCTTTGTGAGCGAGAAAACCGTCGAGACCCCCATCACGAAAACAAACAGCGGAAAAATCAGATCGTAAAAATGGAAGCCCTGCCATTCGGCGTGATCGAGCTGTGTTGCGAGGAATTGAGTTGCCGGGTTCGGGCTCATTTCGTGCAATGCGTAAACGAACGAATCGGCGCCGAGAATCCAAAACATGTCGAAGCCACGCAGGGCATCGAGCGACATCAGGCGTTGCGATTCGGACGCTGGCGGGCTGGCGGGAGCATTCATTCTGATTTCGGGATGGAATTTTTTTTATGATGAATCGAATAACCGTCTTGTCCACCAAATAAGGGTCCGGCGAACCCCCCAAAATGGGTGGTGACTTTCCTGCAGTTATGGAACAAAACTTTCGTGCATGATAATATGGAGATTAAAACTGTCCTGGTAATCGTTTCACTCCTATGCGCTCCCGCCGCGTGTGTCCATGGGGAAACTCCGCTGGAAACAGCAGTGCTGGACGCTGTGCGCAACGCGCATTTTGAAAAAGTTATTGATTTCGGAGCCGGCAATGAAGATCGGCCGGTCAGAGCCGCCACGCATTCGCCTGCACAAATCATCGCGCACACGCCGAACGTCGATGTTGCGGTCATTGAATTGGACACAGCGGGGCGGATGGTGGACCGGGCTTGCGTTTTGCTTTCGCGCGATTATCCGGACGGAACCATTGTGCCGTTGGACCGGGATACCGGCACCCATAACACGGTGCGATTCTTGCGCTGGGATATTGAGCGTTCCGATGGCGGAACCTATTCGCCAGAAGACGGCCACCGCCTCGCCACCAAAGGCTGGACGAATGACCCGCCGCTGACTGAAGGCGATGAAATTCTCCCGGAATGCGTAAACACGCCGTATCAATTCATGGCGCCGTACCCGGCATCCCTGTTCAAAATCATGGTGGCGTATCACATTATGCGAATGGTAGACGCAGGCCAAATCACGCTCGATTCTGATTATATTTACGCCATCGCGGGTGCCAAGCCCGCATCCCATAAAATTGGGTACTGGCTCGATTTAATGATCGCGATCAGCGACAATAGCGCGACGGCAGCACTATTAAAAATGCTGCATGACCATGATGAGATTGAGCCTCTGAACCAGGAGTTTCGCGAGCTAAACCTTGGCACATTGCAAATCAACGGGACGCGCGCAACGGATGGGCTGGACTGGGAACCGGGCAAGATCAACATGACCGCGTTTGATGCTGCGCGGTTATTTTGGATTATCGATGGCGGGTCGGGGCCATTTTGGAAGGAAGTGGATGGAAAACCGGTCACGGCAAAATTGCTCTCAGATCCTTCGCGAGCCATTTTGAAGAGACTTTTATCCGAACAAGGTTTCAACGATGCCTTAAGCACAGCAAATTACGCCGGGGCAACTAACGTGCACCCTGGCATTCCTTCACGTGTCACGGAACGTTGGATCAACCCGACAAACGGACATGCGGTGGTTGATGGCGAGGATTACGGCAAGGACATCCGTGCGCAGAACGCGAGGGCGGAGGTAAATTTCGCGCACAAAACCGGTTTGACGTTCAATTACGGTTCGGACGCGGGAATTGTGTCGTCATTGCCAGGCAAACCATTCCGGCATTACATCATCGCCTTCATTGGTAACCTGGGCTATCGATATGCCGACGCTGTTTATGCAGCGCGTACCAGTTTTCCCGCATTTGACGCGGTCGGTCCGGTGAACTATACGCAGCGAATCCCGGCGCTGGGTCAGGCCATCGACAGCGCCTTGCAGAAGCTTTCCGCAGGCAAACAAATTTCCGAACCATGAAATCTTTGATCAAACCAGAACGGCTTAATTTTGGCGACACTGTAGGCATCATCACCCCGGCGAGTCCGCCACCCCCGGAGGCGGTTGACCAAGCGATAGCGGCCTTGGAAAAATATGGATTTAAGCCGAAGCTCGGCGCAAATGCCCGGGCAAGAAACGGTTTTCTCGCGGGTAGCGACTGCGATCGCGCGACAGACCTGATGACAATGTTCGCGGACAAGGAAGTGAAAGCAATCATCTGCATTCGCGGCGGCGACGGTTCATCAAGAATTTTAGAATTGCTTGACTATCACCTGATCCGGCATAACCCAAAAATTTTTGCCGGTTACAGCGACATCGTTTCTCTACACAGTGCGTTTCAGAAAAATGTCAACCTGGTTTCATTCCACGCGCCGATGTTGAGCGGCGCGCTCGCAGCGGACAATTTGCCGGAGTTCACGCGAGCCTCATTTTTCCGGACAATCATGGAAACAACGCCAGCGGGCAGCATTTGCGACGGGTACGACAAAAGAGGGATTTCCACTTTGCGGTGCGGTGTGGCGGAAGGGCGTTTGATCGGCGGCAATTTGACCGTTTTGTGTGCGTCCATCGGCACGCCGTTCGAGCCAAAATTCAAAGACCGGATTTTGTTTCTGGAAGACGTGGATGAAAGACCGTACCGCTTGGACCGGATGCTGACGCAATTGTCAAACGCGGGCATTCTACAGCAGATAGCAGGCGTGGCAGTCGGCGTGAACAGCAATTGTGAAGAGAAACAATTGCCGCCGGGAGGCGAATACACGCAGTCCTCGGCGGATGTTTTCGCCGAGAGATTGTCGTCGCTGGAAGTGCCGGTGGTGACCGGATTGCCATTTGGCCACGTGGATTTGAACGCGACGATTCCCATCGGCGTTAAAGCCATATTGGACGGCGACAATGGTGATTTGATAATCACTGAAGCGGCCGTGATTTAGTTCAAGAAAGCTGGCGGCGAGCCGCCTCGTGATTCTTCCGGAACGACGCAATGAGGTTTGGCGCAATGTGCTTACATCGGCATGCCGTGGGCATCGGCAACTGCCTTGTAACTGACTTTGCCGTCGCGAATGTTAATGCCGCCGATAAGTGCGGGATTTTTCTGGCAAGCTTCGTCGAGCCCCAGATCCGCCAATGTTTCAAGATAACGATATGTCACGTTCGTGAGTGCCTGAGTAGCGGTGCGCGCATAAGCGCCGGGCATGTTCGCCACGCAATAATGCGTGACCCCTTCCTCAACATAGACGGGATTGTGATGCGTCGTCGCGCGCGAAGTTTCTGCACAACCGCCCTGGTCGATTGCGATGTCCACCAGCACGCTGCCGGGTCGCATCCGGCGCAACATTTCCCGCGATATTAGCTTGGGTGCTTTGGCCCCGGGAACCAAAACCGCGCCGATCAACAAATCCACGGTCGGCAGCAAATCCGAAAGGTGCGATTCGCTTGAAAACAAGGTGTGAGCCGTATGCAGGGTGATGTCGAGAAACCGCATTCGTTCCAAATCGACTTCGAGGATGGTCACATCTGCACCGAGGCCCTGGGCCATTCGTGCGGCATTCACGCCGGAGGCTCCGCCGCCCAAGACGACGACTTTGCCCGGCAAGACCCCAGGCACACCGCCCAGCAAAGTTCCACTGCCGCCAAAATGTTTGGCGAGGAAATAGCCACCCACGAGGACGCTCATGCGCCCGGCGATTTCGCTCATTGGCTCGAGCAACGGCAGGCGGCGGTTCACTTCAATAGTTTCATATGCAATACATGTTGCACCGGATTTCATTAATGCTTCTGTCAAAGGCCTGCTGGCCGCGAGGTGGAGATAGGTGAAAAGAATTTGTCCCCGCCGCAACAATGGGAATTCCGACGGCAGTGGTTCCTTAACCTTGATGATTAATTCTGCCCGCGCAAAGACTTCTGTGTGTGAATCCGCAAGCTGGCCGCCGGCAGATTGATACTCAGCATCGGGATAACCTGCGCCCACACCCGCGCCGCGTTCAACGACCACCGTGTGTCCACGCTTAGCAAGTTGATAGACACCGCTGGGCAGCAAGGCGACGCGATATTCCTGTTCTTTTATTTCTTTTGGAACGCCAATAATCATTTTCAGTCCTTAGGGCTGTGACGCTAGCAAACCCGCTCGCCCTGTCAACTTCGACGAATTGGGGTTTGCAAATTTTTTTCTCGACACCCCGGCAAACTGTCGCGATAAATTTCCACAAGGGTCCGCCCATGGGCACCTTCATGACATTTAGAGGACTATTGTTCACGCTCGCGTTCGCCTGCGCTCTTCGATTGCCCCTCTTTGCGGGAGACGATTTTTCGTCGCTCGAGGCCGATTACGCGCCACTGGGCAGACTGGTGGTGGCGCAATTTGCATCTGCGCCGTTCCCACATCCGGAGCGCGCCGCCGGCCACAAATATCACGGCCAGTTTTTTTCCGCTACCGAACATTACTCGGATAGTACGGTTGCTCTGTTCATTCCCAAAAATTATCACGCCGGCAGCAAGGTTGACCTGGTCATTCATTTTCACGGCTGGAACCACACAGTGGCCGGCGCGCTACCAGAGTACAAACTCATTGAGCAATTCGCCGCGGCGGACAAAAATGCGATTCTGATCGTCCCACAAGGTCCGCGAAATGCACCCGATTCCTTCGGTGGAAAGCTGGAAGATACTAATGGCTTCAAGGTCTTCGTGAATGAAGCTGTCGCCAAACTCGAAACAAACGGTGTGCTAACGAATTCGAACACTGAAATCGGTGCCATCATTTTATCAGGCCATAGTGGCGGGTATCATGTCATGGCCGGGATCCTTGATCATGGTGGCCTCTCCGATCATATTCGCGAGGTCTGGCTCTTCGATGCCTTGTATGGAAACGTCGACAATTTCACCATGTGGCAAAAAAGCCAAGACGGACGTCTGCTGGATATTTATACCGACCATGGCGGCACGAAGGACGAAACGGAATTTTTAATGAGGTCTTACCAAACCAATGGTGTCAGTTTTTTTGCCAACGAAGACACGAACGCCGTGCCGGACAATTTACAGACAAATAAAATTGCTTTCCTGCACACGGACATGGTGCATAACGATGTCGTGAGCAAGCGCGGCGCGTTTGAGAAATTTTTGCAAACGAGTTGCCTGTCAAACCAATGACGTCATTTGCCACCTGGCTCCTGCTTTTCGTCGAACTGCTTGCCAGCGGTTAATCCATGCCAAACCAAAATTTATTCGTCCGCGATCCCGTCAAACCCGGTGTTGAAGTCCTATTTGAAAAACATCTGGATTTGGTACTTGGCAGGCGTGTCGGACTCATTACAAATCCGACCGGTGTTGATTCGCACCTCGAGAGCGTCATTGAGCGTTTTCGCGAACAACCGGGGTTAAAACTCGTCGCCCTTTGCGGTCCGGAACATGGAGTGCGCGGTAACGCACAAGCGGGCGAGTATGTTCCTTTTTATTTCGACATTCATTTTCAGCTGCCTGTGTTCAGCCTCTATGGCCAGACGCATAAGCCACCTGCTGACATGATGACGAACATCGACGCATACATGCGCTCATTTGACACACAGCACACAGGCAAACTGCTCGAAGCCGGCATGATACAATCGGTGGACGTGATGGTGTACGACCTGCAGGACGTCGGAACGCGAGTCTATACTTACATCGCCACCATGGCCTATGCGATGCAGGCTTGTGCGGAAGTCGGCATTCCCTTCATTGTCTTGGACAGGCCTAATCCGATCAACGGCGTGGCGATGGAAGGCCCAATACTGGATTTCCCAAAGTACAGTTCCTTCATCGGCCTCTATCCGGTTCCATTGCGACACGGGATGACGGCGGGTGAACTTGCCCAATTGATAAACGCTGAATTCCTTCCAAAAAGAGTGAATCTGACGGTTGTGCCGATGGAAAATTGGACCCGCGAAGAATGGTTTGATGAAACGTCTTTGCCCTGGGTGTTGCCATCGCCGAATCTGCCCACTTCCGATAGTGCCATGGTTTATCCCGGCCAGGTCATCCTTGAAGGCACCGAGCTTTCTGAAGGCCGAGGGACGACCAAACCGTTTGAAATATTCGGCGCACCCTGGAAGGATGGATTCGTCCTCGCGAACAAGCTGAATAAGCTGGATCTGCCCGGTGTGAAATTTCGGGAGGTCTGGTTCACCCCAACATTTTCAAAATTTTCCGGCCAACAATGTGGAGGTTGCCAAATTCATGTCACGGACCGAAATGCGTTCCAGCCTATCGCCACCACGCTTTATATATTGTCCGTGGTCAAAAGTCTTTACGGCGACAAACTGGAATTTCATGCCGATTATTTCGACAAAGTCCTCGGAACCTCAACCGTCCGGGAAGCGTTGGAACGCGGCGTGCCGGTGGATAAAATCATCAGTGGTTTCAAGCCGCACCTGGACAACTTCGCAAAGCTTCGCGAACCGTTTTTGCTATATCGTTGATCCGAATGCCGGGCGAAATTACTTAGCCCCCGAGATTATTTGTCAGATGCGGACGACACTTCGTTGGTGCTTCCACTTAGAAGCTGGTTTCTGGGTTTGAGCATTTCTTCAATGCTGTAAGCCGGCAGATAATAGATCCAATTCTCAAACTTTCTTTGCCCTGCCAGTTTGTCCGCGGCTGTCCCGGTTGCAGAAGAATTGGTAGTAATGGAAAAATTTACCGGATAGTTGTCATCCTGCTTTGGCCCAATATTTGCGACGTAGTTCAAGCCGTCGAACGTACTCACGGTCAAAAGGGTATTGCTGGTCGCATTGCTGAAGTCGGAATGTCCTTCAAGCGGCGCGACGTCGTTGAAACTGACCGAACCGAAGGCGGTGGTAATATTAGAGATTTTGGAGGCATCCAACTTTTCGTTCGCCCTGACGTCTGCGAGTTGCCAATCGTTGGTTTCAGAGGGGCGGGTGAGTTTCCATGAGTTGGTCGCCTGGGTAAACTGAGCGGAAATTGCACGCGGCCGCTCGATGCTGAATATTTCCTTGTCCAACCATTGTTCTGGCCGGGGCTCGACACTGTCCAGCGGGTCGGAGATCACCGCGACCGTTTTCGACCCGGGGCCAACCATCACGTACCGTCCATCCGGCCAGCTTTCGCCGCCCATCCCGTCCGGGTTCGAACCGGCGGCAGGTTGTTTCATGTGCTTCTTGCCGAGCAGAATGGAATTGAGGGTCTTGCCGTTTTGATCTTTGAGTTCAACCAGCGTGCCTGCATCCGTTTCCGAATCCGGCGGCAACAGTTCAAATCGGCCCAATTGGGATGGTCCAACCTCTTCGTCTTGAATGATTTTCAAATCGGCGAGTTTCAAGAGCAGGTCGCTGATTTGAGAAAAGTTTGCAGGATAATCCCCGCGTTCCTGCACCCGCCAAATGTTGTCATGCCGCGCGAGATCCAAAACGTTGGTACCGGTGCGAATGCTGATTTGCGCTATATCATTCACCGTCAGGTCGGGCAGCAGTTTCCGGCCGATGGCAGCCTCGGCGTTTTCCCATGAGCCGTTGTTTCGCTGATAAATAATCAGGCCTGCCGAGCCGACCAAGGCAGCGAATACCAATAGAACGATGAATTGTTTCCGATTCATTTTGCAGAGTTCTTCTTGCGTTTGACGACCGCGATCGCCACACCAGCCAATGTCACTCCGACAGGCATGGCCAGGATGTTCAGCCATTCAAGCCGCGTTTCCAGTGACGTGACTTCTTTATGAAGATCCTTTTGCGCCTGCCGCAATTCGCGACTGACTTCCGCTTGTTTTTTCTGGAAATTATCCAGTTCGGCGCGCTGTTCCGGCGAAAGGATGTAGCGCTGGTCGCTACTTTTCTTCTGCTGCTGGAGTTCGCTCAAGTGTTGCTGGGTTTCTTCCAGGCTTTGTTGCAGCCCAGCGATCTTTTCCTCGCCACTCGCTTCGGCCTCCGCCTCAATTTTTTTTATCCGGGTGAACGGGCGGTTCATGGTCGCGCGGCTGCGCACGGCAATTAAATTCTCATCACCGGCCATCTGTTCGATCACATTTTGCGCGAGATCCAAATCGGCATTCATCGGACTGACCATCTCGCCGAAGGGGCTCTCCTCTTTACGCAGCGAGAAATCGTCGGCCAGCAAATCGGAATCGCCAAACAGCACCACGGTGGTTTCGGTTTTTGACTGCTTCAACGAAACACCTGCCTGAACCGAAGAATTCGTTGCGCTGTTAGCGGGATCACCGGCAGGGAAAGCCGTTTGGAATTTACCTGTCAGACGGATGGCGAGTTTGTAATTGACGCCTGTCGGCTTGAAATTATTCATGATCCCCTGGCCGTCCATGTTGGCCATGGCCGCATCCGTCAGCTCGGCATCTTTGCTGCTTTCAAGCAACACCGTCTCTTTCAGTCCAGGAGCCGGGTCGCCGGTGAAAGCCCCACACAAAGGCAGCCAGATACTGTCGATCTCACTGGTCAAGATATCATTGCGATTGATGCCGTCAGGTGTCAAGGCCAGCCAGGCGGGTGCGTCAACCGGAGTATTGTTTTGACCATTCAACTGCATTTTGAAATCGAGGTCGGCAACGACCTTGTCGGTATCAAATTGAATGCCCCAGGCTTTTAACAATTTATCAAGCGAGGACGAGCTGCCGCCGGATTCACCCATCATGGGGTTCTGCTGACGGCTGGCGTAAGCGGAAAGGGGATCGAGGAACGCCACCAACTTTCCGCCGCGCAAAACGAACTGGTCGATGGCGTATTGTGTCTGGTCAGAAATACCTTTCGGGTGGATGACGACCAGCACCTTGACATCGTCATCAATCCGGTTGGCGTCCAGCTCAATGTGCTTGACAGTGTAATCCTGCTGTAGCTGCTGGACGAGGGTCCAAGGCGCCGTGCCTTGCTGCCCTTCCTGCTGCATCATGGGATTGGCCGGTTCGCCGAAGACCGACAACGAACTCATGATGCCGATCGTTGGCTTCTCCGGGTTCATGACCTGCGAGATGGCGCGGGTGATGTCGTATTCCAAAAGCTTTTCACGGTCCGGCGAAAGGAAGGGGATGGCCACCCGGGTATCGGCCAGCGAGACCGACAGTCCAAGATAAAACTGATCCTCACCTGACAGCGCCTGCGGTTGCAGGCCGTCCAGCCGCGCCGAGTCTTCGGCGTCCGAGTCCGGCTGCGGGTCGTATTTTTCGATAATCAGATTCTTACCTGCGATCTGTTTATATTCCTGCAACAAGTCCCCGACCTTGCGCGCGTAATCTTTCAGATAAACTGTTTCCGGAGTGGCGGTGTCGTTTTGCGTGCAGTAGAAGCGGATTTTCACGGGCGTATCCAAGTTCCGCAAAATCGCCTTGGTGCCGGCAGAAAGTGTGTAAGCTTTTTCCTGGGTCAAATCCACGCGTAGTGGTTTGGTGCCGGTGATGAGATTGACCGCAATCAAGATGACAAGCATCACAGCGATGCCGGCCGAGGAATAAAGGATGGTTTCGATGGTCTTCTTTTGCATCTGGC